>JAZNWN010000001.1:0-94061 GCA_045593405.1 Clostridia bacterium
TATTATTAATTGCAATTATTTTTTTTATATGGTCTGTAATATATAAGAAAAAAATAAACAAACTGGAGATAATAAATGATACTGAGAATATACCAAAGATAGAAACAATAGTACATACAGAAGATCATAAAGAAGAAGTGATTCCTACAAAAATATTTGAGGACGATATAGATGGATTTGAAGTGATTGGAAAATTAGAAATTCCTAAAATAAATTTAAGCACATATATATTATCAGAAACAAATGATGATAGTTTAAATAAATCTGTAACAAAACTTTGGGGACCAAATATTAATGAGGCTGGAAATTTTTGTGTATTAGGACATAATTATAATAAAACTACTATGTTTGGAAATTTAAAAAAATTAGAAATAAATGATACTATTATACTAACAAATATGTATGGGCAAAAAGTAGAATATATGGTTACTGATATATATAAAGTGTACCCTGATGAAGTGGAATGTTTAAATCAAGAAACATATGGAAATAGAGATGTAACATTAATTACATGTACAACAGGTGCGATAAAAAGGTTAGTAGTAAAAGCAACAGAGGTGTATGATTAGGATGATGCTAATTTATAGAATTAAACTATATTGGAAATTTTGTAGAGAGCTAGTGTCCCCGATAGAGCTTAAACAATAGAAGCTTTTGGTTTTCGGTTCGCTGAGGACGTCGCCCCCTACACATAATATAATAAATTTATTATAAAAAACAAAAAACCCTTCCATTAAAAAAAATTATATAATATAATTTATAAAGAAAAAGCGGAAGAGGAGATACAAATGAAACAAAAAACAATAACTGTAATTTTAACCTTAGTTGCTATATTAGCACCATTGCTTATTTTACCAAATAGTGTTGTTGAAAATTATAATATATTAAAACTTATAGTTCTATTAATATCTGGACTAGCATTATTAATACTTTTACTTGCAAGTTATAAAACTCTTACAATAGATAAAAAGGATATTATAATTTTGATTTTCCTAGGACTAGCTTTTATAAGTACGGTATTATCAAACAATATAAGAAATTCTATATTAGGAGCAAAAAATAGGTATGAAGGTTTACTAATGTTTATTACTTATGTAGTAATTTACATGTGTTCAAAAAAATTTTTAAAATATGAAAAAACAAAAATATTTTTAAATATAATGTTTTATGTTTCAATAATAATAGGAGTTTTAGGAATAGTACAAAAACATGTAAGTTATAATACTTTATATCCTTTATTTAATAAAGGAATTTGCTCTACTTTTGGAAACTCAAATTTTTTTGGAAGTTTTATAAGTTTGAGTTTGCCAATATCTTGTACAGTTTTTATTTTTAATGGTAATAAAAAGAGTTTTATATTAAGTTTAATAATGTTTTTTAATATGATTGCTTCTGGAACAAGAAGTGCATGGGTCGCTTTTTCAATAATAGGATTAATAGGTTTGATATATTTAATAAAACAAAAAAATAAAACATTTTTTAAAAGAGCTATTATTTTATTGATATTATTTATTATAATCTGTATATACTTATTTGGAGGATTTGGTTTTGTGCCACAAACTGTTATTAATGCAGATATAAATAGCACAAATGATCCTATAACAAAATTAGAACAAATAAAAGGCGATTTAACTCAAATAAAAGCGGATGAAAACATAGGAACAATAGGCTCTGGAAGGATTTTAATTTGGAAAATTACACTTAACTATATAATCAAACAGCCAATATATGGCTCAGGACCAGATAATTTATTTGGAGGCTTAATAGAAAACTGTAAAGAAGAAATATTTGATTTTATGCAAAAAACTGGTACGAAATTTGATAAAGCTCATAATGAATATTTACATATTGCTGCCACATTGGGAATACCAGCATTAATATGTTATTTAATATTTATTGGACTAATTTTATTCTCAAAGGTCAAATTAGTATTAAATAATAAAGTGTATTTTATAATTTGTTTAACTATAATTAGTTATTTAGTACAAGCTTTCTTCAACATAAGTACAATAGGAGTTGCCCCATTGTTTTGGATGATATTGGGATTGGTTGATAATAAGGAGTTTGTGGATAAATTGAGTAATAAATTCATATAAAAAAGATTTAGATAAAAATTTATAAAATCTATTGCAAAAAATATACAAAAACATATATAATAGTTTAGTAAATTTACTAAGGAAGGAAGAAGATAAATGGAAGAACTTGACTTAAAAGAATTATTTAATGTTTTTTGGGAAAGAAAATTAGAAATTCTAGTGATACTACTTGTCGCTATAGTGATAGGAGCAGTATATTCTTATTTTATTGTAGACCCTCAATATTCATCTTATACTACTTTATTATTAACACAAGTAAATAGTGATTCAGAAGGAGAAGATTCAATTACCCAAACAGATTTGACTTTAAACTCAAAACTTGTATCTACGTATAGTGAGCTTATAAAGAGTAAAGCTGTTTTAAGAGAAGTTATAAATGCGCTAAATATTAATGATTTAAATGAAAATTCATTAAAAAACAGTATAAAAGTAAGTGAGGTTACAGATACAGAAATGATAAAAATTACTGTAACAAATGCAAATCCAAATTATGCTGAAACAATTGCAAATAAAATAGCAGAAGTGTTTAGCATTAAAGTAGCAGATATATATAAAATTAACAATGTTTATGTTGTTGATGAAGCTGAAGCAGATGAAACTCCAAGCAATATTAATCATACAAAAGATATAGTTATTTTTGCATTTATTGGAGTTGTAATTGCATGTGGATATGTATTATTAATAAATATGCTTGATAATACTGTAAAAACAGAAGCAGATATAGAAAAAATAACAGGATTAAAAGTATTAGCATCTATACCAGTTTATGATACAGAAGAAAAAGGAGGAAAAAGATAATGAGAAGAGAATTAATTACGCAAAGAACTCCTAAATCACCAATTGCTGAGGTTTTTAGGACATTAAGAACTAATATACAATTTATGAATTCAAAAAAATCTATGCAAACACTATTAGTAACTTCAACAATGCCAGGAGAAGGGAAAAGCTGGATTACAGCAAACTTAGCAATTACTTTTGCACAAGCAGGAAAAAAAGTTTTAATTATTGATGCAGATATGAGAAAAGGTAGACAGCATAAAATATTTAATATTGAAAACAGAATGGGATTATCTAATTTTTTATCTGGAATAGATGAAACAGGAAAACATGAAAATTTAGATATTTTAAAATATGTTAGAGCAACAGAAGTACAAAATTTGTTTTTAGTACCTGCTGGAAATATTCCACCAAACCCATCTGAATTACTAGCTTCAGAAACAACAGTTGACATGATTGATAAATTAAAAGATGTTTTTGATTTTATAATTTTCGATGGTACACCAAGCTTACTTGTAACAGATGCTTTGATAGTTGCAAGATTAGTGGATTCAACAGTTATAGTTACATCACATAATGATACAAAAAAAGAAAATCTAGAAAAAGTTAAAAAAGACATAGAAGATGTTGGAGGAAAAATAGCAGGAATTATTTTAAATAAAGTTCCGATAAATGCAAAAAAATATATGGAAACATATTATTATAGTAGCACAAATGTACCTGCAACTGTAAAAAAGAATCCTATAGCAAAAACAAATAATAGCGATTCAACTTCAAGTGTAACAAAAACAGATTTTATTTTTGAGAAAAAAGATAATATTTCTCATGAAAGAACACAAGAAATAATAGAAGAATTAAATAAATACTTAAAAAAATAGGAGATAGAATATGATAGATATTCATTCACATATTATTCCTAACATAGATGATGGTTCAAAAAATGTAGAAGAAACATTTGAGTTAATTAAAGAGGCAAAAGAAGCTCGGATTTACTGATATTATATTAACTCCACATTATATAACCAATTATTATGAAACACCGGGTTCAGAAGTTGATTTTTGGACAAAATCATTGCAAAAAATAGTTGATGAAAAGAATTTAGATATTAAACTTCATTCAGGAATGGAAATATATATTGCAGAAGAATTAGATGAATTATTAAGAAATGGAACAGTTATAACTTTAGCCAATAGTAGATATATTTTAATAGAATTTCCTATGAATACAACAATGAGAAATGTAGATAATATATTATTTGTATTAAGGAATATGGGTTATACTATAATTATTGCACATCCAGAAAGATATAAATGCATACAAGATAATATTGAATATGCAATGCAATTAGTGGAAGAAGGATGTATGTTGCAATCAAATTATGGAAGTACTGTTGGTTTATATGGAAAAGAGGCTAAAAAAGCATTAAAAAAATTATTAAAAATGGATTTAATATCTTTTTTAGGAACAGATACTCATAAACAAGGAACGATATATCAACTTGTTCCACAAATTTTAAAAAAATTAAAAAAAATAATTACAGAAGAAAAAATATATGAAATAACAACAATAAATCCAAAAAAAATATTGAAAAATGATGATTGAAAATGTAGGGGCGCATGATTGCGCCCCTACACATTTAAAAAAAGAATAATTTTTACATTAAGTTTTTATCTCAACAAACTAATCCATTTATCTAAAACACATGCCATCATATTACCAAGATTTAATTTAGGAACAGAGTTTGCAGAAATTAAATCCACAGAGCCAAGAACTTCATTACCAAAAGAATATGTAACATTACCTAGGACCTGACCTTCCTCAATTGGCGCTTGAAAAGTATCTGGTAAGTTTATAGTAGTTGTAATATTAGATGATTGCCCCTTTGGAATTAATGCTCCAGCATCTGAATTGAAAATGATATTTACATTTTCAGAAATTCCCTTTTCTACATTTATACTTTTGGCCACATCACCTTTATTACTATATTTAACAAATTCAAATTTGCTAAAGCCATAGTCCAACAGTTTTGTAGCTTCTGAAAATCTTATAGCAGAAGTCTCTCCACGCATTATTACAGCAATTAAAGATAAGTTATCTCTAGTTGCCGAAGCAGATAAATTAAATAAAGCAAGAGAAGTAGAACCGAGTTTTAAGACCAGTAGCACCAGAATAATTTCTTACAAGTTTATTAGTGTTTACCAAGGAAGATTCACCATTCCTTAGAGTATCCATATAAATTGTTGTATATTTAGTAATCTCTGGATGATTATTTAAAAGCTCTTTGGACATAACTGATATATCGTAGGCTGAAGTTACATGACCGTCTTCATCAATTCCATGACAGTTTTTAAAACAAGTATCATTCATACCAAGCTCTTTTGCTTTTGCATTCATTTGTTCAACAAAAAGTTCTTCAGAACCAGATAAATATTCTGCCATAGCAACACAGCAATCATTTGCAGAAACAACACAAATTGCTTTTAACATTTCATCTACAGTAAGTGTTTCTGTAGTGTCAAGCCAAATTTGAGAGCCACCCATTGAAGATGCGTTTTCACTGCAAGGAATCTGATCAGACAATGTTAAAGTTCCATTATCCAAAGCTTCCATAATTAAAAGAACAGTCATTATTTTTGTAACACTAGCAGGACGAAGCTGTTCGTGAATATTGTGTTCGTAAAGAACAGTGCCTGTTGATTGCTCAATTAAAATAGCACTACCTGAAGTGAGGTTTAAAGAATTACCGTTCACTTTCAGATAATAAAGAAGAAGTTGTTACAATGGGACTAGAAATTTCAGACCAAACATAGGAAGTGGTATTAGTTCCATAAGAATAAAAAGGTAGTATTATAGAAAAAGTAATTAATATTATAAAGAAAAATATAGATTTATTTTTAAAAAATTGCATACAAACCTCCATAAATTTAATGTACTTTTAAAATGTATGCAAAATAAAAATAAAATAGAATTAGATTTTAATAATAGATATAGAAACTTGCTCGCCATCAGTTGATGCATCAATTCTTATATCAAAATTATAATTGTTTTTAAATTTAAAGTCTACGCTACCACATGCAACAGCAGCATCTTTACCGCTCTTCAACATATTCTACATGATTGCTATGAGGATGTCTTTCAACAATTTCGAAATTAGAGTTTTGTAATACAGCATTATATAAAGTGCTACTTATTTGGCAGTTCCCGCCACCTAATCCCATAGTAACATTTCCATCAGCATCAAAAATTTTAGCTTCTTTGTAACCTTTATCAGTAGTTGCTTTGCCAACAGTATCACAAAAAGAAAATGTTCCTCCAGATTTAACAATAGTTCCGTTTAAAGTAGAACAAGTTATACTGATATTTGTTTGTCTACCAGAATCTTTATCTAATATATTTGTAGAAAAAGAATTAATAATTTCTTCCTTAGGTTTAATATTAACTTTTTCAGTTTGATAAGTTGTATTATTTGAAGAATTATTATAAGTGTTTTCAATAGTTTTACTTGAAGAACAACCAACTAAAACAAGACATAAAAAAATAGAACTAAAGAATATAAAAATTTTTTTCATAAAACACCTCGGACAACATAATGTTAGTAAATAATAATTTATGTAATTTTCAGTCTACCTTTTGTATAATTTTCTAAAAAATTAAATTCTCCACGGCATACGCGGGTATTCCCCCGCCTCAAAGGGCTGTCGAATGTTAATTTTTTATAAAATATACAAAACGGCTAAAATTTTAAAATTATTATATTATCATATAAATTATTATTTTCCTTATTTAGTATGCACAAAAATTCACATAAATATTGACAAAATGCATAAATAAAAGTATAATTGTTAAGTAGGTGATAAAAATGTTAGCCAAATATTGGAAAAAAATCGGATTAATAATTGTAATAATATTATGTTTGATAAATGGAATATCAAAACTTGTTAAAGTAGTTTCTTTTGATGATACAATAGAAGCAGTTAAATCAAGAATATCAATATTACAAAAATCAGAAGAAAAAAACTAAAAGAGTTTGCAAAATAAAAACAAATATGATAGAATATATAAAGTTTTGTTAAAAAAGTAAGGAAGAGGTGAACACTTAAAATGAAAGAATCAATACAACCAAAATTTGAAAAAACAACTATTACATGTGCTTGTGGTAATGTAATGGAAGTAGGATCTACAAAAAAAGATTTAAAAGTTGATGTTTGCTCAAATTGTCATCCATTTTGGACAGGTAACTTAAAAAGAGAAACAACAGGTGGTAGAGCAGATAAATTTAAAAAGAAATATGGTATACAATAATAAAAGAAGATGGAAAAACCATCTTTTTTTATTTACCTAAAATAACAGAAACTACCAGCTTATTTTTATTAAATTTCCTTGACTATATTTTTTCGATACGATATACTATAATTGTTCAAAATATTTAATATACAGGAGAGGAAAAAATGATAAAAAAGAGGAAATTTGTATGTAGTATTTTAATATTTACAATGTTAATTTACTATCTACTAGGAATTCTTATAAATAATAATATATATGCAGCTACGGAAAGAAGAAGAGAAACAAATTTAGACTCATTAACTGCTGAAAGCTATCCAGGTGTTGCAAACTTAATAAATGAACTAAAAAAAACACATCCAAATTGGACTTTTACAATTTTATATACAGGTTTGGATTGGAGTACAGTAATTTATAATGAAACCGAAGCATTGCACGGAAGAAGTTTAGTTCAAACTACTTCACTTCCATGGTTATGTTCTATTTGTGGATTAAAAGCATATGATAATGGTACATGGCATTGTGCTTCAAAATCTACAGTTTCATATTATATGGATGTTAGAAATTGGCTAACAGAAAGATATATATTTGCTTTTGAAACTTTATCATATGATGAATCTACACAAACTATAGATGGTGTTGAAAGAATATTAAGAGGAACATTCATGGATAAGGATACTATTACATATATTGATACAGAAGGAAATGAGCAAATAATAGAAAAATCATATGCACAAATAATTATGGATGCAGCTAAAGACGCTGGTGTTAGCCCTTATCACTTAGCATCTAGAATGAAACAAGAACAAGGAAATGGGACAAGTGGTTTAGTTAATGGAAATTATACATATACTGATAGTGAAGGAAATGAATGTACAGATTTAGTAGGGCACTATAATTATTTTAATATAAAAGCTGCCGGTGGAAATTCAGCAACAATTATAAAAAATGGATTAACACATGCGAAACAAGAGGGGTGGACGACTCCAGAACTTTCAATAAAAGGTGGAGCAACATTTTTAGCAGATGAATATATAAGCAATTATCAAGATAGTTTATATTTAGAGAAATATCAAGTGGATAGTGCAGGAGGACTATATTATCACCAATATATGCAAAATGTATCAGCACCATATTCAGAAGGATATAGCACATATGTAGCTTATAGAGATTTAGGAATGTTAGATTGTAGCTTTAATTTTATAATACCAGTATACGAAAATATGCCAGATATAATTTCTCCAAGTCCAGATACAGTAGAAATGGAAATTGTTACTGAAAATGTAAAAATAACAACTGCTTATTCTGCATTAAAGATTAGAGAAGCAGCATCAAGTTCTGCAACTATACTTTGCTCAGTAGATAAAGGTACAGTAGTACTAAGAATAGAAAAAGCAATTAAAATGTCTGAAGATGGTAGATACTGGGATAAAGTTGTTTATGATAATGGAACAGGAATTATTATTGGTTATGCTGCTAGAACAGATACAGATGGTTCACAATATTTGACTCTGGTTGATGATGTTGTAACAGTAAATGAAGAAACAGAAATTTTAGAAGGTGTAAATTTAAGAAATGGACCAGGAATCAATTCGACTAAAATAAAAGCCACATTACAAGCAGGAACAAAAGTTACAATTATTGATAAAATGAATTATAAAATAAACGATTATTATTGGTATAGAGTAGAATTAGAAGATGGAACACAGGGATATTTAGCATCTGAATTTTTAAAAAGTGAAACAACTGAACCGGAAGTGCCTGAGACACCAGAAGTTCCAGATGCTCCAACTATTCCAGAAGAGCCAGAAGTAGATGTTATACCAGATAATTGCAAAATAGAAGATAATAATATAATAATTGCACCAGGAACAACAATTGAAAGTATGCAAGGTGTAACAAATAACAGCGAAAAGTTTGCAACAGGAGCTAATATTACTTTAAATGAAAATAATTATTCTTTGGTAATATTGGGAGATCCAAATGGAGATGGAATAATAAATTCAGCAGATTTATTAAAAATAGTTAAACATTTAAATGAAACAGCTATTTTAGAAGGAGCTAATTTAAGAGCAGCAGATTGTAATAATGATGGAATAACAAATTCAGCTGATTTATTAAAAGTTGTAAAATATTTAAACGAAACAGGAAGTATAACGTTATAAATATATTTTTGAAATGTAAAATGTAGGGGCTAGTCTTGACTAGCCCGTGGTTCGGTCAAGACCGACCCCTACAAAAAATAAGGAGGAAGAATAATGAAAACAAAATTAAAAGCAATTATATTTGCAATATTTATGTTAGCGATAATAGGGATAAGCTCTAAAGTGCAAGCAGCAAGCGCAAGTATAAGAGCAACAAAAACAACTGCAACAGTAGGAGATAGTGTAACAATAACAGTAAATATTAATGCTGCTGCATGGAATTTAAATGTTAGCGGAAATGGAGTTTCAGGAGGGAAAATAGTTGGATATGAACCTGAGGGAAATAATACATCAACAACAAGAACATATTCTTTAAACACATCAAGCGCAGGGACATATACTGTATCCTTAACTGGAGATGTAACAGATGGAGCTACAGATGTAAATAGTGGAATTAATACATCTGTAACAGTAAATGTAAATAATCCAGCACCAGCCCCAGAGCCAGAACCATCAACACCAGTTGTTCCAGAAACACCAAGTACTCCTAGTACACCATCAACTGATAATACACCTAATACTAATAACAAACCAACTACTGATAATAATAAACCAACAACAAATGAAACTACTCCAGAACCAGAAGAAAAAAAATCTGATGATGCTACATTAAAATCATTAGTTGTTGAGGGTTTTGAAATTTATCCAGAATTTAATTCAAATGATAAAGAATATAATGTAGTTGTTACAAATGATATTACAACTGTTACAATAGTTCCAACAGTTAATAACTCAAAAGCAAGCTATAAACTTGAAGGAGTACCAGAGGAATTACAAGTAGGAAAAAATGTAATAACTATAGTAGTAACAGCAGAAGATGGAACAACTGCAAATTATATTCTTAATGTAAATAGACAAAGAGAAGGTCTAAGTGTAACTAATATTAAGGTTTCATATGAAGATGAAAATGGAAATATAAAAGAATTAACATTAAATCCAGCTTTTGCAGTAGATGTATTTGAATATACTTTAGAAGATATATCACATTTAATTTATAAGCTAAATGTAGAGGTGTTGGTAAACCTAGAAGATGCTAAAATAGAAGTAACAGGCAATGAATTATTAAAAGAAGGTAAAAATACAATCACAATAACTGTTACAATGCCAACAGAGAGCGAAGAAGAAGAGGATGAAGTATTAAAATATACAATTACAGTTAACAAAGAAGCTAAACAAAAAGTAGGTTTAATTGGTAAAATATCTAATTGGTTTGGAGATAATCAATATAAACTTGTAATGGGATCATTAATTCTATGTTGTGGAGCTTTAGTAGGTTTATCAGTTTATTTAGTATTAGATTATAAAAGATATAGAATAATAGTAGAAAAAGTTGCAGAAATAACAAGATTAAATACTGAAGCTGTATCATCAAAAGAAAGTGAAGTTAAAACAGTAGAGCAACAAATATCAGGAAATTTAGAGTTAGATTCAACACAAGATAAAAATACAGGTAGACATTTTTAGAATAAAAAACGAATAAATTTAGGCGCTATTTTCTAAATAGCGCCTATGCAAATGCTTCCATAGCTCAGTTGGTAGAGCAACAGATTCGTAACCTGTAGGTCGGGAGTTCGATTCTCCCTGGGAGCTCCAAATGTGCGACTTTAGGTCGCATTATTAATTTTTATTCCAAATTTTGTTTAAGCATCCATATTTTTGTACTATAATTTTCAATAATATTATCCATCATAGCAGATGTTTTATGTTCTCCTTGTGAATCTGCTGAAATCTTAATGTCTTTTGTGTCTTGCAATAATTTCGAATAATCTTTTATTAATTCATTATATACTAATGTAGAATCAACCTTTTTATTTTCAGCTTCTGTTATTTTTGTTGTATTTAAATAATCATTTAAAGAACCTAAAGGCTGACCACCTAAAGATAAAATATGTTCAGCAATTTCATCTATTAATGTATTTATTTCTGTATAATATTCTTCTAATTTTGGATGTACTATAAAAAAATCCTTTCCCTTTATATTCCAATGATAATTTTGTAATTTGCGGTAAAAAACATTTAAGTCACTTAAAAAAATATTTAAATTCTTTAATATATTATCCATTAAAATTCTCCTTTTTCATTTTTTAATATTATTTACAAAATTGAAAATAATATGCTAGTATTGGATTTATAAATTACCATAAAAAATTAAAAATTAGAGTATACATTTTTAAAAACTTATGCTAAAATAAAATTTATAAAACTAAAGAATAAAATAAAAATAAGGGGGAAGAATTTAAATGGAGCAAGTTGTAAATAAAAAAGCATATGAACTTTCAAAAATAGGAGAAATAATACAAATTATTTTAATTGTTTTGGGAGCATTATTAGTTCCAGCAGTAGTACCACAATTATTGCAAGTTTTATTTGGAAAAACAAGCTGGATTGCAAATAATTCACAAATAATAGTGGGAAGTATAGTAAATACTGCATTAATAATGACAGGGATAAATTTAAAGGGTTGGAGAAGGATATTATTAATCGCTACATTACCAAGTTTGTCTGCAATAGGAAGTGGATATATATTTGGAAGCTTGACTAAGGTTACAATATTTATGATACCAGGAATTTGGCTTGGAAATTTTTCCTTAATAATGCTTATGAAGTATTTATATACAAATAAAGGAATAAATTATGTTTTAAGTGCAATAATATCAATAGTAGTAAAAGTAGCAATAATATTTGGTGTGCTAAATATTTGGATGGCATTTTCAGTATTACCAAACCAAGGGACAGTTGCAAGAACATTAAGAAACACAATGGGACTAACTCAGGGTATAACAGCAACAATAGGAGCAGCAATATCTTTATTAATAATAAAAATAGGATTTAGAAAAAAAGAAAAAACATTATAATGCTGTAGGGGCGCATGATTGCGCCCAGATAATAAAAAAAATTTAAAAATTTTTAAAAAACTATTGCTTTTTTTTTATAGAAGGAGTATAATAGCAAACATGGTGACGATGACGACGAGGATACACCTGTTCCCATACCGAACACAGAAGTTAAGCTCGCCAATGCCGAAAATACTTGTGGGTTACCCTACTGGAAAGATAGGTAGTTGCCAATTTATATATTCCCCAATAGCTCAGTCGGTAGAGCGCTCGGCTGTTGAATGTTAGCAGCTCTGTAGAGAAATCTATAGATGAGAAGGTGGCTAAGTCGGTGAAACTCGTAAATAACTAAAAGTTATACGACAATACCGAGCAAGGTGAAAACCGTGTGTAGAGACTTTACACCACCTACCTAAATCGAAAGACAAGGTAAAGATAAAGTCCAGACTACAAATTGCTAAAAGCAATGTTAATGAAAGTTAATGTAGTAATGTAACCGATAGGTCGTTGGTTCGAGTCCAACTTGGGGAGCCAAAATGAAAAAACTCATCTTTTAGATGAGTTTTTTCATTTTGTTTTTTTACAGTAGGACTCGAAAAGGAGATTGCCGAGTCCTACAAAACATATAATATAATTTTATCAATATCGATTCGTTTTATTGACTTAAAGCCAACAAAACATTATAATGTAATTGGTGATTTTATGAAGAAAATTTGTAAAATATGTGAAAATGAATTTAATACAGATAATTATTCGAGAGTATATTGTTATATATGTAGTGGAGATTCTACAAGAAGAGATAATGAAACAAGAAAACATCAAAAAACTGTTTTGAGAAAAAGTATGAAATTACAGGCAATAAAGATATTGGGAAATAAATGTTGCAAATGTGGATATGATAGATGTGTTGATGCTTTAGAATTTTACCATAAAAATCCAAAAGAAAAAGATTTTAAGTTAGGCTCAGGAAATACTTTATCTTGGGATGAATATAAAAAAGAAGCATTAAAATGTATTTTAGTTTGTTCAAATTGCCATAAAGAAATACATAGAGAGTGGGGGTACAAATAGTTAAAATTTACTTTGATTTTAAATTATGTTATAATTACATTATGAGGATGTGATATTAATGGATAAAAAACAAGTAAAAAGTATATTAATATCAATGAGAACTCCAGAAAATGAAGCTAAAGTAAATTATTTACTAGGGCAAATAGATATGCTGGAAGAAAGAGAAATTCAACAAAGACTAGAGACTATAGGAGATACAGAGGAAAGTGTAAGAAAATTTTTAAGTAAAGAAATAGACGAAAGTACTCAAAATAATCAAAAGTTTCCTATCAATGACATATTTACTTATGGTTTGTCTAGTAATTGCATACATTTGCATCTTCCAACAGATTTACATGAAAGCTTAATAAAGGATGGACCAACTAAAACAATGGCTAGAGTAAATTTATACTTATTAGACGCTATTGATAAAATAAAGGAATTAAAAGACGAAGGATTTTATAAATTCCAAAACAAAGATGTTATTTATATGATATCTCCAGCATTAATAAGATCTGAGATAAAATTTTTAAGAGGATTAGATTTTACAACACAAATGTATAAAAAAACAGAACTGTCTGATGATACTTTTGTAGCACATAACCCAGAAGCAATGCTTGCTGTACACATTTTTGGAAAAAATATGAATATTGGTACAGCTTCAATAGATTTCGACACAATAGATTCCCTAGAATGGCAAGCAAAGAAAAAACAAGTAATAGAAGAGTTAGAAAGCAAAGGAGTAACTATAAATAATAAGCAAAAAGAATAGCTCTTAAAAGTTGACAAAACTAAAGTATTATTATATAATTTTTGACAGATAAAAATTTAATTATGTTTTAAAAAGAAAATTAGTAGTAATTTTATAGTTACAATAAAAAGAGAGGTAGTGGGAGCTGAAAACTACTAGAATATAAAATTATGAATTACACTTCTTATAGTAATTAACGTGTAGCTACGACAAGCTAATAATAAGGCATAAAATTTATGTAAAAAAAGGTGGTACCACGAGTCAAATCGTCCTTTTAGGATGGTTTGGCTTATTTGTTTTTAGGAGGTAAAAATATGACACTAGTTGAAGAATTAAAATGGAGAGGACTTATAAAAGATATATCAAGTCCAGAATTAGAAGAAAAATTAAATAAAGGAGGGTTATCATTTTATATAGGAACAGACCCAACTGCAGATAGCCTTCATATTGGACATTTGTCAAGCTTTTTAATTTCAAAAAGATTAAAAGATGCAGGGCATCATCCAATATTATTAGTAGGTGGAGGAACAGGAATGATAGGAGACCCAAGACCTACAACAGAAAGAGCAATGATATCTAAAGAACAAGTAAATAAAAATATTGAGGGTCTAAAAGCCCAAGTAGAAAAAATATTTGGATTTGAAGTTGTAAACAACTATGACTGGATTAAAGATATAAGTGTATTAGATTTCTTAAGAGATTATGGAAAATATTTTAATATCAACTACATGTTAGATAAAGATATAATTAGAAGAAGATTAGATACAGGAATTACATATACAGAATTTTCATACATGATATTACAAGCATTAGATTATAAATACTTACATGAACATAAAAATGTAGATTTACAATGTGCTGGTTCTGACCAATGGGGAAATATTACAGCAGGAATAGATTTAATAAGAAAATCTACAGGAGATGAAGTATATGGATTTACAATGCCACTTGTAACAGATTCACAAGGACATAAATTTGGTAAAAGTGAAGGAAATGCTTTATGGTTAGATAAAGAAAAAACATCAAGTTATGAATTATATCAATTCTTCTTAAATGTAGAAGATTCAATGGTAATAGAATATTTAAAAATTTATACATTCTTATCAAAAGAAGAAATAGAAGAACTAGAAGTTAAAAATAACGAACATCCAGAATATAGAGAAGCACACAAAGCGTTAGCTAGAGAAATAATAACATTCTTACATGGAAAAGAAGAATATGAAAAAGCAGTAAGTTTAGCAGAACATTTATTTAATAACAAATTCCAAGATTTATCTAAAAAAGATATAGAAGACTTATTTAAAAATCAAGAAAAAACTCCAGTAGAAGTAGGATGTAATATAGTTGATTTTGTAGTAAATGTAGGAGTAGCAAAAAGTAAAAGAGAAGCAAGAGAATTTGTTCAAACTGGTGCAATATCAATAAATGGAGAGAAAGTAACAGATTTAGAAACAATAATTGATATTGATAAATTTATAGAGAGTAAATATATAGTGGTAAGAAGGGGAAAGAAAAAATATTATTTAGCTGAAATAAAATAATTAGACAACTGATAATGGAATAGATTTCTGTTATCAGTTTTTTTATAAAAAATAAATTTTAAAAAAATATATACAAAAATTAAATTTACATTTATAATATTATTGAACAAAAAACATACATATAAAAAGAAGAAAAATTGGAGGAGTAATATGAGTGAAAAGTGTAAATGTGGCAATGAATGCAAAGACGAAAAAATTGAAAAAATATTATCCAAATATGAGAAAAACAAAAGTAATTTAATACAAATATTAAATGAAGTTCAAGAAATATATGGTTATATTCCAGAAAGTGTTCAACTCGAAATTTCTAAATATTTAGAAATAGAAATGGCTGAAATTTATGGAGTAATAACCTTTTATGCAAGATTTACTTTAAAGCCAAAGGGCAAATACAATATAGCAGTTTGTTTAGGAACTGCATGTTTTGTAAAAGGTTCAGAAAAAGTTTTAGATAGAGTAAAACAAAAATTAGGAATAGATGTAGGTGAAACTACAAAAGATGGAAAATTTTCACTAGAAGCAACAAGATGCATTGGTGCTTGTGGATTAGCTCCAGTATTTACTATAAATGATGAGGTCTATGGAAAGGCCACACCTGAAATGGTAGATAAAATTATTGATGATTACATGAAAAAATAATATAAAATTATGGAAGGGTGTAGGGAGTGAGCATTGCTCGTCCGATACTACGAAGGTTAGGCCATATATAAATGTAGGGGTCGCACCCCTAGGCAACCCGATAACAAAATATAATTAACATATTCGCGGGGCGCCGAAGGCTGCGCCCCTATAGTTAAATATTAAAAAATCATACAAAACTAAAGGAGGTAATAATGAAAACACTACAAGAAATAAGAAAAATTAGAGAAGAAAAAAGAAAAGAATTAGATTTAAGAATAAATTTAAAAGCAAATACAGTAGAAAAACATATTTTAGTATGCCATGGGACAGGATGTACATCTTCAAAATCTCCTAAAATAATAGAAAACCTTAGAAGAATAATAAAAGAAAAAAATATAAAAAACGTTAAGGTTATTCAAACTGGTTGCTTTGGACTTTGTGCAAAAGGACCAATAGTAATAATAAGACCAGAAGATGTTTTCTATGCAATGGTAAAACCAGAAGACTGTGAAGAAATAATAGACACTCACATTGTAAAAGGTGAGCTTGTAGAAAGACTATTATGTAAAGATGTAGACGAAAAAACAGTTCAAAGATTAGATGAACTTAATTTTTATAAAAAACAAAAAAGAATTGCACTAAAAAACTGTGGTGTAATAGATCCAGAAAATATAGATGAATATATAGCTTTTGATGGTTATAAAGCATTAGAAAGAGTCCTTTTAGAAATGACTCCAGAAAGGGTAATTGAAGAAGTTACAAATTCTGGACTTCGTGGAAGAGGTGGAGCAGGTTTCCCAACAGGCAAAAAGTGGGAGTTCACAAGACTTGCAAAAGGAACACAAAAATATGTAGTTTGTAATGCAGATGAAGGGGACCCTGGTGCTTTTATGGATAGAAGCATATTAGAAGGAGATCCACACTGTGTAGTAGAAGCAATGATGATTGCAGGATATGCAGTAGGTGCAAATAAAGGATATATTTATGTAAGAGCAGAATATCCAATAGCTGTACATAGATTCCAAACAGCAATAAATCAAGCAAAGGAATATGGAATACTTGGAAAAAATATTTTAGGAACAGATTTTGATTTTGATTTAGAAATTAGACTAGGTGCAGGAGCATTTGTATGTGGAGAAGAAACTGCACTTTTAGAATCAATAGAAGGAAAGTCTGGAAGACCAAGATTAAAGCCACCATTCCCAGCAAATTCTGGATTATGGCTTAAACCTACATTAATTAACAATGTAGAAACATATGCAAATATAACAAAAATAATTTTAAATGGGGCAGAATGGTATTCTAACATTGGAACAGAAAAATCAAAAGGAACAAAAGTATTTGCACTAGGAGGAAATGTTGTAAATGTTGGATTAGTGGAGGTTCCAATGGGAACTACTCTTAGAGAAATTGTTTTTGATATAGGTGGAGGAATACCAGATGGTCATGAATTTAAAGCAGCACAAACAGGAGGCCCTTCTGGAGGATGTATCCCATCCGAAAATTTAGATACTCCTATAGATTATGAATCACTTGCACAAATTGGTTCAATGATGGGGTCTGGAGGACTAATTGTAATGGATGATACCAAATGTATGGTAAACCTAGCAAAATTCTATTTAGGATTTACAGTAGATGAAAGTTGTGGAAAATGTAATCCATGTAGAATAGGAACAAAGAGAATGTTAGAAATTTTAGATAGATTTACAAAAGGAGAAGGAAGTTTAGAAGATATAGAAAAACTTGAAACTTTAGCAGAAATAATAAAAGATACTTCTGTATGTGGACTTCGGTCAAACAGCGCCAAATCCAGTTCTAAGCACTTTAAAGTATTTTAGAGAAGAATACATAGAACATGTAAAAAATAAAAATTGTCCAGCAGGAGAATGTAAGGAATTATCTCATATAAAAATAATTTCAGAACTTTGTAAAGGTTGTGGTTTATGTAAAAGAAATTGTCCAGTAGGTGCGATTTCTGGAGAGGTAAAACAACCACATGAAATTGACCAACAAAAATGTATAAAATGCGGACTATGCAAAACAAAATGTCCATTTAAAGCTATTATATAGTTTTAAAATTTATTTTGTTTGCAAAAATAGCCGCACGCAGGGGTTATATATTTTATTTTTTGATCGATTCCGGGGTGACCGCCGTAGAAAATGTATGAACGAAGTGAATTACATTTTCTAGGATGGGGCAGTGAAAAAAATAAAATATATAACCTCGACGAGATGCGGCGGATTTATATAGAAATCGAAAGGGGAAAAATATGTTAGAAAAAATAAAACTAAACATAGACGGAATAGATGTAGAAGTAGAAAAAGGCACAACAGTCTTACAAGCTGCAAGAAAAGCAAATATAGATATTCCAACACTATGCTTTTTAAAGGGAATAAATGCAGCAGGAGATTGTAGAATGTGTATAGTAGAAATAGAAGGAAAAAGAGCACTTACTCCTTCTTGTAATACTTTAGCAGAAGATGGAATGGTAGTAAAAACAAACACAGACAAAGTAAATGAATCAAGAAAAATAGTATTAGATTTAATTTTATCTACCCATAATAGAGATTGTCTGACTTGTGTAAGAAATGGAAATTGTGAATTACAAGAACTTTGTAAAAAATTTGGAATAACAAATGTAGAATATGAAGGAGAAAAAGTAAAACCACATATAGATGATTTGTCTCCATCAATTGTAAGGGATGCAAGCAAGTGTATAATGTGCAAAAGATGTGTGGCTGCATGTAAAAACATACAAAATATATCTGCAATTGATGTTGCAGGAAGAGGGTTTGAATCTAGAATTGCACCTACAGGAGATAAAAGTTTAAATGAAGTAAATTGTACATTTTGTGGACAGTGTATAACTGCATGTCCAGTAGGGGCATTAAAAGAAAAAGATGATACTCAAAGAGTATGGAGAAAAATAAGAGATAAAGATACATATACAGTGGTTCAAGTTGCACCAGCTGTAAGAGTAGCATTAGGAGAAGAATTTGGATTAGAAATTGGAACAAATGTAAAAGGAAAAATGGTAACAGCTTTAAGAAAAATTGGATTTGATAAAGTATTTGATACAAATACTGGAGCAGATTTTACAATAGTTGAAGAAGCAAATGAATTTATCGAAAGAGTAACAAAAGGAGAAACTTTACCAATGATTACATCATGTAGTCCGGGTTGGGTTAGATTTATAGAAATGAACTATCCAGAGTTACTTGGGAATTTATCTAGTTGCAAATCTCCACACCAAATGTTTGGGGCAATATTAAAATCTTATTATGCAGAAAAAGAAAAAATAGATGCAAAGAAAATGTTTGTTGTATCTGTTATGCCATGTGTTGCTAAAAAGTTTGAAAGAACTAGAGAAGAGATGAAGAACGATGAACTAGAAAATGTAGATGCAGTAATTACAACTCGTGAACTTGCTAGAATGATAAAACAGGCAAATATAGATTTTGTAAACTTAGAAGAAACAGAATTTGATAATCCAATGGGAGAAGCAACAGGAGCTGCTGCTATATTTGGAACAACAGGTGGAGTTATGGAAGCGGCTCTTAGAACCGCACATGAAGCTATAACTGGAAAAGAATTAAAAAACATCGATTTTGTAGAAATTAGAGGAGCAAGAGGAATTAAAAAAGCAAGTGTTGTAATAGATGGAAAAGAAATAAAAGTAGTTGTAGCTCATGGCTTATCAAATGCGAGAAAAGTATTGGATGAAATAAAAGAAGGAAAAGCAGATTACCAATTTGTAGAAATAATGGCATGCCCAGGAGGATGTATAATGGGTGGAGGCCAACCAATTGTTAGTTCTAAAAAAAGAATGGATGTAGATGTAAGAAAATTAAGAGCAGAAGCTTTATATAAAATAGATAAAGAAAGTGTTTTAAGAAAATCACACGAAAATCCAATTGTTATAAAAATATATAAAAACTATTTAGGTCACATAGGTGGAGAAAAAGCTCACGAATTATTACATACACATTATACCAAAAGAGAAAAGTATAGCTAGATTTAATTTATTTGTAGGGGCAGGGTTCCATCCCTGCCCGCAAATACTTTTGGGTTAATCCTAAAAACGGAGGAAATATGAAAATACTAATAATCACAGGTGGAAACATAAACAAAGAATTTTTACGAAACCATTTAAAAGAAAATAAATATGACGAAATAATAGCAGCAGATAAAGGTTTAGAAGTATTAAATAAAACTAATATAAATCCAGACTATATAATTGGAGATTTTGATTCTATAAATAAAGAAATTTTAGAACAATATAAAAATATACCTATAACCTATTTAAAACCAGAAAAAGATTTTACAGATACACATATGGCTTTAAAACTTGCAATTGAAAATGGTGCAAAAAGAATAACAATATATGGAGCAATAGGAACAAGACTTGACCACAGTATAGCAAATATTCATATTCTTAAAGAAACATTAGAGAAAAATATAGACACAGAAATAATAGATGAGAATAACAAAATAAAGCTAATAAGCAAAAATACAACAATAAAAAAAGATAATAAATATAAATACATTTCATTAATACCATTAACCACTAATGTGAAGCGGAATAACACTAGAAGGCTTTAAATATTGTTTGCAAGAGGCTACTTTGAGAATAGGAGAAAGCATAGGAGTAAGCAACGAACAAATAGAGAATGAAGCAATTATAAAGATAAAAGAAGGGATATTAATTTTAATTTTCTCAATAGATTAAAAACCTCTCACTTATAAATATAAAATAACATATTATATATTTATAAGGGGGAGATTTTTTAGTGTTATTGGCAAATAAAAAAATAATATTTGGATTAACAAGTTCACAATATGCTTTTGAAAAAACAATCCCCCAAATCATGAGACTAACTAAAGAAGGTGCAGAAGTTACACCAGTAATGTCTTATGATGCTTATAATATAGACAGCAAATTTGGAAAAGCTAAGGATTTTATAAAGAGAATAGAAGAAATAAGCTTAAAAAAGGTAATACACACAAACGAAGAAATAGAAAAGCTTAATAATTTCAATGAAATAGATATAATGATAATTAGCCCATGCTCAGGAAACACTATTGGAAAATTAGGTGTTGGGATTATGGATACACCAGTACTTAAAGTAGCAAGAAAAATTCTAAGAAGTGATAAAAGTTTGGTATTAGGAATTGCAACTGCAGATGGATTAGCTCGGAAATGCAGAAAATATAGGAAAATTATTAAATAGAAAAAACATGTTTTTTGTTCCGTTCAGACAAGATAATCCTATAACAAAACCAAGGTCACTTTCATTTGAGCCAAAATATATAATTGATACAACATTATATGCTTTGCAAAAGGAACAAATACAACCTATTTTATTATAAAATAATGCTTGCATACTTTTTCTCCTTATAGTATAATGAGTTCATAAATAACAAATGAAGGGGGAAAAGTATGAATAAAACAGTAAAAACAATTTTAATAGCTATTGTGGCAGTTGCACTTGTAGTTACAGTTGTTGTAGCAGTTTTAACGGCAAATAATAAATCAAAAACAAATTTAGAACCTGTAACTAGTGGGGACGATTTAGTAGCTTTAGTTGACAAAATTTATGAAGGACAAGGAGAATTATATTCAAGTTTAATGACTCAAGAAATAGATGTTACAGATAATGAAGTTGTACCTTATTATACAGGACTTGAAAATGGAGAAAATCTAGAATACCTTGCAGTATCAGAACCAATGATGATGTCTCAAGCATATTCGTTAGTTCTTGCAAAAGTAAAAGATGGTGTTAGTGCAAATGCTGTTGCAAAAGAAATGTCTGAGAATATAGATACAAGAAAATGGATTTGTGTTACAGCAGAAAAACTTTATGCAACAAGTAGTGGAGATGTTGTATTTCTTATAATGACTAACGAAGAAATGGCAACACCAGTTTACGAAAAATTTAAAACTTTAGCTGGTAATGTAAACGAAGTTTATGAAAAAACTGAAGAAACTGTAGAATTACCAGAAGATATGTATTAATAAAAACAAACAAGTATCGCCGTAAATAATTAATTGACGGCGATATTGTTATAATTTAGAAGTTTTAATATATATATTTAAAAATGTAGGGGCGATTTTAATCGCCCATTCTTTGAAGAAACTACTATAGAGGAGAGAAAAAATGGTATTTTCGAGTATAACTTTTTTGTTTTATTTTTTACCTGCAGTATTGACTGTTTATTATTTAGCACCAAAAAAATGTAAAAACATTGTATTATTAGTAGCATCACTAGCATTTTATTTTTATGGAGAACCAAAGTATACATTATTAATGCTATTTTCAATTTTTTGTACATACTTTTTTGGACTTTTAATTGATAAATATAAAAAATACTCTAAATTATTTCTAACACTTTCGATTTTAGTAAGTGTAGGGATATTGGTTTATTTTAAATATATAAATTTTATAATACAAAATATTAATTTATGGCTAACAAATAAAATTGATTTTATTTATGTAGTTTTACCAATTGGAATATCTTTTTATACCTTCCAAATGATAAGCTATATTATTGATGTATATAGAGGACAAGCAAAGGTTCAAAAAAATATATTAAAACTTGCAATGTATGTTTCGTTATTTCCACAATTAATAGCAGGACCAATTGTAAGATATACTACAGTGGAAGAAGAAATTGAGAACAGAACTCATACTTTTGAAAAATTTGCTTTGGGAGTTAGAAGATTCATTATTGGACTTGGTAAAAAAATCTTAATTGCAAATGTTTTAGGAGAATTAACAGCTGTATTTTTAGCAAGTAAAGAGATGAGTGTTTTATATTATTGGTTATATGGAATAGCAGCAATGCTACAAATATATTTTGATTTTTCAGGTTATTCAGATATGGCAATTGGACTTGGAAAAATGTTTGGATTTGAATTTTTAGAAAATTTCAATTATCCATATATTGCAACAAGTATTACAGATTTTTGGAGAAGATGGCACATATCTCTTAGCTCATGGTTTAGAGATTACATATATATTCCTCTTGGAGGGAATAGAGTAAGCAAATTAAAGTGGTTAAGGAACATTTTAGTAGTTTGGATGTTAACTGGTTTATGGCATGGAGCAGCATGGAATTTTATACTTTGGGGAACTTTCTTTGGAATATTGTTAATTATAGAAAAATTATTTTTAGGAGATATTTTAAAGAAATTACCAAAAGTTATATCAAGAATATATGTGCTACTTATTGTTATGATTAGCTTTATTATGTTTAATGGAGATAGTAGCACACAAATTTTTGAAAACATTGGAGGATTAGTTGGAACAGGTGAAATTCCATTAGTATCAAAAGAAAGTATATATTATTTGAAAAGCTATTTAGTAGTTATACTTGTAGGTGTAGTTGGCTCAACACCAATTATAAAAAATATTGTAAACAATATTAAAATGAAAAAAATCATAAACTTTATAGAACCAATATTTCTACTTTCAGTTTTATTAATTTGTACAAGTTATATTGTAGATGGTTCTTTTAATCCATTTTTATATTTTAGATTTTAGGAGGGAGAAATAATGCAAGATAAAACAAAGAATATCATAGTTACAATTGGCTTTGTATTAATACTTATATTAGTATTTTTAATAAATATATTAGCAGAAGATAAAGAAATATCTGTAACTGAAAGAAGAAAATTAGCAAGTTTTCCCGAAGTTTCTATATCTAAATTATTAAAAGGTGAAACAACTTCTAAATTTGAAACTTACGCAGTAGATCAGTTTGTGGGAAGAGATACTTATAGAACAGTAAAAGCTTTCTATAGTACAAATATTTATAAACAAAAAGATAATAATAATTTGTTTGAAAAAGATGGAGCAATTTATAAAATGGAATATCCATTAACCGAAACAAACATTAAAAAATCTGCTCAAAAAATAAATGAAGTGTACAATAGATATTTAAAAGATATGGATGTATATTATGCCATTATCCCAGACAAAAATTATTATTTAAAAAATGATGACCACTTAAAATTTGATTATAATGAGTTGAAAACAATAATGGAGAATGAATTAACAAATTTTCAGTATATTGATATTTGGAATAGCTTAGAACTAGAAGATTATTACAAAACAGATATCCATTGGAGACAAGAAAATTTAGCTGAGGTCGTAGGCACAATACAAACAAATATGAATTTAAGTAAAAAGGAAAATGATTATGTGGTATGTGATGTGGGAATTTTTTATGGAACATATTACGGACAAATACCTGGAGATATTGAACCTGATAAAATGTATATTTTAATAAATGATACACTAAATAATTGTACAACATATAATTATGAAACAGGTGAAACAGGAAAAATTTATAATGAAAAAACTACACCTGATAAATATGATATTTATTTATCAGGTGCTACACCAATAATTAGTATAGAAAATAAAAATGCGAATACAGAAAAAGAATTATTGTTATTTAGAGATTCTTTTGGAAGTTCTTTAGTACCATTATTAGTAGAAAATTACAGTAAAATAACACTAATAGATTTAAGATATATATCAAGTACGTTACTTGGACAATTTATTGAATTTGAAAATCAAGATGTTCTATTTTTATACAGCACAGTTGTGTTAAACCAAAACATATTGAAATAAATGTAGGGGCGATTTTAATCACCCGAAAAAATATAAAAATACATAAACATGTAGGGGCGGACTTCCACGTCCGCCCGAGGGCAGGGGTGGAACCCTGCCCCTACAAGGAGGAAACATAAATGAAAATTCCACAATTATTAGAAACAGCAATAGAAAATGAAATAAAGAACATAAAAATTACAGAATTAAAAAAACATGCTCAAGATCTAAGTAATAAATATATGAAAGAAGAAAGAACAGGAAAATCTTTACTATCAGAAGAAATAGAAGCTTTAGCATATTCTATAATGAGAATGCCAGCAACATTTGGGGCAATAACAACTGCATTAAAAAATTCATTAAAATTAATGCCTAATATAGAAATAAATTCTATACTTGATATTGGAGCAGGAACAGGTGCAGCAATTTGGGCAATAAATGAGTTTATATCTCCAAGTAAAACAACATGTATTGAAAGAGAACAAGCAATGAGAACAGTTGGAGGAAAACTTCTAAAATATAATAATGAGATAAAAAATGTAGAATGGATAGATGCAGATATAACAAACTGTGAGTTTCCTAAAAAAACAGATTTAATTATAGTATCATATATGATTAATGAATTAAATCCAGCAGAAAGAGAAAAATTAATACATAAATTATTAAAAATAGAAAGTAAGTTAATATTAATTATAGAACCAGGTACACCAGAAGGTTTTAAAAACATAAAAAACATACAAAAACAGGTAATAGAAGAGGGTGCATATATATTAGCACCATGCACAGCCCAAACAGTATGTCCTTTACCTGAAGATGACTGGTGCAACACAACTGTAAGAATAGAAAGAACAAAAACACATAAGATTTTAAAAGATGGAGATGTGCCGTATGAAGATGAAAAATATTCATATATAGCAATAACAAAAGAAAAACATCAAACAGAAACATCAAGAATATTACGACATCCAATAATAGAAAAAGGAAAAATAACATTAAAATTATGTACAAATGGAAAGGTAGAACAAAAAACTATAACAAAAAAAGATGGAGAAATATTTAAACAAACAAAAAAGAAAAAATGCGGAGATGAATTATAAGGTAAACTAAATGGCAATATCATTAATTTGATATTGCTTTTTTTGCTAGAAAATGGTATTATATTTAAGGAAAAATATACGAAATTAGGAAGGAAATATATGTTAAATTTAAAAAATATATGTTTTGAAAGAGATGGTAAAAAAATATTAGACAATTTAAATTTAAATTTAGATGATAATAAATTTATAGTAATTACTGGACCAAATGGTTCTGGAAAATCAACTCTTGCAAAAATAATAATGGGAATAGAAAAACCTGATGATGGACAAGTTCTTTTTAATGGACAAGACATATCAGTTAAAAGTATAGATGAAAGAGCAAATTCAGGAATAAGCTTTGCATTCCAACAACCGGTAAAATTTAAAGGAATTACTGTATTTGATTTATTAAAATTATCTGCAGAAAAAGATATTTCAAGAAAAGAAGCTTGTGATATATTATCAAAAGTAGGTTTATGTGCAAAAGAATATGTGGATAGAGAAGTAAACGCTTCTTTATCTGGTGGGGAGTTAAAAAGAATAGAAATAGCAAGTGTAGCTGTAAGAGAAGCAAAACTTACAATATTTGATGAACCAGAAGCAGGAATTGACTTATGGAGCTTTAATAACTTAATAAAAGTTTTTGAAGAAATGAGAAATATAATAGGGGGAACTATTTTAATAATCTCTCACCAAGAAAGAATTTTAAATATAGCAGATGAAATAATACTTTTAAATAATGGAAAAATAGAAAAACAAGGCAAAAAAGAAGATATTATAGATGTTATTTTAAAAACGGAGAAAAAAGGATGTTGCAAAATAAAATAATGTTGAATACAAAATTTGTAGGGACGAGCATTACTCGTCCGCGGGTAGGGGTGGAACCCTGCCCCTACATACAAAGACTAACCCAATAAAAAGAAAGGAAATTTAATGGATAATATAGAAAAAAATATATTAAAAGAAATAGCAGGTATAGATGATACTCCAAAAGGTGCTTATAACGTTAGAAAAAATGGAGAAGGAGTAGCAAGACAAGTAACTGAAAATGTAAACATAGTAACTAAAACAGATAAATCTGGAATTGATGTTTATGTAAAGGAAGATACAAAATTTGAGTTTATTCATATACCAGTTTTAATTACTGAAAGTGGTTTAAAAGATGTTGTATACAATGATTTTTATATTGGAAAAAATGCAGATGTAGTTATTATTGCTGGATGTGGGATTCATAATGACCATCATAAAGATTCACAGCATGATGGAATACACAGATTTTTCTTGGAAGAAGGGGCAAGAGTTAAATATATAGAAAAACATTATGGTGAAGGAGAAGGAACAGGAAAAAACATTCTAAATCCTATAACAGAAATAACTTTAAAAGAAGGAAGTTATTTAGAAATGGAATCTGTTCAACTAAAAGGAGTAGACTCTACAATAAGAGAAACAATAGGAACATTAGGAAAAAATACTAATTTAATAGTTTCTGAAAAAATAATGACACATGGAACACAAGCCGCTAAAACAATATTTAATGTAAAATTAGAAGGAGAAAATGCAAGCACACATGTGACATCAAGATCAGTAGCAACAGAAAATTCTATGCAAGAATTTGTGTCTGAAATAGTGGGTGATGAACGATGTTTTGGGCATGTAGAATGTGATGCAATAATAAAAGACAATGCAAAAGTAATAGCAGTACCAAAAATAGTTGCAAATAATGTAGAAGCAAATCTAATACATGAAGCAGCAATAGGAAAAATAGCAGGAGAACAATTAACAAAACTAATGACACTAGGATTAAACGAAAAACAAGCAGAAGAACAAATAATAAAAGGATTTTTAAGATAAAAAATAGACATAATTATTTGATTAAGAGAATAATTTGTAATATTGATACTTAAAGAAAAAAGTATATGTGTTTAGTGTTTTGTGTTTGAAATTTAGAACTTATGATGTAAGTTACAGAAATTATTTTGCATACTAAACACCAAATACTAAAAACTAAATACAGAAATAGGAGGAAAAATAATGAAAATATATAACTCAATGACAAGACAAAAAGAAGAATTCATCCCAATGGATGGAAACAACGTAAAAATGTATGCATGTGGAATAACAGTATACGACTTAAGTCATATAGGTCATGCAAGACAAGCGATAGTATACTCAATGATAGCAGATTACCTTAAATATAGAGGATATAATGTAAAATATGTACGTAATTACACAGATGTAGATGATAAAATAATAGCAAGAGCAAATGCATTAGGAAAAAATGCATTAGACTTTTCTAAAGAGCAAATAGAAGAAACAGAAAAAGATATGGCAAACTTACATGTAAGTGATGCAGATATTTTTGCAAAAGCATCTGAAAGTATTGATATAATAATTGATTTTGTTCAAGAACTTATAAATAAGGGGCACGCATATGCAGCAGACAATGGAGATGTTTATTTTGATGTAAGAAGCTTCAAAGGATATGGAAAATTATCTAATAGAAATGTAGATGAAATGTTAAATGGAGTTCGTAAAGATGTAGAACCAGGAAAAAGAGATCCAATAGATTTCGCACTTTGGAAAGGTGCAAAACCAGGTGAAATAGCATGGGAATCTCCATGGGGACAAGGAAGACCAGGATGGCATATCGAATGTTCAGCAATGATTTTAAACAACCTAGGAGAAACAATAGATATTCATGGAGGTGGGAAAGATTTAGTATTCCCTCACCATGAAAACGAAGTTGCTCAAAGTGAAGCACTAACAGGAAAACCTTTAACAAAATATTGGTCACATTGTGGATTAATAAAAATAAATGGAGAAAAAATGAGTAAATCTCTAGGAAACTCATTAACAATAAGAGATGCACTAGAAAAACACAATTATGAAATAATAAAATATGTAATATTATCAAAACATTATACAACAGATATTGACTTATTAGATGGAGATTTTAACTTAGCAGAAAATCATATGTATTATTTTTACACTACAATTGGGGAAATGTTAGAGTTTATCTCAAACAATAAAAATGAAGAAATAACAACATTCAGACAAGATGATATTTCTGAAACAATAATACCAGAGTTTATAAAACATATGGATGATGATTTCAACACAGCAGCAGCACTTGCAAATTTACATGGAATATTTAAATATGTAAATAATGTAATGAAACAAACAAAACAAAAAGAAGAAACAGCAAATACTTTAGAAAAAATATTAAAAAATGTTAAAGAAGTATATGGAGTACTTGGGTTATTTGAACAAGAACCAAAAGAATTTACTGCTAAATTAAAGAAAAAATATCTTGAAAAATTAGAAATAGATGAAGCTTATATTGAAGAACAAATAAATAAAAGAGCAGAAGCAAAGAAAAACAGAGATTTTGAACAAGCAGATAAAATAAGAAATGAGTTAGATGAAAAAGGAATAATTTTAATGGATTCAAAAGAAGGAACAACATGGAATGTAAAAGCTTTATTTACTTTAAATTAAAACAAAGGGTAGTTTATTTTAACTACCCTTATTATAATTCTATAAACAACTAGTTTTGATTCTAAAGAAATCTTACTAAAATAAATAAGAAATTTATAAAAACTATTGAATAAAATTGTATTATAAATTATAATAAAAAATGATTTTAAACATCTTAATTTCAAAGATGTTACTAAAAATTTTATTTTAAAATATAGGAGGAAAAAATGAGAAAAACAAAAGAACAAAACACAAACAAAGGTATAACATTAATAGCATTAGTAATCACAATAATAGTAATGTTAATACTAGTAGCAGTAACAATAACAGTAGCAGTAAATAGAGGATTATTTGAATATGCCTCAAGAGCAGCAAGAGAAACAAATAGTGCAATACAAGCAGAACAAACCCTTGCAAATGGAAGAGTAAAAATACAGGGTACATGGTATAATAACATGGGAGATTATATAGACGAAATACCATCAAACGACCAAGGAGATGGAATAATAAGAGGTCCTTGGATAGATAATGGAAATAAAACATATACACATGCTAAAACAAAATTAACAGTAAATATAGGAGACTATGTAAATTATGAATGTCCAGATCTTGAAGATAGTTATGGAGAAACATATGAAGTTGAATGGAGAGTTCTAGGTGTAGAAAATGGGCAATTACAATTGTTATCAAATGATATAGCTGATGACTCTGGATTTCGCTTACAAGGGAAAGATGGATATATTAATGGAGTAACTTATTTAGATGAAATATGTGAAAAATATATAGATGGAGAAATAATCATAGATGCAAGAAGTATAAAAATAGAAGATATAAATAAAGTAACAGGATATATTCCAGATGAAAGTACTAAATGCACATTAACATTGCAATATGATGATGAGTATGGAGATTCATATTTATTTGTATCCGGAGAACCTAATTATATGGATTATAGCTTTGTAGATATTGATGGTACAAGATTAGTAACAGAAGAAGAATTTAATAATACAGAAGATAAAACAGGAATAGCAAAAGAAATAATTGTAGAAGATAATTTTTATTCTTATACTGCTTCTCAAGTTGGATTGGTTCCTGGTAGTGTTGAATATGATATGCTTTTTGATGATTTGGGTTTATATAATAATTGCTATCATTTGGCTTCACCCTATTTCTCTGTTATAGACTCTAGCTATTCTTATGGCGGATCTGGTTATGGTTACTTCAGAGTATACAGTGATTATATTGAGGGACAAAGTTTTTGGATTACTAATGAAGGATATGATTCTTATGATATAGAAATGCCAGTTAGAGCTGTTGCAACATTATCTTCAGAAGTAGTTTTAAACCCAGTACAAGGAAAAACAAATGAATATAATCCAACTTTAAGCTCTAATTAACTTATAAATAATAAAAAAAGTAAGGTTATAACCTTACTTTTTTTATTATTTATAAGTATAAAGTTTAACTAAAAACTTTTTATTAAAGTAAATTAATAATCATGAGCATTTTAATAAAGTATTTTTTCTTATTAATTTTCTTTATTTTAAAAATTATTTATGATATAATTCAAAAATACGATTAAAAGAAAAGAACCAAATAAATGTAATTTAATCAGAAATAATTCATAAAGTAATTATATGATTTAAAATATTAAATTTGGAGGATAAGAATGTTACAAATTAAAAATATTTCAAAACAATATAAAACTGGAGATTTAGTTCAGAATGCTTTAAATGATGTAAGTTTGAATCTTAGAGATAATGAATTTGTATCAATTTTAGGACCATCTGGGTCAGGTAAAACTACACTACTTAACATTATAGGTGGATTGGACCGATATGATAAAGGAGATTTAATTATCAATAATGTTTCAACAAAACATTATAAAGATAGAGATTGGGATTCCTACCGTAATCATACAATAGGATTTGTTTTTCAAAGTTACAATTTAATACCACATCAAACAGTTTTAGCAAATGTTGAATTAGCATTAACAATAAGTGGTATATCAAAAAAGGAAAGAAAAAGAAGAGCACTAGAGGTATTAGAAAAAGTAGGTTTAAAAGATCAAGCTCATAAAAAACCAAATCAAATGTCTGGAGGTCAAATGCAAAGGGTTGCAATTGCAAGAGCCCTGGTAAATAATCCAGACATTTTATTAGCAGATGAGCCTACTGGTGCATTAGATACAGAAACTAGTGTACAAGTTATGGAATTATTAAAGCAAGTTGCTAATGATCGACTTGTAATTATGGTTACACATAATCCAGAACTTGCTGAAGAATATTCAACAAGAATTGTAAAATTAAGAGATGGAAAAATAATAGGAGATACAAATCCTTTTAATCCAGATATTAAAAACTTAAAAAAGCCAGAATATAAAAATTTAGGAAAATCTTCAATGTCAATATTTACAGCATTGTCCTTAAGTTTAAATAATTTACTTACTAAAAAAGGTCGTACAATTTTAACATCTTTTGCAGGTTCAATAGGAATTATTGGTATTGCATTAATTTTATCTTTGTCAACAGGTTTTCAAAATTATATAGATAAAATTCAAGAAGATACATTAACTTCTTACCCATTAACAATTACAGCAGAAACAGCAGATACAACATCAATGCTTCTTTCAATGGTATCAGAAAGCGAAGAAGAAGTAAAAGAGGGAAATGTTAAAGAACAACAACATATTGCTAATATGTTTTCTAAAATAGGAACAAATGACTTAAGAACATTTAAATCTTACCTAGAAGAAAACACTAAAGAAGTAGACGGAATGGTATCATTAGTACAGTATAATTATAGTGTAAGTCCATTAATTTATACAAAATATACTGAAAATAAGATTACTAGGCTTAATCCTAGCACAATGCTTTCAGCAATGAGTGGGGGTAGTACAGAAATGATGTCTACCATGGGTGTTTCTATATCAGTTTTTAATGAGATGGTAGACGATAGACAAATGCTAGAGTCACAATATAAAGTTCTTCAAGGAACATGGCCAGAAAATTTTGATGAAGCAGTACTTATTTTGCCTGAAGAAAATAGCATATCAGATTTGCTACTTTATAGTTTGGGTTTACGTGATAGTAAAGAATTAGAAAGTATGATATCTAATATTATGGAAGGCAAAGAAGCCCAAAATACTAGTAGTCCACTTGAATTTACGTATGAAGAATTAATGAATATACCATTAAAATTATTAAACGCGACAGATACTTATAAATATAATGAAAAATACCAAGTATATGAAGATATGACCCAAGATGAAGAATTTATGAATGATGTATACGAAAATGCAATAGATTTAAAAATAGTTGGTATTATATGTCCTGATAGCTCAAATGGTGCAAGTCTAATGTCAGGAGTTGGATATACAAAAGAGTTGACGGAATATATTATAAATCAAGCTTCAGAATCAGAGATTGTAAGAAAACAATTAGCAAATGAAGATATAAATGTTTTTAGTAATAAACGTTTTGATGATGAAAGTAATGAGTCGACAATAGATTTTGATGATTTAGTTACTATTGATACTGAAATGTTATCTTCAGCTTTTGGTGGGAATATTAGTGAAGAAGATATATCTAATATGACTGAAGGCTATATGAATGAAATATCTTTAGCAATAACAACAGATACAAGTAAAGCTCAAAACACATTTAATAATACTTTAGTTACTATAACTACAAATATGCTACGAGATTATATAACTAACAACCAAGTAGCAGGTGTTGCAACAATAACTTTAAATGATGTAGAAACAGTTGTAAATGAGTATATGGCTTCAGAAGCTAGTAAAGAGTTATTAGCAAAATTAGAAAGTGAATATCTAATTCCGCAAGATACGTTTTCATCAATGTATTCAGAATTTATAAAAGGGTTTTTAAATCAATATATTACTATGATGGCACAAGACAAAGAAAAACCAAGTGCATTTTTAGTAGCTGATGCAGTTGAAGGAATGGTAACAGCATTTAGCCAGCAAGAAATGGTACTTGAAGCATCAAGAACAATATCTGCAAAAATGACAGAAGCTACCATGCAAAAAACAATACTTTCAAAAGTTGGAGAATTAACAGGAAAACTAATGCAAAATATGGCAAGTGCGTTTAATGTAGATGAGAGTAAAATTGCTTCAGCATTCCAATTTAATTTAGATGAAGAAGAATTACAAAGACTATTTCAAGCAATGTCATCTTCAAATACTGTAAAAAATGCAAGTTCAAATTTAATATCACTAGGATATCAAGACATAAATGAACCAACTTCAATGGAATTTTACTTTAAAAATTTTGACTCAAAAGAGTTATTCTTAGATTTCTTAGAAGATTACAACAATAAAATGGAAGCGGAAGATGATGAAAAGGTAATAAAATATACAGATATTACGGGAATTTTAATGTCATCTGTAAAAGTAATTGTAGATAGTGTAAGTTATGTTTTGATTGCATTTGTAAGTATTTCATTAATAGTATCATCAATAATGATAGGAATTATAACTTATATATCAGTTTTAGAACGTACAAAGGAGATAGGAGTTTTAAGAGCAATAGGTGCATCAAAGAAAAACATATCATCAATTTTTAATGCAGAAACTTTTATAGTAGGATTGTGTGCAGGAGTACTTGGAATTTTAACTACATTGGTTTTACTTGTTCCAATTAATTCTATAATCCATGCAGTTACAAATAATATGGATATTATAGCAGTACTTCCAGTGCAAGGTGCAATAACATTAGTAATATTAAGTGTAATTTTAACATTAATTGGAGGAATAATTCCATCAAGACAAGCAGCAAAAAAAGATCCAGTAATAGCATTAAGAACAGAATAAAAATTTCCTATATTTTATTATAAACTTTGTAGGGGTCGGCCTTGGTCGACCCGCTTTTTATAAAGATTTGCCTTTTTATGGAAAATATTGTATAATAATTATGTTAATCTAAAAAGATTAAATTTATACTTTTTAGTAAGGCATAATTATGCTTTAATGTGTTAGCTTTGAAAAATTTTAATCTAATATAAAGGAGAGATTAGTCAACTAATGGATTATTTGAATAAACGGTTATCAAATGCAGAGGCATTAGGAATTGCTAATGATTTGTTAAAAGCATTTAACATTTTATATAATGCAATTGAAATGAGGGTAGCTAGTTCTGTTCAAGGAAAACATCAAACTATTAGAAAAGTTTTTTGTAATTTAAAAAGCATAGAACCAATTAGAATAGAAGAACAAATAATTAATTACGATAATTCTAATAAATATCATTTAGATAATGTCTATGAACTTTATTGGAAAAATCGTAGATTTGTGGCAACTATTTACGTTTCACCTGAAGAATGCGGATATTATTCGGTATTACCTAATTATTGTGAATTGGATTATTATTTGTGTATTATCGAAGAAAAGAATCCCTTAGGTTATATGAAAAATCAGATGTGCTTTGGATTTGATTTTGAAAAGAAGGTATTTCTAGAATTATTTGATATTGATTATCGTTCATCATATGACGGAATCATTTATAGTGCAGAGGATTCTGTAGAATCCAGACTTCAGGGAACAATTATTATTTAAGCTAACACATAGAAAACCGTACCTATTATATATGGGTATGGTTTTTCTATTTTAAATTTGCAATAATTATAGTATAAAAATTATTGTAATATAATAAAAATTTATTAGGAATTTTAAAATTAAAAAATATTTATAAAAAACATTGACAATAAAAAAACAAAATAGTATTATTGTATTATGCAAGTAATACAACAAAGAAAGGAAAGTAATTGTGGAATATATTTTTGATAATGATAGACCAATTTATATTCAATTAGTAGAAAAATTAAGGCTTGAGATAGTTTCTAATAAGCTAAAACCGGGGGAGAGAATTCTGTCTGTAAGAGAGCTAGCACTTGAGGCAAGAGTTAATCCTAATACAATGCAAAAGGCTTTAGTTGAATTAGAAAATGAGGGCCTTATTTATACTGAAAGAACAAACGGAAAATTTGTAACTACAAACAAAGAACTAATTGAAAAAATAAAAAAAAAATTGGCAGAAGAAAAAGTTAATAATTACCTTCAAGACATGAAAAATATAGGTATAAACTATAAAGAAGCAATTAACTACTTGCAAGAATTAGGAGGAGATAAATAATGGAATTATTAGAATGTAAAAATCTATGTAAAGAATTCGACAATAAACCAGTTTTACAAGATATTAACTTGAAAATTCCAAGAGGAAAGATAATAGGTCTTTTAGGTAAAAATGGTGCAGGTAAAAGTACATTAATTAAATTGATAAATGATTTATTAACACCAACCAGTGGCGAAATACTAATTAATGGAGAAAAACCAGGAATAAAATCAAAAGAATTAATAGCTTATTTACCAGAAAGAACATATTTAGATAAAGAAATGACAATTAAACAAGTTATTAAATACTTTGAAGAGTTTCATAAAAACTTTGATTCTCAAAAAGCAATTAAATTGTTAAAAGATTTAGATTTAGATATTAATAAAAAAATATCAAAAATGTCAAAAGGTATGCAAGAAAAACTTCAATTAATACTTGTAATGAGTAGGAGTGCAGAACTTTATATTTTAGATGAACCATTAGGAGGAGTAGATCCTGCAACAAGAGATTACATTTTAGACACAATACTTTCTAATTTTAGTGAAGGCGCAACTGTAATAATATCAACACATCTAATTGCAGATATTGAAAGAATATTAGATGAAGTTATTTTTATGGATAAAGGTAAAATAATTTTAACATCTTCAGCAGATGATTTAAGAAACAAGGAGCAAACATCAATAGATGAAATATTTAGGAGGTATTTTAAATGTTAGGAAAAGTATTAAAATATGATTTAAAATGGGTATATAAAGTTGTTGGAGTTTTTTATATTTTAGCATTTATTTTTTCTATTATAGGTAGAGGATTAAATGAAATTGAAAACTCAGCTTTATTTTCTTTAATAGCAAAAATAGCATTTGGATTTGCAATAAGTATGATGGTAAGTAGTTTAATAAATTGTTTAATGAGATTATGGGCAAGGTTTATTAAAAATATGTATAAAGATGAATCATATCTTACACATACAATTCCAGTGCCAAGAAAAACAATATATGTGTCAAAAGTGCTTGCAGCATTAATAACTATTTTTACAACTACAATTGTTGCTCTTGTATGTTTATATATATGTTATTATTCAGAAGCAAATATGGAAATTTTAAAAACATTACTTGAACTTGCCGCTTCTACTTATAACACAACAGTAGTAAAATTGTTGTTATTAATTACAGTAGTAATATATTTAGAAGTAATGTTTATGGTATTAATAGGTTATACAGGAATAATATTAGGATATAAATCAAACCAAAATAAAATGGTAAAAACATTAGTATATTCATTTATATTATATATGGTAACACAAGTAGTTACCTTAGTAGTAATTTATATTTTTGGATTATTTAATCCAAGTGTAATGAATATAATTAATACAACAGATATCGTAAATATAGATGCAATTAAAAATGTTATGTATGTTGGTATTGCAACTTATGTTGCTTATATAATTTTCTATTATCTTTTAGGAAAAAAACAACTTGAAAAAGGTGTTAATGTAGATTAGATTTGATTTTCTAATGTAATCGTGTTAAAATAGTAAAGTATTTCCTTAAAGGGAAATAAATTAAAATAGGAGACGTTGTTATGGACAGACTTAAAGGAATCGAAAAACAGATGGAACAAAGCAAAGTACAAATTGCAGAAGTGCAACGAAAATTTAGAGAAGGATCTATTTCTCCGGAAGAGGTTTTTCCTCAATGCATGAATGCGTTGGAAAAAATCGGAGAAGCGATTCGGAAGGCACAAAAACAAAGTTAATGTTCAAACAGCAAAGAAGACAGTATGCAATTGCATACTGTCTTCTACTAAAATCATGATAAAAGTATAATTAACTATTGAAAAAAATATATTTTAAATATAAAATAAAAAATGTAGGGGCGGACTTCCACGTCCGCCCGAGGGCAGGGGTGGAACCCTGCCCCTACAAACGAAATACAAAATATATGCAAGGGGTGAAATCCCAGCATTGCAAAATAGGAGAAAAAATGGAACCAATTGAAATAATAAAAGAAAAAGCAAAATATTGTTTGAATTGTAAGCATAAACCATGCCAGAAGGCATGCCCTATGCAAACTGAAATTCCTCTTTTTATAGAAAAACTAAAAGAAGGAAGTATTGAAGATGCATATAAAATATTATTAGATAATAATATTTTTAGTCCGTTATGTAGCGCAATTTGCCCACAAGAAAATCAATGTGAGGGAAGTTGTACAAGAGGAATTAGAAGTAATCCAGTTGATATTGGAAAATTAGAATATTGGCTGAATGTTTATGCAAAACAAAATGGAATAGAATATAATATTAAGCACACTGAAAAAAACAACCATTTAGTTGCAGTAATTGGCTCTGGACCTGCTTCTTTGTCATGTGCATATGAATTAGCAAAAGCAGGAGTAAATGTTACAGTATTTGAAAAGGAAAATGAATTAGGGGGTATTTTAAGATATGGAATACCACAATATAGACTAGATAAAGAAGAATTAGATAATACAATTAATAAAATATTAAGTTTAGGAATTAAAGTACAAACTAACTGTGAATTTGGAAAAGATATAAATATAAAAAATTTAAAAGAACAAGGATATGAGGCGATTTTTATTGGAATTGGTGCAGGAGAACCTACAATATATTCATTATGTGACGAAAAATTAAAAGGAATTTATGCTTCTGACTATTTTTTAAAAGAGTATAATCAAGGCAAGAAAATAGAAAATTTAGGGAAAACTGTTGTAATAGGTGGCGGAAATGTTGCTATGGACTGTGCTAGAACTGCGAGTAGATTAGGTGCAGATGTATCAATTTTGTACAGAAGAAGAATAGAAAACATGCCTGCTAGAAAAATAGAAATACAGGAAGCTATTGAAGACAATGTAAAAATTATTCCATGTACTAAAGTAATTAGTGCAAAAGGTAAAGATGGAGTTATAGCAGAAATAGAATGTATAAAAACTGAAGTTGTAGATGGAAAAGCAGTTGATTTAGAAAATACAAACTATAATATGAAAGTAGATACATTTATTTTTGCAATAGGATTATCACCAGAAAAACAATTATTAGAAAAAGAAGGAATAGTAATAGATAAAGGACTAATAGTAATAGATGAAAAAGGTAAAACAAACCTAGACAATGTTTATGCTGGAGGAGATGTAACAGAAAGCAAATCAACAGTATGTCGAGCAATAGCAGCAGGGAAAAAAGCTGCAAAAGGAATATTAGAAAGTTTATAAATTTATAAGGTGTAGGGGCGCATGGTTGCGCCCCTTTTTTTAAAAGAATGCAAATTAAATCATATAAATTATAAAAACTACACATAATATTATTAAAAACATGTGGAGGTTTTAAAATGAGTGAAAAGAAAGTAGATAAAATAAAAAAGAAAAATGAGAAAAAGACTAAAAAGGACATAAAAGAAAACTATAAAATGGGAATAGAATATTATGAAAAAGTTGAGGATAAGAAAGAATAAATATATTGCTTATTAAGTAATTGAAATATATTGAGAAAAGATGGACGTCTAAGAAAAACAGCATTAACTTGGTGGAGATTCGTAAATACGAATCTCCACTGTTTTATTTTAAAATATTCATTGTAAAAAAATAAGTGTTATGATAGAATAATCATAATAAAAATATAGATACAAGGAGTAATAAAATGAGTTTATGTTTAAAAAATGTATCAAAATCATTTGTAGGAAAAAAAGTAGTAGATAATGTTTCTTTTAGTTTGGATAAACCTGGGGTATATGGTTTACTTGGAACTAATGGAGCAGGAAAAACTACAACAATAAGAATGTTACTTGGAATTATAAAAAAAGACAGTGGAGAAATTACTTGGAAATGTAAAGCTGTAGATAGAAAAAATGTAAATTTTGGATATTTGCCAGAAGAAAGAGGAGTGTATCCTAAAACAAAAATATTTGATCAATTAATGTATTTTGCTGAATTAAAAGGCATGAAAAAACAAGATGCCACAAATTTGATTAATAAATGGGCAAAAGAACTTAAAGTTGAAGAATACTTGCAAATGCCAGCTGAAAAATTATCAAAAGGAAATCAACAAAAAATACAATTTATGACTGCAATAATACATAATCCAGAGTTAGTTGTTTTAGATGAACCTTTTAGTGGACTAGACCCTGTAAACACAGAAATATTGAAAAATATAATAATAGATTTAGTAAAAAACGGAAAATATGTAATAATGTCAGCACATCAAATGTCAACAATTGAAGAATTTTGCAAAGATATTTTAATACTAAATAAAGGAAAGACTGTATTACAAGGTAATTTAAAAGAAATAAAAGAATCTTATCCTGCAAATAGAGTAGAAGTAGATGTAAATCAAGATATAAGAAATTATATTGAAGAGCTTGACTTAAAAATAGAAAACGAAACTAATAATAATTATATAATAAAAATATCAGATGAAGAAAAAGCACATATTCTTTTAAATAAATTAATACAAGATGGAATTAGAGTTGATAAGTTTGAGATAAAGAAACCAACCCTAAATGACATATTTATTGAAAAAGTAGGAAATATGTAATGTAGGGGCAAGGTTCCACCCTTGCCCTCGGGCGGAGATGGAACTCCGCCCCTACAAATACATTATAATAGAAAGGAAGAAAAAAATGAAAGATATAATAACAGTAATGAAATTTACAATAAAAGATATGGTAAAAAGAAAATCTTTTATCATTTCGACTTTAATTATTTTATTATTAATAGTTGTTGGATTTAATATACCAAATATAATAAAAAGTTTTAGCGGAGAAACTTCAGGAGATAAACTTTTAATAGTAGATAATGAAAATATTTTTGAGGGTAACCTAGAATTGCTAAAACAAATGGATTTAGGCTATGAAATTGAAATAAGAAATGCTACTTTTGATGAAATAAAAACAAAAATAGAAAATGATGAAATATATGATGCAATAATTATAGAAAAACAAGATAATAATGTGAAAATAAGATACATAGTAGAAAGTACAACTATGATGGAAGGTGTTCCAGAATCAATAATAAATACAATTAATACTTTGTATACTAATATTCAAATTAGTAAGTTAGGATTAACAGAAGCGGAACTACAATTAATCACACCAAATTTTGAATTTATCTTAGAACAAACAGAAGAAGAGGAAGCAAGCGGAAATATTTTAGTTATGATGCTTATGTCAATTGTCTTGTTCTATGCAATATATTTTTGTGCTTACCAAGTATCAAGTTCAATAACAACAGAGAAAACTTCAAAAATAATGGAAACACTTGTAACATCTACTAGTCCAAGGACAATAGTATTAGGAAAAACTATTGGAATAGGTATAGTAGGTTTAATACAAATGATTGCAATTGTAATAACCGCTCTGATAAGTGCAAAAACATTTTTAGATCCAGAAATATTAAATAGTGTATTAGATATGTCAAATATCACATTGTATTTAGGAATAATTACTATAGTTTATTTTATACTAGGATATTTTGCTTATGCTTTATTATATGCTTTAACAGGTTCAACTGTAAGTAAACCAGAAGATATACAATCAGCAAATCAACCAGTTGCTTTAATAACAGTAGCAGGTTTTTACTTAGCATATTTTACAATGATGAATCCGACAAGCGAATTAAATTTACTTGCATCATTACTACCAATATCTTCACCATTTTGCATGCCATTTAGAATTATGATGGGCTTAGCAACTGGAACTGATGTTGCTTTATCAATTGCAATTTTAATAGTCACAATATTGCTTATAGCAAAAGTTGCAATAAAAATATACTCTAATGCAATTTTAAATTATGGTACAAAAATGGGAATAAAAGATATAATAAATATGTATAAAGAAAGAGGATAGTTATATAATATTAATGAAAACTCTCGCACTTAATTTAAGTGCGAGAGTTTTTGGCATATTAATCATCAATATTTTTGTTTTGTTTTTCAATTTCAGGTTGAGGTGGAAAGTGAACTCCCAAAAGAATACCTCCCTGTATAAAAACTGCACAAATCGTAAGAGAAATGATAATAATTATTCCAACTCCTACAAAAGAAGTAGGAACATTATTTACTATATAGACCCCTTTCCAATAATTGTGGTAAAGGTACAGTAAGCTTGTGAGAATAATAAGTGCAATTACGATTCCGATGATGAGCTTTTTTTCTAAAGAAATATGCCGTTTTTCTTTTTTCATAAATATACTCCCTTCATTAATTAATGAGATGTTTTTATATATATGTGAACTCCCAAAGGAGATTATAAAGATTAACATAAATATTATAACATGATTTTATGATGTTTGCAAATAATAAAAATATAGGGGCTTGGGCTTGATACGCTCGAATTAATTAAGACAATAAAAAAGGATCGAAAAAGACGATCCCTGTAGATAATTTATAAATTTAAATTATATTAAGTATAGTTATTTTAATAATTTTACTACAATTTGTATTACTTCATTTTCCATATTTTCATAATTAATTCTACTATGTCTATGATAAACAACTTCATGGCATAAATTTTCAATAACACCAATTGCTATATGTATTTTTTCAATTGGATTTTCAATTTCAATATTATTGTATTTTAAAATATCAACTATTTTATTTGTCATTTTAATTTCAGATTCTTTGAATATATTTGCAACATCATCATCTAAATGTGACATAGCCATTAATTCTTCATGAGCCTTTTTAGAAATGTTATGATTTTTAATAAAACTATCTATCATATTTTTTAATAATTTTTCTATATTATCTATTTTTATTTTTTCACTTTCAAGAACTGTAAGCATAGGGAACATTATAGTATTTGAATAATTTTTTACACCTTCAATAAAAATATCTTTTTTATCGTTAAAATATTGATAAATAATTCCAGTTGAAACTCCAGCCGCTTCAGCAATATCTGGAGTAGAAACATTGTAATAGCCTTGTTCACACATAAGCTCAAAGCCTTTTTCAATTATTCTATTTCGCTTTTCAATTGATCTTTTTTGAGTAGGCATTCTAGTATCAGGCATCTCTATCACCTCTGAAACAATATTATACAATTTTGGTTATAAAAAAGCAAGTGAGCAATACAATACTTGTAGGGCATGTACAAAAAGAATGACAAAAACATGAAAAACTTTTCATATTCTATTGACTATAAAAAATATTAGACGTATAATGTGAATGTAAAATATGAAATAAATTTCACAAGGGAGGGTGTATGAAAAAACTTAAAGAAAAATGTGTATTGTCTGACTTAAAGGTAGGGCAAAAAGCAAGAGTTTTAAAACTTAATGAAACTAATAAAGCCATTAGAAGGCATTTATTAGATATGGGAGTGACTCGAGATACAATAGTTACAATAAAAAAAATTGCACCTATGGGTGATCCAATAGATATTAGTTTAAGAGATTATGAATTATGTATTTGTAAGGCAGATTTGAGCAAAATTGACGTTGAAATAATTTGAAAAAGAATGGTTATATTGCTAGGCAGAATTTATTCGAAAGGCAAGGGCGCATACGTGTGTATGTAACCGCGTTTCGAATGAATTCTAACAACGCAAGATGGGCATTATTTTTCAAATTTAAAGAAAGGAGAAAAATATGAAAATAGGTTTAGTTGGTAATCAAAATAGTGGAAAAACTACATTGTTCAATTTACTAACCGGAATGAATGCAAAGATTGGAAACTGGCCAGGGGTAACAATAGAAAAGAAAAGTGGAACAATTAAAAACACAGATTATGAAATAACAGATTTACCAGGAATATATTCTTTAAGTCCATATAGCCAAGAAGAAGATATTTCAAGAAAATTTATTTTTGAAGAAAAACCAGATGTAATTATAAATATAGTAGACAGTACATCTTTAGAGAGAAGTTTGTATCTTACTACTCAACTATTAGAACTTGATACAAAAGTTATTGTCGCATTAAATATGGCAGATATTTTAGAAAAAAGAGGGATAAAAATAAATATAAAAAAATTAGAAGAAATTCTTGGCGCAAAAGTATTAAAAATTTCTGCATTAAAAGGAACAGGAATAGAAGAACTAATTAAGGAAATAAAAAATACTAAAAAAGAAGAAGCAATACCAATATATGATCAAAATATTGAAAATACTATAAATCAAATAACAAAAATATTACCAAAAGAGATGGTTCATAAAAGATTTGTTTCAGTTAAATTGTTAGAAGAGGATGAGAGATTTAAAAGCTTGAATACACCAAGTATAAAAAAATTATCTAATGAATTATTAAAAAATTATGAAACAGATTTGGAAGAAACTATTGCAACCCAAAGGTATAAATTTATAGAAGATGTAAAAGACAAATCATTTAAGAAAGTAAAACAAAGTGATACAATATCTGATAAACTAGATAAAATATTTTTAAATAAATGGTTAGCTTTTCCTATATTTGTAATTATAATGTTTTTAGTTTATTATTTGTCAGTTGGGATAGTTGGAAGTTTTACAGTTGATTGGGTAGCAGGTATAATGGAAACATTTGGTGAAGTTGTTGGAGGCTTCTTGGAAAGCATTGGTACATCAGAATGGGTAAATAGTTTAGTTGTAGATGGAATTATAGCAGGAGTAGGAGCAGTTTTGGGCTTTGTACCTCAATTAATAATTTTATTTATATGTATTTCAATTTTAGAAACAACAGGATATATGTCAAGAATAGCTTTATTATTAGACAGGTTGTTTAGAAAAATTGGATTAAGTGGAAAAAGCTTAATACCTTTTATTGTTGGTTCAGGCTGTAGTGTGCCAGGAATTATGGGAACAAGAATAATAGAAAATCAAGATGAAAGAGAAATGACAACTATACTTACTCCTTTTATTCCTTGTAGTGCAAAGTTGCCAATAATATCATTGTTTTCAGGATATTTCTTTGGAGAAAATTCAGGAGTGGCCTCTGCTTCATTATATTTCTTTGCAATTATTATAATTATTATAAGTGCATTGATTATGAAAAAATTTGTATATAAAAATACAAGTAGTACATATATATCTGAATTACCAGAATATAAATTACCTAGTGCAAAATATATTGCAAAAGATGTATTTGATAAAGTAATAGCATTTATTAAAAGAGCAGGAAGTGTTATTCTAATATGCTCAATAGTAATATGGTTTTTACTATCATTCTCGACTAGTTTTGAATATGGAATAGATGTGGAAGATAGCATATTAGCTTCAGTTGGTAAGAAAATTTCTTGGATATTCTATCCAATGCTTGGAGAAAATAGTTGGGGTCTGGCTGTATCTGCTGTTCAAGGATTAGTTGCAAAAGAACAAGTAATATCTTCAATGTCTGTAATTGCAGGACTAGCAGAAGAAGCTGAACAAGGAAGTCAAATATTTGGAAGTGATGGTATATTTGGGTTCTTTACAGCATCATCGGCTTATGCGTTTATGGTATTTAATTTGTTTAGTGCACCATGCTTTGGAGCAATAGGAGCAATGAGAAGAGAACTTGGAAGAACGGAAAAAATGTTAAAAGCAATAACATATCAAACAGTTTTTGCTTGGTTTTTAGCTACATTTGTATATCAAATAGGAAGTAGAATTGAAAATGGAACATTTAACCTAGCGAATGTAATTGTAATTTCAGTTATAGCAATAATTGTTGTGGCTATTCTATTAAAAAGCAATAAAAGAAAAGAATGTGCAGGTTGTCCATATTGTAATTCATGTAACAAATAAAATTACCCCAGTAAGATTTCTTACTGGGTATTTTTTGTTGGAGGATTTACTTTTCATATTTATCGTATTCCCATTTATTAAAATCGTCAATGGAAAATTTATTAAAAAAATTTAAAAAAATATTGTAAAAAAATGTTATATATGATATAAAAAAAATATTAATATTATCGTGAATTTACACGAATGAAAAAGGGGAGGATTATAAAAAAATGAAAATAAAAAGGATTTTATTATTAATGTCAATATTTTTATTTGTATTAGCTTTAGCTATTATACCAAATAAAGTATTAGCAACAGAAATGAGTGAAGAGTTTAAGAACATTTTAAATGATGAAGGCGAACTAGTTGTAACAGATACCACTATGTATGAAGACAAAGTTATGTTTTTATGGGAGTACTTACTAAATTATGGTACGAGTGATTATAGCTTTGCTGTAAACTATTATAATGAAGAAGATGATACTTGTAGCATTTCAATAACTCATACTGATGAAACACATACAGTACCAGTTGTATATGAAGAGAAATATAGTGATGAATTTAAAACTATATTAAAAGATGGAAAAATAGAATTACCAACTTCTAGTAAAAATTTTTCAGCAGAGTGGATAGAAACTTATTTACAAAGATTAGGTGATGAAAATTATTTTTTTGAAATCGCTAGTTATTATGATTATGAAAAAGGTGACTATATTAAACTTATAAATGAAGATAATACTAAAGCAACTGTAGTAATGAGAGAAAATGGAGGAAGTAAGTCTGAACGACATATAATTGAGTTTGTAAAAGTAACAGAACAAAGTGAAAATTATAAAAAATACTTGAATGAAGATGGTAAATTAGTAGTAAATGGTATTAAACCATCAAATGAAATGGAGTTTGTTGTTTTATTTGAATTATTAATCTGGAAAGAAGATCTTGATATGGGATGGGGATATATAGCAGAAGATTTTTCGTCTTGTGATTTTACAGTTAATAATGAAACACATACAGTTGAAATTGTATATAACTATGATAGTTCAGTAAAGAGCAAATTACAAAGTTTAATAAATAATTTCCCAGAAGATATAGAATACTTTACAGTTCAAGATATGGAATTAATAAATTATTGGGTAAATACAATAGATAATGATGATGTAAACACTTTAGCTGGATATTCTGGAGAATTAAAATCATATATAAATAATTATAATGTAAAATTAATTGTTGACACTCGTGCTGGATGGGATACAGCTTTTATGACAGCTAGAGCTGGTATGTCATTAATTACTCATAATGATATTGCTTATTATGCTAGTCATTGGTTAGGTGCGCAAGGAAAACATATAATTTATGTACCTAATGAAACAGGAGATTCTAAAGATGAGCTTATAGCAGCTGCTCAAAAAAGAATAAATGAATATTTAGGAGATGAAAATATAGTAACAGTATCTTATGCTGGAAAAGCTGATAGGGTTCATGCACAGTTTGAGTATGAATATTATAGAGACTGGTGGGAAATAGAAAATCCTAATATGACTCTTGATGAGTTTATAGCAGAAAATTATCCAGAAGGAATTGACCTTAGTGAGCCTATGACAGGTATTGAAAATCTTAATGCTAATGATGATGTATTTAAAGTAACTGTAAAAGTAGGAGATATAGAAAGAAGTTTTAATATTTTTATTAAAAAAGATAGTTCAAAAATGATTTTACCTACATATGCTACAGCTGATATGAAAACAAATGTTGAAATAAGTACAGAATCTTCTTCAATTCCATTAGACACACAAGTTCAAGCTAATAAATTGACAAGTGGAACAGAATATGAAAGAATTGTAAATATACTAGAAGTAGAAGATAATGCTACTTATGATTTAAAATTATATTCTAATTCATTAAAAGAATTTGTTACAAAACTTGAAGATGGAACATTTGAAGTAAAAATACCAATACCAGAGGAATTAGAAGGCAAAACATTAATTGTATATTATGTTGATGAAAATGATAATGTAACAGAACATGAAGTAACTGTTAAAGATGGATTTGCATCATTCGAAACAGACCACTTTAGTACTTATGTGTTAGCAGAAAAAGTGGAAGAAGATAATAATACAGATGACACTGATTCTGGAAATGCAAATACTGGAAATCCAACTGGTAGTGGAAGTAGTAGCGAAGAAACAAATAATAACCATACAGCTACAGGAAAAAACCCACAAACTGGAGATAATATAATATTATTTGTAGCAGTTTTAGTAATTGCAGTAGTAGGTATTCTTACAACAACAATACTAAAAAAACATAAAAACAAATAGTTTTTGATATAATAAATAGACTAGCAAGACAATAGCTAGTCTATTTTAGTAAAAGGGGCATTATATTTTATGGAAAAAAATTCTAAGAAAAAAAATAAAAGTATAGTTATTTTATCTATATTAAGAATAATCTTTATTATAGCATTAATTATATCCATAATATATATCATAAAATGGTATATAGATAGTAAACAAAACAAAGTAATAGAACAAAAAGTCTCAGAAGCAATAACGATAGAAAATAAAGAAGATAGCAAAGATAATGAATATAAAATAGATTTTGAAAAGTTAAAAGAGATTAATAATGAAATAGTAGCTTGGTTAAAAGTAAGAGGCACAGATATAGAGTATTCAGTAGTACAAGCAGATGATAATAATTATTATTTAAAAAGAAATTTAAAAAAAGAATACAATATTGCTGGATGGGTCTTTGCTGATTATAAAAATAAACTTGATGGAACAGATAAAAATATAATAATATATGGGCATAACATGAGAGATGATTCAATGTTTGGAACTTTAAAAAATGTTTTGAAAGAACAATGGTATAATAATCAAGAGAATTATATAATTAATTTTATAACGGAAAACAGACAAGAAAAATATCAAGTGTTTTCCGTTTACCAAATAGTAAATGAAGATTATTATATAGATACAGAGTTTGAAAATAATGAGTTTGAAGATTTCATAAAAACATTAAAGAGTAGAAGTATAAAAGATTTTAATATAGAAGTAACAAAAGAAGATACTATATTAACTCTATCTACTTGTGCAAATAATAATAAATATAGAGTAGTATTACATGCTAAAAAAATACAGGAATAAATAAAATAATTAAAAAATACTACCCAAATTTAAAAATATATGTTAAAATATATCGGTGAATTAAATTTTTAATAAAAAGGGAGAGTGAAAACATGTCAGGACATAGCAAATGGCATAATATTCAAGCGAAAAAAGGAAAAGCAGATGCAGCAAGAGGAAAGATATTTACAAAATTAGGTAGAGAATTATTAATGGCTGTAAAACAAGGTGGACCAGATCCAGCAGGAAATGCAAAACTTCGAGATGTTATTGCAAAATGTAAATCAAACAATATGCCAAATGATACAATTAATAATGCAATAAAAAGAGCAGCAGGAGCAAATAACAGTGAAAATTATGAAGAAATTACATATGAAGGATATGGACCAAATGGTGTTGCTGTAATTGTAAATGCATCAACAGATAATAAAAATAGAACAGCAGCAGATGTAAGACATGTATTTGATAAATTTGGTGGAAACTTAGGAACAGCAGGATGTGTTTCTTATATGTTTGAAAGAAAAGGTGTTATTGTAATTGAAAAAACATCAACAACTTTAAGTGAAGATGATTTAATGATGCTTGCTTTAGATAATGGTGCAGATAACATGGAAACAGACGAAGAAATCTATGAAATAACATCTGATCCAGCAGAGTTTTCTACATTAAGAGAAGCTTTAGAAACTAATGGATTAACATTTGCACAAGCAGAAATTCAAATGGTTCCAAGTACATATGTTTCATTAGATGAAAATGGAGTAAGAAGAATGGAATTATTACTAGAAAAATTAGATGAATTAGATGATGTAATAGAAGTATTTCATAATTGGGAAGAATAGAATTTTGTGTAGGGGTCGGTCTTGACCGACCCGAAAATAAATATATTATAATCATAACGGGCTGGTCTTGACCAGCCCCTACAAATTTATAATGTAATCAATTTATTTGTTAAATCCAAATTTGCTTTTGGATTTTTTTTGTAACCCAAAGTATAAATATTGCTTGCAAACATATCTTTCTCAAGCATTTTTTTTAATATTTTATTTTTATTTGTATCTAAAAATTTCTTAGGAGAAGTAACAATATTCAATTTCTTATTTGTTTTTGATATTTTAGATAGTAGCTCTTTTCCTTTTTGATTTACTCCAAGTACACGGATGTAGGGAAGAACTTTATAAGAATCTTCAATATCTTTTTTAGTAATGTTTAATAAAACGTATAATAAAATTCTATTAATTCTTGTCATGGTATATCTTTTTGATTTAATCATATTAGTTAAATCTACTAATGTATTACAAGAGTCAGAGGCTTTTTTAATTTTATTTTCTAAACCTTCAGAAACATCAGGGAGGATTGATATTTCTTGGGTACTCATAGTTCTTAATTTATATAGAATTGCTTGCTCAAAAGTAGCAATTCCGGGAACGAATTCATTTTTTGAAATTTTATCTTGCAAAATTTTATAAGAAGCTTTTGGCATACATTTTTCAAGATTTTCACCATTTGCAATCCCTTGTCTAATTGCAGTTGCACTAGGATAAAAATCTTCTAGATCAGTACTATTATATTTTGATCCTTTTCTTGTAACTGTAACTGCACTTAATCTAGCTTTTTGTTTTTGTATGGCTTTCAAATATTCTATTCCTAAAATATTATTAGATTCAGAAAGTATATTTGCATATTTGCGAATATCATTTAAATACATTAAAAGAGCATGTTCACGTGCTTTTGGAAATGATACTCCTAAGGAAAGCTCATGATTTAGTATAGATAAATATTCTGGTGGTTCTTGAACTAAAACTTTTGCAATTTCATTTAAAACAGAAATGTTTCCAGATTCACTTCCAAAAGAAATAGTAGTATCCATGTTTAAGCTATTTAAAATTTTTATAGCTCCCATAGCAAAATTTTCAGCACTTGAAATACTATACACTAAAGGTAATTCAATTACTAAATCAACACCATTTTTTAAGGCCATTTCAGCTCTAGACCATTTATCTATAATTGCTGTATCTCCACGTTCTACAAAATTACCACTCATAATTGCAACTGTATAGTCAGGTTTAATAATTCTTTTAGATTCTTTTAAATGATATAAATGACCTAAATGAAATGGATTATATTCACTTACTATTCCTAATATTTTATCCATAAAAAACTCCTAAATTATTGCATTTGTAAATTATTTACTGATATAATATCATAAACAAAATGTTATCGCAAGAGATTAGATAAATACTTCGAAGAAATGGCAAGAGAGCCCCTTTAATAAGGGGGCAGTCACCGTTAGGTGACTGGGGGTTCTTTCTAAGGAGTTTTAAGAACCCTCCGTCAGCCTTCGGATGCCACCTCCCTTGTTAAAGGAGGTTTCTTGCAAGGTCATCGAAGCATAAATAAAGGAGAAATATTATGAACAAAGAAGTTATAATCTATACAGATGGAGCATGTTCTGGAAACCCAGGTCCAGGAGGATGGGGAACAATACTTATGTATAAAGATTCAAAAAAAGAAATAAGTGGATATAAAAAAGATACTACTAATAATGTAATGGAAATAACAGCTGTAATAGAAGGCCTGAAATTATTAAAAGAACCTTGTAATGTTCAAATTTATAGTGACAGCGCGTATGTAGTAAATGCATTTAATCAGCATTGGATAGAAAATTGGATTAAGAAAAACTGGCAAAACTCAAAAAAAGAACCAGTAAAAAATAAAGAACTATGGCTAGAATTATATGCATTAGTAAAACAACATGAAGTTGAATTTATAAAAGTAAAAGGACATAGTGATAATGAATTTAATAATAGATGTGATGAATTAGCAAGAAATGCAATAACAGAAAATCAATAAATAAAAATACCTTAACACTTCATAATAATGATGTGTCAAGGTATTTTTTTGTTCAAATGAACCTCATGGAATTTTGATTACTCCTTGGTAAAAACTAAGTAAGCATTGTGTTTTTCGTATGCAGCACCAGCTGTACAAGATAAAGCAGTCAGCTTAAAACCCTTACGATTCATTTCAGAAGTGATTTTCTGAATATCATCTACAAGATGATATCCACCTTCTTTCATATGTACATACTTAATCTGTTGTTCCATGATTTTGCCCCTTTCTTTAAATTTAGTATTGCATAATAAGTATAAAGAGGTTCAATTGTTAACATAAGTATTTTAACATAATATATAAATTTTTGCAAATGTAGGGGCGATTTTAATCGCCCGTGTTTCGAAGATATATTTTTAAATATTGGCATTTCTACAATTTTATTAAAAAAAAGTTGATTTTTATTTTTTTTTGATATATAATATCACACGGTTAAAAAAAGAAAAAAGAAAGAAGGTTTGTTTATGAGCAAAAAATACGTATACCTTTTTAAAGAAGGTAACGCAGATATGCGTGAATTGCTAGGTGGTAAAGGTGCTAACTTAGCAGAAATGACAAATTTAGGTTTACCAATCCCACAAGGTTTTACAGTTTCAACAGAAGCATGTACAGAATATTACAAGGATGGTAAAACAATTAATGAAGAAATTCAAAATCAAATTTTTGCTGCATTAAAAGAATTAGAAGCAATGCAAGGTAAAAAATTTGGAGATACTTCAGATCCATTATTAGTATCAGTAAGAAGTGGTGCTAGAGCATCAATGCCTGGTATGATGGATACAATATTAAACTTAGGTTTAAATGATGTAGCAGTTGAAGGGTTCGCTGCAAAAACTGGAAATCCAAGATTTGCATATGATTCATATAGAAGATTTATTCAAATGTATTCAGATGTTGTTATGGAAGTTCCAAAATCTTTCTTCGAAAAAATTATTGATGAATTAAAAGAAGAAAAAGGAGTTCATTTCGATACAGAATTAACTGTAGAAGATTTAAAAGAATTAGTAAATAGATTTAAAGCTGTTTACAAAAACGCAATGAATGGTGAAGAATTCCCACAAGAACCAGTAGAACAATTAATGGGAGCTGTTAAGGCTGTATTTAGAAGCTGGGACAACCCAAGAGCAATTGTTTATAGAAGAATGAATGATATCCCAGGTGATTGGGGAACAGCTGTTAACGTTCAAGCAATGGTTTTCGGTAACATGGGAGAAACATCTGGAACAGGTGTTGCATTTACAAGAAACCCATCAACAGGTGAAAAAGGAATATATGGTGAATACTTAATCAACGCTCAAGGTGAAGACGTTGTTGCAGGTGTTAGAACACCACAACCAATAACAAAACTTGCAGAAGATTTACCAGAATGCTATGAAGAATTCATGAAAATAGCAAACAAACTAGAAAATCACTATAGAGATATGCAAGATATGGAATTCACAATCCAAGAAGGAAAATTATATTTCTTACAAACAAGAAATGGTAAAAGAACAGCTCCAGCAGCTATTCAAATCGCTTGTGATTTAGTTGACGAAGGAATGATAACTAAAGAAGAAGCTGTTTTAAGAATAGAAGCTAAATCTTTAGATCAATTATTACACCCAACATTTGATAAAGATAGCTTAAAAGCAGGAGAAGTAATTGGTGAAGCTCTTCCAGCATCTCCAGGTGCAGCAGCAGGTAAAGTAGTATTTACAGCTGAAGAAGCAAAAGAACTTGGAAAAGGTGGAAAAGGAGAAAGAGTAGTACTTGTTCGTTTAGAAACAACACCAGAAGATATTGAAGGTATGGTAGCTGCACAAGGTATATTAACTGTTCGTGGTGGTATGACATCTCACGCTGCAGTTGTTGCTCGTGGTATGGGTACTTGCTGTGTATCTGGTTGTGGAGATATCAAAATGAATGAAGAAGCTAAAGAATTTGAACTTGGTGGATATACTTTCCATGAAGGAGATTACATTTCTTTAGATGGAACAACTGGAAAAATCTATAAAGGTGATATAAAAACAGTTGAAGCTAGTGTAAGCGGAAACTTTGGAAGAATAATGGGATGGGCAGATGAATTTAGAACTCTAAAAGTTAGAACAAATGCTGATAACCCAAGAGATACTAAAAATGCTGTAGCATTAGGAGCAGAAGGTATCGGATTATGTAGAACAGAGCACATGTTCTTTGATGAAGAAAGAATTCCAAAAATAAGAAAAATGATTCTTTCTGAAACAGTTGAAGCTAGAGAAGAAGCTTTAAATCAATTAATACCTTTCCAAAAAGGTGATTTCAAAGCTATGTATAAAGAATTAAAAGGATTACCAATGACAGTTCGTTATTTGGATCCACCACTACATGAATTCTTACCAACAGCTGAAGAAGATATAAAAGCATTAGCAAATGATATGGGAGTTACAGTTGAACACTTAAAACAAAAATGTGCAGATTTACACGAATTTAACCCAATGATGGGACATCGTGGATGCCGTCTTGCTGTAACATATCCAGAAATAGCTAAAATGCAAACAAGAGCATTAATGGAAGCAGCTATTGAAGTTAAAGAAGAAGATGGATACGATATAGTTCCAGAAATAATGATTCCATTAGTTGGAGAAAAGAAAGAATTAAAATTTGTTAAAGATGTTGTTGTAGAAACAGCTGAACAAGTTAAAAAAGAAAAAGGATCAGATATCGAATACCATATTGGTACAATGATAGAAATACCAAGAGCAGCTTTAACAGCTGATGAAATAGCTGAAGAAGCAGAATTCTTCTCATTTGGAACAAATGACTTAACACAAATGACATTTGGTTTCTCAAGAGATGATGCTGGTAAATTCTTAGATGCTTACTATAAAGCAAAAATATATGAATCAGATCCATTCGCAAAATTAGATCAAAATGGTGTTGGACAATTAGTAAAAATGGCAGCAGAAAAAGGAAGAACTACAAGACCAAATATTAAACTTGGTATATGTGGTGAACACGGTGGAGAACCATCAAGTGTTGAATTCTGCCACAAAGTAGGATTAACATATGTATCTTGCTCACCATTTAGAGTTCCAATTGCTCGTTTAGCAGCAGCACAAGCAGCATTAAATAATAAATAATTATAAATTAAAAAAATGAGAGTAGAAATACTCTCATTTTTTGTGTTATGTATTTGGTATTTGGTATTTTGCTTTTGAGTCTGACTTTACAAGAATAATCCAAAAACAAAAAACGAAATACAAAACACATAAGACATAAAAATATTGCCAAAAAATACCTTTCATAACCTTGAACAAAACTGGTAACATATGGTATAATATCTTAGTTAGAAAATAAACCAAAATGAGGTGATGGTATGGAACCGTGTCCGCGATGTAATTTAGAATTTAAATTTAATTTAATATTATCAAAAATGGAGGTTTATTATGCTAGAAAGAGTAGAAGAATTACTTGAAGAAAAGAAATATAAAGCAGCAAAAGTAGAATTAAACAAATTAAATAGCTCAGATGTTGCTGAGTTACTAGAAGATATAGACTCAAAAGAAATTGTAAAAGTTTTTAGATTAATAAATAAAGACAAAGCGGCAGAGGTTTTTGCATATTTGCCAGTAGAACATGAAACTGAATTAATCGGTTTGTTAAGCGATAAAGAAGCAGTTTCATTATTAGATGAAATGTATACTGATGATGCAGTTGATTTACTTGAAGAAATGCCAGCTAACGTAGTTAAAAGATTATTAAAAAAATGTACAACTGATACTAGAAACGATATAAATAAATTATTAAAATATCCAGAAAATTCTGCAGGAAGTATTATGACTGTAGAATATGCAGAACTAAAAGAAGAGCTTACTATAAAACAAGCAATTGCAAAATTAAGAAAAGAAATGGAATATTATGAAACAGTTAACACATGTTTTGTAGTAAATGTAGAAAGAAAATTAATTGGATATATTCATTTAAAAGACATTATTTGTGCAAACGAAAATGATTTAGTTAAAGATATTGTACAAACTGATGTAATATCTTGTAAAACAACAGAGGATCAGGAAGAAGCAGCTAAAATGTTCCAGAAATATGATTTGGCTGCAATGCCAGTTGTTGATAGTGAAAATAGAATGGTTGGAATTATTACAATTGACGATATTGTGGATGTATTACAAGAAGAAAATACAGAAGATATCGAAAAAATGGCTGCTATTAACCCTACAAGCAATAAAACTTATTTAAAAACAGGTATTTTTGAAACATGGAAAGCGAGAATTCCTTGGCTTATGATACTTATGCTTTCAGCTACATTTACAGGAAAAATAATTCAAGTTTATGAAGAAGCTTTAACAGCATATGTAATTTTAACATCATTTATACCAATGCTTATGGGTTCTGCTGGTAATGCAGGAGGTCAGGCAAGTGTTACAATAATTCGTAGTTTATCATTAGGTGATATTGAATTTGAAGATACATGGAAAGTTATTTGGAAAGAACTAAGAGTGGCAATACTTTGTGGACTTACTCTTGCAATTGTAAATATTGCAAAGCTAATGCTAGTAGACAAAGTGACATTTATTGTTGCTGCTGTAGTAAGTTTAACATTGCTTATAACGATAATAATTTCAAAAATAGTAGGATGTTCTTTACCAATTTTGGTAAAAAAGATAAAATTAGATCCTGCTGTTATGGCTAGTCCAATTATAACTACAATAATAGATGCTTTAAGTTTAGTAATTTATTTCCAAATTGCAACACATTTATTAAGTTTATAATATATGAGGTATAGAAATATAATGAATAAACAACCAATAACATATGTAGTAAAAAAGAAAAAAAAACATATAGCAGGAAAAATATCTGTAATATTATTAAAAGTAATATTAATTTTAATAATATTACTGCTAATTGGTGTGCTAATTGCTGAGACATTGGTGTTTTTATACTTAAAAAACATGTATACTACAGTGTATGAAGATATTAATAAATTAATGCTAGGATTAAATACTGATTTTGCAAACTCTGTAGTATTAGATATTGATGGTAATTATTTGGCTACTTTAAATGCGGATGAAAAAAGAGAGATGATTACATTACAAGAAATGTCGGATTTTTTGCCAAAAGCGTATATTTCTATTGAAGACGAAAGATTTAAAGAACATTATGGAATAGATATAAAAAGAACCGCAAATGCAATTATAAATTACATAAGAAATGAAGGATATTCTTCATTCGGAGGAAGTACAATAACTCAACAATTAGTAAAAAACATAACAAATAATAGAGAAGATTCAGTAGAAAGAAAAATAAAGGAATGGATATTGGCATATGAGTTAGAACAGCAGTTTTCAAAAGAGGATATTTTGGAAAAATATTTAAATATAATATTCATTGGTGGAGATGTATATGGTGTAGAATTAGGAGCGCAATATTATTTTAATAAAAGTGCATCTGAACTTTCACTTTCACAATGTGCATATTTAGCAGGAATAACTCATTCACCAAACAGCTATAATCCTTTTGAAGGTTTAGATAATGAGGAGCTTATAAAAAATAGAACAATAACTGTCTTAAATAAAATGTTAGAAACTGAAGCTATATCACAGATGGAGTATAATAAGGCTTTAGCAGAAACTAATAGAGGTTTAGAATTTGAAAGAGGAAATGAAGTAAGTACACTTTATTCCTACCATACTGATGCAGCATTAAATCAAATTATTGAAGAAGTTGCTGAAAAAAATAATCTTTCAATACAACTTGCAAAAAGCTATGTATATTCAGGTGGATTTACAATATATACAACACAAAACACATCAATACAAACTATGATGGAGCAAGATTTTAATAATTCAGATTATATGAAACCTTCAAAGAATAGAGAAGGGGAAACAACACAAGCTGCAATGGTAGTAATAGACCATGCAACAGGTTATGTAGTAGGGTGTGTTGGAGGACTTGGAGAAAAAACAGTATCAAGAGGATTTAATAGAGCAACACAAAGTACAAGACAAACTGGTTCTTCCATGAAACCAATAGCAGTTGTTGGACCTGCAATGCAAGAAAGAATTATTACAGCAGCTTCTATATATAGTGATACAAGAACAACATTTACCTTGAAAACAGGAGAAGCATATACTCCAAAGAATTATAATTATTATAGAGGAAATATAAATATTAGACAAGCATTAGAAACGTCTCAAAATATACCTTTTGTAAAGATTATGCAAGATTTAACAACAGATAAATCAAAAGAATATTTAATAAAAATGGGTGTTACAACTTTAACTGAGAATGATAATGATTTAGCACTAGCATTAGGAGGTTTAGACTTAGGAATAAGCCCGTTAGAAATGGCAGGAGCATATGCAACAATTGCTAATGGTGGAGAATATATAGAGCCAACATTTTATACAAAAGTTACAGATTCTAAGAGGAATGTAGTGATTCAGGTAAAACAAGAAAAACGAAGAGTATTTACAGAACCAAATGCTTATGTATTACAAAACTTACTTATGCAACCAGTAGTAGGAAGTAAAGGTACAGCAAGAAATTGTGCAATAGAAGGAATAGATGTAGCAGCAAAAACTGGAACAACTGATGAAGATTTTGATAGATGGCTTTGTGGATTTACACCATATTATACAGCTGCAACATGGTTTGGATATGATTATAATGAAACTGTTGACTCTTATGGGGTTACAAATCCTGCAGGATTATTGTGGTCGGGTGTAATGCATAAATTACATGAAGGTCTTGAAGATGCAACATTTAAAATGCCAGATGGAGTTGCTATATATAAGGTATGTAAATCAACAGGAATGCTAGCAACAACACGTTGTTGGAATACTTATGAAGAATATTTTTGGGTAGATAATCTGCCGAATTATTGTACAACACACCCGTATAGATAGTATTTGGTGTTTGGTATTTGGACTTTAGTAATGATTATAATATAAAAATATTTACAAAATTCAAAAAACAAAACACAAAACACAATTAAGTTAATTTTTTAGAGAGAGTAATAAACAATATTATATAAAATTAAAAGGAGAGATATAAATTATGAAAAACAAATCAATTACAAGTAGAGACGAAGATTTTGCAGCTTGGTATACAGATATAGTTAAAGCAGCAAAACTTGCATCATATTCAAATGTTAAAGGATGCGTGGTAATAGAACCAAATGGTTATGCAATTTGGGAGCAAATACAAAAAACATTAGATAAAATGTTTAAGGAAACAGGACATCAAAATATTTGTATGCCAATGCTTATACCAGAAAATTTAATGAGAAAAGAAGGAGAACTAATAAATGGATTTGCACCAGAAGTTGCTTGGGTTACAATTGGAGGACAAAAAGAGTTAGAAGAAAGAATGTGTATTAGACCGACTTCTGAAACATTATTCAGTGACTATTATAGCTCAGTTGTAAAATCACATAGAGATTTACCAATAAAATATAATCAATGGTGTAATGTTCTAAGATGGGAAAAAGAAACAAGACCATTTTTGAGAAGTAGAGAATTTTTATGGCAAGAAGGACATACAATTCATGAAACACAAAAAGAGGCTGAGGAAGAAACATACAATATGTTAAATGTATATAAAAGATTTTTTGAAGAATATCTTGCAATTCCAGTTATGACAGGAAGAAAAACTGAAAAGGAAAAATTTGCAGGAGCTGAATATACACTTACTGTAGAAGCTTTAATGTATAATGGTGTGGCTCTTCAGTCTGGAACAAGTCATTATTTTGGACAAAAATTTTCTAAAGCATATGATATATCTTTTACAGATAGAAATAACGAGCAATCATATGTATATCAAACATCTTGGGGAGTTTCAACAAGAATGATTGGTGGTTTAATAATGGTACATAGTGATGATAATGGATTAATATTACCACCTAAAATTGCACCTAGACAGGTTGTTTTAGTTCCAATTGGAAAATCTGAGCAAGTTGTTGAACTTTGCAATAAATACTGTGAAGAATTATTAGATGCAGGAGTTACTGCATATGTAGATAATTCAGAAAAATCTCCAGGATTTAAATTTGCAGAAGCAGAGGTTAATGGAATACCAGTAAGAATTGAAATTGGAGAAAGAGATTTAGCTGAAAATAAAATAACATTTGCAAGAAGAGATACTAGAGAAAAACTAGTAGAAACATTAGATGTAAATGTTGTAGAATATACTAAAAACCTATTAGATACAATCCAAGAAAATCTTTATAATAATGCATTAAAAAGAAGAGAAGAACTAACATATGAATGCCACAAATTAGAAGAAGTAGAAGAAATAATGAATACAAAACCTGGATTTGTAAAAGCAATGTGGTGTGGAGATGAAAATTGTGAACTAAAAATGAAAGAAATAAAAGGAACAAAATCTAGATGTATTATAGAAAACCATGAGCATATTGATGATAAATGTATTGTATGTGGTAACCCTGCAAAACATCTTGTTGTTTGGGGAATACAGTATTAGTGAATGTTTTTTGCGTAGGGGGTCGGTCTTGACCGACCCGAGGGGTAGTCAAGACTAGCCCCTACAAAATGGAAAATTTGGAGGAATTATGAAAATTATTTTAGCTTCCCAATCTCCCATGAGAAAAGAACTATTAAAGCAAATGGGATTTGAATTTGAAATATTAGTTAGTAATGCTGATGAAACATTTGAAGAAGGTTTAAGCCTAGAGGAACAATCAAAAAGATTAGCATATATAAAAGCAAAAACTGTTTTTAATCAAACTGAAGGTGATAGAGTAGTTATAGGTTCAGATACAATGGTTTTAAAAAATAATGAGGTTTTGGGAAAACCAAAAGATAAACAAGAAGCAATAAACATGTTAAACAAATTAAAAAATACTTACCATACAGCAATTACAAGCCTTTGTGTTCTAGTAGAACAAAATGGAGAATATAAAGAATATTTAGATTACGATACAACAAAAGTATTTTTTAAAGATATGACTAAAGAGGAAATTTTACATTGGATTGAAATAGGAAATCCATATGAAAAAGCAGGTGCTTATGAACTAGCTAGTCCATTTTGTGTATTTGTAGAAAAATTAGAAGGAAATATTACAACAGTACAAGGTTTACCAACACATAAATTATATGAAATTTTAAAAAACATTCTATAAACCGTAGGGGCTGGTCTTGACTAGCCCGCTAAATAACAAATATAATTATTTTCGGGTCGGTCAAGACCGACCCCTACAAAGGGAGAATATAACAATGAAAATAATATATGGAACAGGAAATAAAAACACTATTTAAGAATCATAGAATAAATGCAGAAATCCTTTCATTAAAAGATATTGGTTTTAATGAAGAAATAGAAGAAAATGGAATGACATTTGAAGAAAATTCTATGATAAAAGCAAAAGCTGTAAAAGAATTCTGTGATAAAAATAATATAAAAGAAATTATAATTACAGATGATGCGGGATTATGTGTAGAAGCTCTACATGGAGCTCCTGGAATTTATAGTGCCAGATATGCAGGTGATCATGCACCTCAAGAAGTGACATTAAATAAATTACTAAATGAAATGAAAAATATACCTAAAGAAAAAAGAACAGCTGAATTTGTTTGTGTTCTAACTGCATTACTTCCAAATGGAGAAGTGATTGTAGCAAAAGGAATAACCACAGGTAGCATAGCAGAAGAAATTGGTACAATGGGAGGACTTACATTTTGCCCAGTATTTATACCAGAAGGTTCAGATAAAGTCATGAATGATATGTCAGACGAAGAAAAAGAGCAAACACATAGAGAAAAAGCATTTAGGGAATTGATTAAAAAATTAAATATAAGGTAATGTAGGGGCAGGGTTCCATCCCTGCCCGCGGGCGGACGTGGAAGTCCACCCCCTACAATAAATAAAAATTAGAAAGGAATAAACTAATGAAAGAAACAATAATCGAATTATTAAAATCTACAAATAGAGAAGGTATGGATAATTTAATAGACTTTTTGGAAAAATCAGACTTTTTTAAAGCACCAGCAAGTACAAGATTCCATGGTGACCATGAAGGAGGACTTTCAGAACATAGTTTTAAAGTATATGAAATATTAAAAGATAAAGTAAAAATTGCATGTTTAGATATTCCAGAAGAAACTATAATAATATCAGCACTTTTACATGATATTTGTAAAACTAATTTCTATAAAATTGATTATAGAAATGCTAAAAATAGTTTGGGAGTATGGGAGAAAGTTCCATATTATACAATTGAAGATACAATACCATATGGACATGGAGAAAAATCTGTAATGATGCTTACAGAATATATAAAATTAACTAACAATGAAAAATATGCTATTCGTTGGCATATGGGATTTTCTGAGCCAAAAGAATTATATGGAACATTAGGACAAGCATTTACTAAGTATCCATTTGCTTTATTATTGCATGAGGCAGATATGGAAGCGACGTATTTTTTTAATATATAATTTTACTGACCGCCAAATCTCATCGGGGCATATATATTTGTATTTTTATCGCTGCCCCATCCAAGAAAATGTAATTCACTTTGTTCAAACATTTTCTAAGGCGGTCACCCCGGAATCACTCTAAAAATAAAATATATATGCCCCTGCGTTTGGCTTATTGTTAAAAAAATTAACAGGAAAGGTGAAATAAGATGAATTTTATTAATGGAATAAAAGAAAAAGCAAGTAATGATGTAAAAACAATAGTATTACCAGAAGCGACAGATGTAAGAGTTTTAAGAGCTGCTGAAATAATAAATAAGGAGAAGTTCGCAAAGGTTATACTTATAGGAAATGAGGAAGAGGTAAATAAAATTTTAAATGAAAATAATATTGACTTAGGTGATACAAAAGTAATAGACCCTGAAAAGTCTGGAGAAAAAGAGACTTATGCAAATACTCTTTATGAATTAAGAAAAGCCAAAGGAATGACAGAAGAACAAGCAAAAGAATTGATATTAAATCCAGTTTATTTTGGTATGATGATGGTTAAATTAGAAAAAGCAGATGGATTAGTATCTGGTGCAGCACACTCAACAGCAGATACTTTAAGACCAGCACTTCAAATAATAAAAACAGCACCAGGAACAAAATTAGTATCTACATTTGTTGCAATTGATGTTCCAAATTGTGAGTTTGGAGAAAATGGATTATTTTTCTTTGGTGATTGTGGTTTAAATCAAAATCCAAATAGTGAAGAATTAGCTCAAATTGCTCTTTCTACTGCAAAAAGTTTTGAAAACTTAGTAGGAGAAAAGGCAAAAGTTGCAATGCTTTCATATTCTACAATGGGAAGTGCTAAAGCAGATGAAGTAACAAAAGTACAAGAAGCAACAAAAATTGCAAAAGAAAGTGCACCAGAATTAATGCTAGATGGAGAAATGCAATTAGATGCAGCTATTGTTCCAGAAATAGCAGCAAGTAAAGCACCAAATAGTAAAGTTGCAGGACATGCGAATGTATTAATATTCCCAGAATTAGAAGCAGGAAATATTGGATATAAATTAGTAGAAAGACTTGCAAAAGCTGAAGCTTATGGACCAATATGCCAAGGAATAGCAAAACCAGTAAACGATTTATCAAGAGGATGCAAAGCAGAAGATATAGTTGGGGTTGTTGCAATAACAGCAGTACAAGCCCAAATAAGTAAATAATAATTAGAAAAAAGGAGATTTTGTAATTAACAAAATCTCCTTTTTTTCTTTACTTTTTACCAATCTAATAGTATAATATAAAAGCTAGAAATGAAAGGAATGTGATAATTATTATGGATTATAAAGAATTAGCAGATTTAATTTTTCCAGATGCAAAACCAATAGAATATTATGAAGAAAAATATCCTGTAAGAAATTTAGAAGAAGGTGCTATGGTTACTAGATTTGCACCAAGCCCTACAGGTTTTATACATATTGGTGGTCTTTTTGGAAGTATAGTAGATAGAAAATTAGCAAAACAAAGTAATGGAACATTTATTTTAAGAATTGAAGATACAGACCAAAAAAGAGAAATTGAAAATGGAATTTTACAAATAGTAAATGGATTAGCGGATTTTGGAATAGTTCCAGATGAAGGTATGATTTCAGAAACAGATGAAAAAGGTGTTTATGGACCATATAAACAAAGCGAAAGAAAAGATATTTACCAAGCTTTCGCAAAAAGCTTAATAGAAAAAGGACTAGCATATCCATGTTTTTGTTCACCAGAAGATTTAGATGAAATAAGAGCAAAACAAGAATCAGCGAAAATAAGACCAGGATACTATGGTTTATGGGCAAAATGCAGAACCATGCCAATTGATGAAGTGGCTGAGAAAATAAAAAATGGTGATAAATTTATTATAAGATTTAAATCTCAAGGTAGAGAAGATAGAAAAATTAAACATAAAGATGTTATAAAAGGAAATCTTGAGTTCCCAGAAAATGACCAAGATATTGTAATAATAAAAGCCGATGGACTACCAACATATCACTTTGCGCATGCAGTTGATGATCATTTGATGAGGGTAACACATGTAATAAGAGGAGATGAGTGGTTATCATCACTTCCGCTTCATTTAGAATTGTTTTATGCTTTAGGGTTTAAAGCTCCAAAATACGCGCATACATCTACAATAATGAAAGATGAAAATGGAAATAAAAGAAAAATAAGTAAGAGAAAAGATCCAGAAGCAGCAGTAAGCTATTATAGTGAAGAAGGAATTCCAAAAGAGGCTGTAGTAGAGTATTTACTTAATATTGCAAATTCAACATTTGAACCATGGAGAAGATCAAATCCAGATAAATCAATTGATGAATTCGAGCTTCAATTAAATAAAATGAGTGTGAGCGGTGCTGTATTTGATATGGTAAAGTTATTAGACGTATCTAAAAATGTAATTTGCAAATTTGATGCACAGAAAATATATGATGAAGCATTTGATTGGTCAGAAAGATATGATTCAGAATTAAAGGAATTATTAGAAGATAAAGAATATTCTTTAAAAGTACTTGGAATTGAAAGAGGAAATATAAAACCAAGAAAAGATATATCAAAATGGTCAGATATAAAGAATACTATTATTTATATGTATGATGAAAAATTTGAGAATAATGATATTTATGAATTTCAAAAAGTAGCTGATAAAGAAGAAATAAATGATATATTAAAATCATATATAGAAAAATACTTTAATATAAACGATAATAAACAAACATGGTTTGATAAAATAAAAGATCTTGCAGAAGAAAAGGGTTATGCAAGAGAAGTAAAACAATATAAACAAGAACCAGAAAAATATAAAGGCCATGTTGGGGATATAAGTACAGTTATAAGAGTAGCACTAACAGGAAGAAGCAATACGCCAGATCTATACGAAATAATGCAAGTGTTGGGTGAAGAAAGTATAAAAGAAAGAATAAACAAAATAACAAAATAAATTTAAATTATGATAATGTAGGGGCGATTTTAATCGCCCTCACATTAAAAACATATAACACCGACGAGATTTGGCGGACGTTGAAAGATAATGGTTAAATAAAAAAGGAATTAATATGGAATATAAAATAGGAGATATTGTAGAATTTAAAAAACCACATCCATGTGGAAATAAACAATGGGAAATAACAAGAATAGGTGTAGATTTTAAATTTAAATGCAAAGGTTGTGGCCATAATATTGTACTCGAAAGACAACAAGCCTTAAAAAGAATAATTAAAAAGGTGAATGCTAATGAAAAAAAGTAATATTCCTTCATGGATATTTATGATTATTATGTTATTTATAATATATTTTTTATTTGGTATTTATAAATCACATTATTTTAATGGATTTATAAAAGCTGAATCAACAATTGGAATTTCTGAATTTAAAAGAGATGCAAATATTAAATATTTAGATTATGACACTTATAGAATAGTGTCACCTGAACAAAATGATGCAGCCTTTTATAAAGAAATAGAGGTAGAACCTAATACTCCATATAGAGTAACTTGTATGATAAAAACAGAAAATGTTATACCATCTGCAATTAATACTGATGGAGGTGCTTGTATTTCTATAATAGAGTCATCAGAAATTTCAAAGAGTATTACTGGTACAACTGATTGGCAGAAAGTAGAGTTGATGTTCAATTCTAAAAATAGAACAAGTTTAAAAATAGGTTTTAGATTGGGAGGAAATTCAGGAACTGCTGAGGGTACTGCATGGTTTTCAGATTTTAAATTAGAAAAAGGTTTAAAAGTAAAAGATTCAAATTGGAAAGTTGCATGCTTTATTTTTGAAAATACAGATGTAGAAATTAATGGTAAAAGAGTGAATTTTTCGATGTCTTTATCAGAAATTGAAACCGTAAAAAGTGATATGGCAAGGTTTGAATCTACATGTGAAACTATGAGTAATGAAAAACTACAGGTTGATTATGATGTTTACAATATAGAAGAACCGCTTAGAACTATTTCTTATTCAGAAGAGCATAAGTATTATTTTGACCCATACGATGTAAATAATATGATTGAGGATATTGTTTTAGAAAATGACTATGATTATATATTTGCAGTAGTAAAGATGGGTGATAGTGAAAAAGAAATACCAGTAGCTAATTGGGTTGGACTTCGGAAGTATGGATTTGTATGGTATAGGGTTTTCAAATATTAGAATATCTAATGATGATAGTAACTATATTTATAAATATGACTATAGAATAAATGTTTTTCCAGAAGAGGTATTTATACATGAGTTTTTACATACTTTAGAAAGAACGTCACAAGAATATGGATTTGATGTACCAAATTTACATAGTTATTCAAATTATGGATATGAAGAAGGAGGCATAAATGGTCTTAAAAATTGGTACCAAGCTTATTTGAGTTCTGAAATATTAGATAAATCAACACATGAATATATAGGAATAAATGAGAAAGTATTTATTTTAAAACCAACTCATAAAAATAATTTTAAATTTACAATAGAAATAGATTTTAGTAAAGAACCTAGTAATATAATAGAAGAAATAAAAAGCTTATTTAACGTGATAGCAGATGTAATATAAATTGTAGGGGAGGACTTCCACGTCCACCCGTGGTACAGGGGGGGAGAACACTGCACCTACGAATGGAAGGAAACAAAAAATGAAAGTATCAGATTTCAATTACAATTTACCAAAAGAATTAATAGCACAACATCCATTAGAAAATAGAGATGAATCTAGATTAATGGTATTAAATAGAACCACACAAACAATAGAACATAAAATTTTTAAGAATGTAATAGATTATTTGAATCCAGGTGATTGTTTAGTAATAAATAATACAAAAGTAATACCTGCTAGACTTTATGGAGTGAAAATTAATTTAACTACTGAACATGAACCAGCTCATGTAGAGTTTTTACTTTTAAAACAACTAGAAAAGGATATTTGGGAGGTTATGGTAAGACCAGGTAAAAAATTAAAAACAGGAGCAAAAGTTACTTTCGGAGATGGTCTGCTTGAAGCTGAAATATTGGAAATATTAGAAAATGGTAACAGAAAAGTAAAATTCTACTATGAGGGTATTTTTAATGAAATATTAGACCAAATTGGCTTAATGCCATTACCTCCATACATAACAGAAAAATTAAAGAATAAAGATAGGTATCAAACAGTTTATGCAAAACATGATGGATCAGCGGCTGCTCCAACAGCTGGTTTACACTTTACACCAGATTTATTAGAGAAAATAAAAGAAAAGGGAATCATTATTGCAAATGTAACTTTACATGTTGGAATTGGAACATTTAGACCTGTAAAAGTTGATAAAATTGAAGAACATGAGATGCATACTGAACATTTTTATATAAAACAAGAAGATGTTGATAAGATTAATACTGCAAAGAAAAATGGGCATAAAGTAATTGCAGTTGGAACAACATCTTGCAGAGTTTTAGAAACAGTAGCAGATGAAAATGGAATGCTTATCGAAACTGAAGGAGATACAAATATTTTTATCTATCCAGGATACAAATTTAAATGCATTGATAACTTAATAACTAATTTTCACTTGCCAGAATCAACACTTATCATGCTAGTATCAGCGCTTGCAGGAAAGGATTTTATAATGAATGCATATGAAACAGCAGTAGAAGAAAGGTATAGATTCTTTAGCTTTGGCGATGCAATGCTTATTTGTTAATGTAGGGGGCGCAGTCTTCGGCACCCCGAAAAATAAATATTTAACTTATTTGCGGGTTGCCCAGGAGTGCGACCTCTACAAAGAAAAAAATTAAGATTGGAGAAAGTAATGAAACCAGCAATAACATACGAACTATTACATGAAGATAAGAGCACAGGTGCAAGAAGAGGAGTAATACATACACCACATGGAGATATTCAAACACCAATTTTTATGCCGGTAGGAACACAGGCAACAGTAAAATCTTTGACACCAGAAGAACTAAAAGAAGATGTAAAGGCGCAAATAATACTATCAAATACATATCATCTATATTTAAGACCAGGAGATAAACTTGTAAAAGAAGCGGGTGGTTTGCATAAATTTATGAATTGGGATAAGCCAATTTTAACAGATTGCGGAGGTTTTCAAGTATTTAGTTTAAGTGATTTAAGAACAATTTCCGAAGATGGTGTTGAATTTAAATCTCATTTAGATGGAAGTAAACATTTTTTTTCACCAGAAAAAGTAATGGAAATTGAAGAAAATCTTGGTGCAGATATAATAATGTCTTTTGATGAGTGCTGTCCATATCCATCAACATACGAATATACAGAGAATTCAATGGAAAGAACTACTAGATGGGCAGCAAGATGTAAAGAAGCTCATAAAAGAGAAGACCAAGCATTATTTGGAATAATACAAGGTGGATTTTATGAAGATTTAAGAGAAAAATCGGCACAAGATTTAATAAAATTAGATTTTCCGGGTTACGCAATTGGAGGAATAAGTGTTGGAGAACCTAAAGATGAGTTTTTAAGAATACTAAAACATACAACTCCACTTATGCCAAAAGATAAACCTAGATATTTAATGGGAGTAGGAACACCAGATTATTTGATTGAGGCTGCTATTGCTGGAATTGATATGTGTGATTGTGTTCTTCCTACTAGAATTGCAAGAAATGGAACTGCAATGACATGGAATGGAAAAGTTGTAGTCAGAAATGCTACATATGAAAAAGACTGGTCACCAATAGATTCAGAATGTGATTGTTATACTTGCAAAAATTATACAAGGGCTTATATAAGACATTTAATAAAAGCAAATGAAATTTTAGGTGTAAGATTATTATCAATTCATAATTTGAGATTCTTGACTAAACTCATGGAAAGAGTTAGAATAGAAATAGAGAATGATAATTTATTAAATTTCAAAAATGAATTCTATAAAAAATATGGTTATACAAAAGACTAGGAGGTATGTATGGATTTATTACAAGATAATAAAAATAAAAAGAAAAAAACACCAGCACAAAAACTTGTTTTAGCATTATTAATTATTTTAATAGTATTATGTGTTATTATTGGAGGAGTAATTGCTTATCTATCTATTGAGGGGGGACAAAAGCCCTATTCAATTACTATAAATGGAAATGTAATTGATTTTAATAACATACAAATTATTGTTAATGAATATGGTCAAAAGTACATTTCATTAAAATCAATATGTAGTATTCTAGAGTATAATTATTATAATGGTGAATTTAAAATTGCAGAAGAAGATAAAACTAAAGGTTATATAGATAATGGAATTAATATAATACAATTTTTTGCAAATTCTAAAAGAATATATAAAACAAATGAAAAATCTAATTTAGATTATGAATATTATAATTTAGAAAATAAAATAATAGTATCTGCAGAAAATCTATATATAGCTTTAGATGATTTAGATATAGCTTTAAATTTAATTGTAACTTATTCTGAGGCTAATAATCAAACAGTAATAGAGTCTCCAGAATATTGGATTTCACAGAAAAAAGAGGATTTTAGTAAGAATAATTTTATTATTAGTAATACACCAGAAAATCTTAAAACTTTATCTTATGGATTTATTGTAATAAGTAAGGATAATAAATATGGAGTTCTAAATTTATATGGAGAAGAAATAATAGGGAACAAATATAATACGATTACCTTTTCTGAATATACGGGAGATTTTATTGTATCAAATACAAATAATAAATTTGGAATTATAACAAATAATGGCTTGGCAAAAGTTAATTTACAATACGATAATATTGAGATTTTAAATTTTGATCCTTTGTTATACAAAGTAAAAAGATTAGAAAAGTATGGAATAATGAAACATGATGGAAGTATTATAAATGATATAGAATATGACTCTATTGGATATCCTGAAAATAAAGCAAAAGAAATAAATTATACTGTAATTATACCTAACTTAAATGAGAATATTCCAGAATCTATAGTAATATGTATTGACAATAAATATGGATTGTTAAATTTAGAAACTGGTAACGAACTGATTCCATGTACTTTAGATGGTATTTATTCTGCAACAGAAGATGGAAAAAACTATTATATTGTAGAAACACAGAATAATAAAATGTTTTTGGAAAATTATATTGATAATTTAAATAAAGTAACAGTTACTATAGACTAGAGAAAAACCGATATAGATTAAATATCTATATCGGTTTTTCTCTACATTTCTTGATTTCCAGGAATTAAATAATCTACTATTCCATATATTAAAGCACCTATTATTGCAGCAAGCCAAGATATAGAATATCCAGCTACAAAATATTGTGTAACATAAAGAATAGCAGCTGAAAGAATGAAACCAACAAATCCCTTACCAAAAGGACTTGCATTTAAACCAGTAAATTTGATTATTAAATAATCTAAAACAGTAAGTACAACAGCAGCTATTGCTAAAGACCAAATATTATTAATAGCAAAACCTGGTGTAAAGAAAGCTGTAATAGCTAAAACGATTGTAGCAGTGATAAATCTACCAACTATTTGCCAAACTGTACTAGTTCCATTATTGCTTTGAGCATGTGAGTCATTATTCATAAAATTTTCCCCTTTCTATATAATGTATATAAATTTGCTTTCAAAATCAAGCTATATATTTGTATTATTTTCAAAAATCAAAAAAATATACAATATGAATATTTTTTTGATTTTTACAAAAAATAAAATAAATTGTGTTTGGTTTTTTTGTATTTTTTGTATTTTTTGTTTTAAAATCGTATTATAAAATATTAAATTCTAAAAATAAATAGTATATGTTAATAATAAATTTTCCAAATTCCAAACACCAAATACTAAATACACAATCCAGGGAGCGATAATGTTAAATACATTTGTTAGAGTACTAATTATATATTTGTTGGTTTTAATTGTTATGAGGCTTATGGGGAAACGAGAAATTCGGACAGATGCAACCTTTCGAATTAGTTATTGCAATAATGATAGCGGATTTGGCTACTATACCAATGTCTGACACAGGAGTTCCAATATCAAGTGGGATTATTCCAATATTAGCATTATTATTATTACAATTAATTATATCAATTATTAATTTAAAGAGTATGAAAGTAAGAGAGATAATGTGTGGAGTTCCATCAATATTAATTTATAGAGGGAAAATTGATGAAACAGCTTTAAGAAAAGAAAAATTTACAATTAATGAATTGCAAGAAAGATTAAGACAAAATAATGTTTTTAATATTGGAGATGTTGAGTATGCAATATTAGAAACAAGCGGTCAAGTGACAGTTATTCAAAAACCTGAGAAAAGAAATACTATACCAGAAGATTTTGGAATTATTCCAGAATATGAGGGGATTCCATATGATTTAGTGGTAGACGGTAAGGTTATGCATGATAATCTAAAGGCAATAGGGCGAGACTACAATTGGTTAAAAAAAGAGGCTAATAAATTTGATATTGAACCAGAATCAGCATTGATTATAACTTTCGACGGAAAAGGACAATTTTTTTGTCAAGCAAAAATAAAAGATAGGAAAGATAATATATGAAGGAATTTATAATAATTTTTATTATTTTAATATTTATAATTGGAGGAGCAATATATATAGATAAATATTTAGAAAATACAAGTAAAGAATTAGTAGGAATGTTAGAAGATTTAAAAGAGAGAGTTAAATTAAATAATAATATTAGTAATTTAGAAGAAATAAAAAAAGAAGTTGAGAAGGTATATAGAAAATGGGAAGAAACAGAAGAAAAATGGGCATTTATAGTTTTGCATTCAGAATTAGATTTAATAGAAACATCATTTGTTAGAATGAAGGCTCAAATAGAAGAAGGAACACTAGATAGAAGTATAGAAGAAATAGATACTAGTATTTTTTTAGTAAATCATATAAGTGAAAAAGAGAAGTTTCGATTAAAAAATATCTTTTAAATAATAAAAATCTCCGGCATTGCCAGAGATTTTTATTATTTATTTTTTCATCCAATTTTTTCCGTCTACGATTCTTGCTGCCAGCATTGAGGATGCCGTATCTCCAACAACGTTAAGTACAGTTGCAGGAGCATCTATAATAGTTGCAATTATTGTTAAAATAGGTAATGCATTTACAGGGAAGCCCATCATTGTTAATATCATCATTTCAGAAATTGTACCTCCTCCTATTGGCACAGCTGTTACAAGTAAAGTAACAAGCAATGATACTAATAATACTTTAAAAAATCCAACACTGCTTCCAAATAAACAAACTAAGAACATAATTTTAAAAACAGATCCAATAATAGAACCATCTTTATGGAAACTTGTTCCAAGAGGGATTAATGTTTCTGCGATGTCATCAGATACACCTAATTTTTTTGATGTTTCAATGTTTACAGGTATTGACGCTGCACTTGAACATGTAGCAAGGGCTGTAATTGTAGATGGTATGATATTTTTCCAAAATACTTTTACTCCTTTAAAACCTGCGGCAATATATGCATAGATTGTATAAATTACCACGTAGAAAAGTATAGAAACAACAAGATAAATAAAAAATGTTTTAGCATAACCAACTGCAATTGCTGCGCCATATGTACCAACTAAAGCTGCAAAATAGGCTCCAAGTCCAATTGGTGCATAATACATAATTATTTTAATAAAATTCATTACTACTTCATTTGCAGATGTTAAAAATTCTTGAACTGGTTTACCTTTTTCACCAGACATATTAATTGCTAAACCTACTAGTAAAGAAACTACTAATAATGCAATTAAATTGTTTTTTGAAAGTAAATCTGAAAAGTCACTAACAGTAAGAACTGAAACAGTTCTCTCTAAGAATGATACATCCTCGTTTTCAACATTAGCTTCTTCATCTGTTTCAAGAGAAGCTCTGATTTGTTCGCCATCTTCAGGCTCAACTAAATTAAAAGAGTAAGTGCTAAGTAAGCCAATTAAAACTGCAACTAAAGAAGTAAGTATAAATATGCCTACTGTTGTAAGCATTATTTTTCCAAGTCTTTTAGGTTGTTTCATTTTAGATATTGATACAGTTATGCTAACAAAAATAAGAGGAATGATAGCAACAAAAAGTAAATTTAAAAAAATGTCTCCTAAAGGACTAAGTACAGCTGCTTTTTCTCCAAATACTATCCCAACGATAGCGCCAACAATTATTGCAGCTAATAAAATAAGTGTTGACTTATAAGTTTTAAAAAATTTTTTCATTTTTGATCTCCTTAATAGAAGTATCATGTGAAGACTATAATTATATTCTTCCGCTATTTACGATTATAATATTATATTCAAAAAAAATCAAGATATGAGTTTATAGTTTTTGAATATAAATATATATAAAAATTTTCAGTTATTACTTGAAAAGTTCTTTTTTTATGTAATATAATGTAGAAAATTAAATTTTAAGGAGAAAAAATGCAAAAGTTTTCTGAATATATTTTAAATGAAAAAGATTTCTATAAAAAAATTGATATTATGATGTTTGTTGCAAAAAAAGTACCAATTTTTTTTGATAAATCTGTTGTTTTCAAAACAATGATTGCAAAATTATTTATTGAAAGTACTAATCTAGATGTTGATAAAAATTTAGTTATTACAGCATGTTTATTATATAATTGTAAGAAAACTCAAGATGCTCAGAGCTTAGATAAAGTAAAATCTTATGCTCAAGAAAGTGCAGATTACCTAAAAAAACTTGGCTTTTCTGAAAGATTTTGCAAAATATGTTTAGAACATAATAGATATAATAACAATTTAAGAAGAGAAAAAGAAAGTGATATTCTAGAATTAGTAGACCAATTAGGTGGTATGATGGTTGATAGAGAAGAAAGAAGAGGATTTCCTCTAGATGAAGCAATTGTATTATTAGAACATAGAAATATGAAAGCTTACAATAATATATATATGGATGATTTCATAAGGTTTATTAATAAAGAAATGGAGATAATTGTATGATTGGAAAAGGAAGATTATTTGATTTAATATCAAGAACAGCAGATGATGTAAATAACTCAGAAGTAACAGTTGACCACATGTTAGAAAATTTTAAAACAAGAAAAGAAAAATATGATAAACAGATTCAAATGACTGATAATAATTTGGAAAGATAATTTTTTAAATGCAGTAGAAAGGGGAAAACAATCATGTACGAAGTGTTTGCGGATTTACATGTTCATATAGGAAGAAGCGAAAATAATAAACCTATAAAAATTACAGCAGCGAAATCATTAAATTTTGCTAATATTGCAAAAGAATGTAATGAAAGGAAAGGAATTGATATTGTAGGAATAATAGATTGTGCATCTCCCTATGTAATAGAAGATATAGAAAAATTTTTAAAAACTGGTGATGCATATGAAATTAAAGATGGAGGAATTATTTACAAAGACAAAATTTGCATAATATTAGGAAGTGAAATTGAAACTTCTGAAGTTGGTTTGAATGGTCAATGTGGAAGTGCTCACAATTTATGCTATTTTCCACATTTATCAGATATTAAAGCTTTTTCAACTGAAATGAGTAAACATATAAAAAATATCACCTTGAGTTCTCAAAGAGCAGATATTTCTGCTTATGAGCTTATTGATATAGTTCATAAATATAATGGAATATTAATTCCGGCACATTGTTTTACACCACATAAAAGCTTTTATGGGAATTGTACTGATAGACTAGAAAAAATTTTCAAAGAAAAATATGATAAAGTTTTAGCAATAGAATTAGGATTGAGTTCAGATACTTCTATGGCAGATATGATTTCAGAACTTGAAAATAAAACTTTTCTTACAAATTCAGATGCTCACTCTCTACCTAAAATTGCTAGAGAGTATAATAAGGTTTTAGTAAATGATATAAGTTTTAAGGAATTGGTAAAAGCATTAAAAAACGAGGATGGAAGGAAATTTATATCTAATTATGGATTAGATCCAAAACTAGGAAAGTATAATAGAACTTATTGTGAAATATGCGGAAAAGTGATATCAGGTGAAGCTCCAGTTTTTAAATGTGACGCATGTGATAGTAAAAATATTACAATGGGTGTTTATGATAGAGTTACAGTGATAAAAGATAAAACTGAAACTATTAGTCCAGAATTTAGACCTAAATATATTTATCAAGTTCCATTAGGCTTTATTCCTGGTTTAGGCCAAAAAACAATAGAAAAACTATTATCTAGTTTTGGTACAGAAATGAATATATTACATAAAGTATCATGTGATGATATTGAAGCTATAATTGGAAGAAAAAATGCAGAAAATATTATAGCTGCAAGAAGCGGAAAATTAAATATAAATGCTGGTGGTGGCGGAGTATATGGAAAAGTTGATTTGAATAAAAATTAAAGTTTATTTTTCCTACATAAGCTTGTTCTTTTTTTTACTCTACTAGAATACAAATTAGATAGACAAAGGAGGCTAAGAAGAGAGCATGCAAAAAAGAAGAAAACATCGTTATAAATATGGAATTAGACAATTAATTATAAATCATATGAATGAAAATATAAATGCCTATGTTAAAGTTTTAATTATTTTTATAATAGGTATTTGTATAGGAATAGCAGTTGTAAATCAACTGCCAGAAATAGGGTTGCAAAATATTTATGAATATATAAACAATTCAATTAATGCAATAAAAAATGGTACTGAAATCTCAAAAATACAAATTTTAAAAACATCGTTATTTAAGAATATACTTGTTGTTCTAATAATATGGTTTTTTGGTTTAACTTTTCTTGGAAAATTTGTTTTATATTTTATTATATTACTTATTGGGGTGACAATTGGATATACCTTAGCAGCAATAATGACATCCCTTACATTTATACAAGGGATATTATTTGTTTTTACAGCAATGTTACTGCAAAATATAATAAATATTCCAGCAATAATATTTTTAAGTATACAAGGTATAAACTTACATAAGGAATTGAATTTTAACCAAAATATTAGTTTGAAATATATTATAGCAAAATATAGCGCATATTCTATTTTAGTAATGATATTGTTAACAGTTTCCTCGTTGATTGAAACATACATTTCAGGTGGTTTAATATATAGTGTAGCAAAATATTTGTAAAATTTTTGTAAAATCTATTTACAATTTTTACTTAATTTGATATAACAATATACATATTATTATGTATACAGAAAATTAAAAATAAAGGAGCAAAAAAATGAAAAAACAAATTGAACTTTTCTTAGATTTTATAAAAAATGAAAAAAAATTATCAGATAATACTTTTCAATCTTATAAAAGAGATATTTTACAATTTCAAGATTATATCAATATAAATAATATAAATTATGATGATATAAATGAAGGAAATGTTAAAGATTATTTAGCTTATTTAAGTGATTTAAATAAAAAAGCAACAACAATTTCTAGACATTTAGCATCAATTAGATTATTTTATCAATATTTGTTAAAATTTCATAAAGTACAAGCGGATCCTACTGCAAATGTACAGGCTCCAAAAATAGATAAAAAAGCTCCTAGCATATTAACTTCTGAAGAAGTTACACTTCTTTTAAATCAACCAAAAAATGTTGATTTAAAAGGAATTAGAGATAAGGCAATGTTAGAATTTGCATATGCAACAGGTATGCGTGTTACTGAAATAATATCTTTAAATATTGAAGATGTAAATTTAGAAGAAGGAGTTGTAAATTGTAAAGCAAGAACAAAAACAAGAGCAATTCCATTAGGCAAGATATCATTAAATGCACTTAAAGAATATGTAGCGAATGCAAGAGATATATTAATAAAAGACGATAATGAGAAAGCTTTATTTGTTAATATAAATGGAAAAAGATTAACTAGACAAGGAGTATGGAAAATAATAAAATTCTATAAAGAACAGGCTAACATAACAAAAGAAATAACACCACATGTTTTAAGACACTCATTTGCAACACATTTATTACAAAATGGTGCAGACCTAAAATCTATTCAAACAATGCTTGGGCATTCAGATATATCTTCAACTCAAGTATATATGCAATTTCAGGATGAAAGTTTAAAGAATATATATAGAAAGGCACATCCAAGAGCATAATAAATGAAATAAAAACCTAAGATACTAAAATTAATTAGTATTTTAGGTTTTTTTAATTATTTTAAAAAAAATATTGACAAAGAACGAACAAACGTTTATAATGTATTTACAACAAATAAATGTTCGCACAAAGGAGGCTAATTATGAAAATAAAAAATATAAAAAAATTTATTAGAAGTATATTCTTAATATCAGGAATTATATTTATATTATCTTTAATAATGGTTAAATCAACTTTATCATATACTGATACTGAATATAAATTAATATATGTAAATTCAGGAGATACTTTATGGAGTATAGCAAGTGATTTACAGGAAAATAATTTATATTATGAAGGAAAAGATATTAGATATATAATAGGCGACTTAAAAGAAGTTAATAAATTAAATGATAGTACAGTATATGTTAATCAAGAATTACAAATTCCAATTATATGATGTTTGTATAGTAGATAATAATATTAAAAAATAGGGGGTTAGATAAATTTAACCCTCTATTTTTATAAATTAGCTAATGGATTACTTTCTACAGCATTTCTTACTTGAACATTATCTACATGAGTATAAATTTCGGTTGTAGAAATACTTTCGTGTCCCAATAATTCTTGCAGAGCTCTTATATCAACATTACCATATTGATACATTAATGTTGCTGCAGTATGTCTTAGTTTATGGACTGAATATTTGTTTATATCTAAACCAGCTTTAAGTAATTCTTTTCTTATAATACTTTGAACTGTTCTATTACTAATTCGCTCTTTACGTTCACTTAAAAATAAGGCATCTTTAGAATCATATTTTATAGAGACTTTAGGTCTACATTCTAAATAATCATTAATTGCATTTATACAAGCTTTATTTAAGTAAATTGTTCGTTCTTTATTTCCTTTACCAATAACATTAAGTTTACATTCTGAAAAATTGATATTACTGATATTAATACCTACAAGTTCAGACAAACGCATGCCACAATTTAAAAATAAAGTTGTTATTGCAAAATCTCTTTTATTATTTCTATTATTCTCATCTTGAGAAACATCTAAAAGTTTTTTACTTTCATCTAAGCTTAGGTATTTAGGAATACGTTTTCCTAGCTTTGGTGTTTCTAAATATTGCGCAGGATTATTTTCAATCAGTTTTGCTTTCTTTGCTAGATATGTAAAAAATACTTTAATACTAGATACTTTTCGAGCCCTAGTAGTTGGTTTACTATTTAATGTAGTTGCCATATATGCAATGTAACTGTGAATGTCTTCTAAGGAAATTTTTTTAATTTCATTAATAGTCATATTTGAAATATCAATATCCTTAAAATCGGATTTATTATTACTTTTAATAAACTTTAAAAAGTTGGCAATATCATAATTATATTCTTTTACAGTATTAGGTGATTTATTTAAAATAGTTATGTTATAATCTAGAAATGAATTTAAAAAATCTGGATTATTATTTCTACTAATCATAGAATCACAACCTCTCATTTTCATTTTTAAATTTATAATAATTATATAACAAAACTATTGCAAAAGTCATCTAATTTAGTGTAAAATATTAGAAATTTAAAAAGGAGGATAAAAAAGTGTCTAAAATATTAGAAAATGTATCTAGAACATTTAATGAATTTCTTTTATTACCAAATTTGACAGATGAAAGATGTATACCATCAAATGTTAGCTTAAAAACTCCATTGGTAAAATTTAAAAAAGGTGAACAATCAAAATTTAATGCAAACATCCCTTTCGTATCAGCCATAATGCAATCTGTATCAGGAGAAAAAATGGCGATAGCTCTTGCGCGAGAAGGTGGATGTTCTTTTATTTATGGAGCTCAAACAATAGAAAATCAAGCGCAAATGATTAAAAATGTAAAAAAATATAAGGCAGGTTTTATTACAAGTGATTCTAATGTAACAAGAAAAACGACAATTCAGGAGTTAATTGAATTAATAGAAATAACTGGCCATTCAACAGTTATGGTGACTGAGGATGGATCTCCAAATGGCAGATTTTTAGGACTTGTAACAGATAAAGATTATAGATTATCTAGAGTAGATATTAATTCACTGGTAGAAGAATATATGGTACCAAAAGAAAAAATTGTATTTGCTAGAAAAGGAATTACATTAAGTGAAGCAAATGATATAATCTGGGATAATAAAATAAGTTGTTTACCAATTTTAGATAAAAATGATTGTTTAGATAGTTTAGTATTTAGAAAAGATTATGAATCAGATAAAGAAAATCCAAATTCTTTGTTAGATGAAAATAAAAGATTTATAGTAGGAGCTGGCATAAATACAAGAGATTATGCAGAAAGAATACCAGCATTAGTAGAAGTTGGTGTTGATATGCTTTGTATTGATTCGTCAGATGGATATTCTATATGGCAAAAAAATACAATTGATTGGGTAAGAGAACACTATGGAGATACAGTAAAAATAGGAGCAGGAAATGTTGTAGATAAAGAAGGTTTTTATTATTTAGCCGATGCAGGTGCGGACTTTATTAAAGTTGGTGTTGGAGGAGGCTCTATTTGCATAACTCGTGAGACAAAGGGAATTGGACGTGGACAAGCAAGTGCCTTAATGGATGTAGTAGAAGCAAGAAATGAATATTATGAAAGAACTGGTATATATATTCCTGTGTGTTCAGATGGCGGAATTGTACATGACTATCATATTACTTTAGCACTAGCTATGGGAGCAGATTTTGTAATGATGGGAAGATATTTTGCTAGATTTGATGAAAGCCCAACAAGAAAATTAAAAATTAATGGTAGCTTTGTAAAAGAATATTGGGGAGAAGGCTCAAATAGAGCAAGAAATTGGCAAAGATATGATTTAGGTGGAGCTGCTAAAAATAAATTAACATTTGAAGAAGGTGTTGATTCTTATATACCATATGCAGGTCCATTAAAAGATAATGTCGACATAACAGTTAATAAGATTAAATCTACAATGTGTAACTGTGGAGCAATCACAATACCAGAATTACATAAAAAAGCAAGATTAACAATGGTGTCAGCTGTAAGCATCAAAGAAGGCGGGGCACATGATGTAATTTTAAAACAGGTTGAAACAGGCAGAGAATAATAAATAAATGGAGGAAAAGAAATGAAGGATAATATACGTCCGGAAACAATGAATAGAATAAATACAAATGAATCAGCAGAATTATTTATTGAAGAACAAATAAATATAATTCGTAAACAGGTTGGAGATAAAAAGGTTTTATTAGCACTTTCGGGAGGTGTTGATTCATCAGTTGTTGCTGCATTATTAATAAAGGCTATTGGAAAACAACTTGTGTGTGTACATGTTAATCATGGACTTTTAAGAAAAGGTGAACCAGAGCAAGTTGTTGAGGTTTTTAAAAATCAACTGGGTGCAAATTTAATTTATGTTGATGCAGTTGATCGATTTTTAGATAAACTTGCAGGAATAGCAGATTCAGAGCAAAAGCGTAAAATAATAGGTGCTGAATTTATAAGAGTATTTGAAGAAGAAGCAAGAAAATTAGATGGAATAGAATTTCTTGCACAAGGTACAATCTACCCAGACATATTAGAAAGTCATGGTGTAAAAGCGCATCATAATGTAGGTGGATTGCCAGAAGATTTACAGTTTTCTCTTATAGAACCAATAAAATTATTGTTTAAAGATGAAGTAAGAATTGTTGGAAAAGCTTTAGGATTACCAGATTGTATGGTATATCGTCAACCATTCCCAGGTCCAGGACTTGGAGTTAGATGTCTTGGTGCAATTACAAGAGAAAGATTAGAAGCTGTACGTGAATCTGATGCAATTCTTAGAGAAGAATTTGCAAAAAACGGATTAGAAGGAAGGGTTTGGCAATATTTTACAGCTGTACCAGATTTTAAATCAGTAGGAGTTTTAAACAATCAAAGAACCTTCGCATATCCAGTAATAATAAGAGCAGTAGATACAGTTGACGCTATGACAGCAACAGTTCATAATATCCCTTTTCAACTGTTGCAGCATATAACAAACAGAATTACTTCTGAAATTCCCAATGTAAATAGAGTATTATATGATTTGACTCCAAAACCAACAGGAACTATTGAGTGGGAATAGAAATACAAAAAAAATAATAAGATTTAAAAATACAACCCTCAGTTTCAGTTGCAACTGAGGGTTATATTTATTTTTTATGATAATAGGAACATTAGCATAAAAAATAGTGCTATTAGGAAGGATAGTCCTACCATTGCGAGAAATTCGGGCAGTTTTTTTGTAAAGAAAATCTTTACGAGTTGTTTTCTTGTATAGAACATTTTATTTCTCCTTTATAATTATTCTTGCGAGAATTATAATAATATTATATCATATTTTATTAAAATAATCAAATTTATTAGAAACGTATATTTAAAGCTTGAAATTTGACAATAAAATTATTTAATAGTATAATTATAATATAAAATTAAAGCAAGAAATGAGGTAATTGTTATGGATTTAAAAAATGAAGCAACTGCTAAATATACAAAATATAGTACGACAATTGATATAATATTTGATACCCAGTTAGGTGATGCTTATGATATGAGATATGAATTAAAAGATGTTTTAACTGCATATAAACATTTGCAAGAAAAAATTGAAAAAGACAAGGAATTAACTCAAGAATATAAAGATGAATTAAAGAAAAGAATAGAAGAAAAAACTGAGAAAGCAAAAAACAGAGAAGAAGAAATAAAAAAGGCAGAGGAAAAATATTCACAACAACAATATATTACGTTAATAAATGCAAAAGAAAATTATAGAAGAAATATGAGATTAAGAATGGATCCATCTTCTTCAAAATTACGTACAATGATAGAACATAAAGGATATTATATTTTTTTCAACGAGGAACAAATTGAAGCAATTTACGAAGGTCGTATAAATCAAGTGGATTTTGAAGAAATGGGTAAAGAATATCCTGTTATTTTTAAAGAATTGGAAGAAGCAATAAATAAAGCAAAAAATGTTGGGCAAAGAGAAGAACAAGAATAATATAAATTATTTTATGGAAGGAAGGTGTATATTATGGAATCGACATTACAAAAAATACAAGCACATCATCATTTAAAATCATTTGAAGAAACAGTTATTGAATTATATAGTAAAGTAGAAGTAGTGAAATTTGAACAATCAGAGTTTATAAGTACATATAAACAGTATTCTTACTTAAAGCAAGAATATAATAAGGCAATAGATAAATCAAGTACACCAATATATAAAATTGATTCTAAAGAAGAAAAGAAAGAAAAAAAGAAGCAAAGAAAAGAAGGAAAAAAATCTGCAAAAGATTTGCTAAAAGAACTTAAATCAATAGAGCAAATCTTAAATCCTATGATGTCACAATTTGATTTAGCGGAACTAGGTGGAATTGAAGGAGTTAAATTAATATTACAAAACGCAGAAGGGTACGACAGAGAAAAAGCTAAAGAACTTGAAGGTTTGCGAAGAAGAGTTGAATTTCATGAAGAACATCCTGAAATAAATATAGTTGGATTTCCTGATAAAGATAAAGAGATATTAGAAACTACTACTACAGGAATTGATAAAGTTGAAAGAGAATATCTAACAAATGTACTTAATAAAGCTTTAACAGAAACGTCAGCAGATAATGCTAATAAGGCTCAGGGCATAGAACAGTTAGGATTAAATCCAGAACATATTAACGAAGGAGAAACAAAAGATGATTAGTAAAGCTTATGCAAGGGCTTATACAGAAGTATTAGAAATAATTAAATATTTTCCAGAAGAAGAATATGCTAAAATACCTACAGAAAAAATTGAGTTTTATAAAAAAAATATGGACAAAGATTATATTTTTACAATTAATCCAGAAATTGACTTATCAAAGCAAAATATTTCTTTAGAAGCAAATGCTATCATAGTTAATTTATTTAGAGATTATTTAGCAACTGAAGAACAAAAAATAATAATAAAAGAAATATTAGATTTAAATCAAAAAAAAGTAGAACAAGAAAAAAGAGAAATATATAATCCAGATAATATATTTAAAAAGGTAAATAAAAACGCAGAAAGAACTCATATTGAAATACCTGATAATACTAATACAACTACACTAGTTGAATATAAAGTATCATTTTTTACAAAGCTTAAAGAGTTTATATTCAAAATATTACATATAAATTAAACAAATAGTTTATTGGAGCTAAGAAATTAGCTCTTTTTTGATTATTGCTGAAAATCAAGCAGAGTAGGAGAGAGGAGCAGTTTTGAAGAATTAAAGATTTTTTTAAAATAATAAATATAATTTCAAAACTAAACTAATTATACAAAAATCAAAAATAAAATCATAAAGATAAAATATAAAATTAATATAAAAGTTTTTATTAAATTAAAATTTTTAAATTTTGTGCAAAGTTTTAAATTTATAAAAATTTTCAAAATAAAATATTTTAATTATTGAACGCGTTAAAATCGTTTTTAAGACATTTTAATATTAAAGTCAACAAGTTAATCGTTTATAAATTGCAGCTAAAAATAACAATTATATATAATATTAGTAAAAACTTGTAAAAATGCTGATTTTTATAGACATTCAAAAAAACACAAAAAAGTGCCTAAAAAACGACGCACGAGAATCGATTTTAAGCCATTTTAAAAAAAGAGGCATATAGTTACTTACCTTGATTTTTGGCTAATTATTGACATATAAGGGTTTGATAGATTTTTAAGAAAATTTTATAGATAATAATATAAATTGTAATTAAAAATTTTTGAAATTTAAAATTTATATAAAGATTATAAAATTAGTTAAAATCATGACGCATCAGAATCCGTTTTAAGCGATTTTATTTAAAAAGTAATAAAGTTACATTAATAAGAATATAAGGCTAAACACTTGAAAGTGCTAAAAATAGCGAGATAGAGGTTCTTTTGAAGAAAAGCATATTTTGTCCTATACTCTTTTGCGCAAAACCTTGATAATAATAACCCCCCTTATAAATAACCTATTCCATTATGCACAAAACTTACCTAATAATAACCCACTCTCAGTAAAAATATTCAAAATTTACTTCCCTAATTAAAATATTAATTCTCAATTTTCCATTTATAATTTAAAAGATATAGTTATTGAAATAATATCTAGCATAAAAATTAATTGTAATAATAATCTTAATTATTTTTCATATCTCCAAGAGGAGGTAAATATGAAAAGTACAAAAATTATTGCGATTGCAAATCAAAAGGGTGGAGTTGGTAAAACAACAACTACACTCTCTATTGGAGTAGCCCTTGCAAAAGAGGGCAAAAAAGTATTGTTGATAGATGCAGATCCACAAGGAAATTTAACAACTTCTTTAGGATACTATCAACAAGAAGATATGCCAATAACATTGGCAGACTTAATGTATGCAGAAATTATGGATAAGGAAATAAAAATACATGAAGCCATTTTGCATCATGAAGAAAAAATCGACCTTATTCCATCTGATATAAGTCTTTCTGCTATAGAATTATCATTAGGAAATGCTATGAGCAGAGAGTTTATATTAAGAAATTGTTTAAACAAGATAAAAGATGAGTATGATTATATTTTAATTGATTGTATGCCATCTTTAGGATTAATTCCTATAAATTGTTTAGCTTGTAGCAATGAAATAATTATTCCAGTTCAAAGTCAGTATTTAGCAATGAGAGGAATGACATATTTATTTGAAACTGTTTCAAAAGTTAAAAGGACAATAAATCCAGATTTAAGAATTAAAGGGATTTTATTGACTTTAGTAGATAGAAGAGCAAATCTTTCAAAGAATGTCAGACAAGAATTGGAAAATAATTATGGTAAATATGTAAAAATATATGAAACTGAAATACCTTTAGCTATAAAAACTGCTGAAGCATCTATTAAAGGAAAAAGCATTTTCGAATATGATAAAAAAGGAACTGTTGCAAACGCTTATGAGAATTTAGTGGAGGAGGTTTTAGAAGATGAAAAACAAAGCATTTAAGATGAACTTGCCTACATTAGATAGTTTATTTACAACACAAGAAGAAAGAGACAATCCTAAAATATTACAAGTAACTGAACTTCCAATAAATATAATAAAAGATTTTCCGAATCATCCATTTAAAGTTGTAGATGATGAATACATGGACGATATGGTCGAAAGCGTTAAAGTTAGTGGAGTAATAATGCCTGTAATAGTAAGAAAAGAAGTTGATGGCAGTTATTGTATGATATCTGGACATAGAAGAAAACACGCAGCAACTAGAGCAGGATTAGAAAAAATCCCTAGTATAGTTATGAAATTAACAGATGATGAAGCGACACTTTTGATGGTAGATACAAATATAAATCAAAGGTTAAGTTTACTTGCATCAGAGAGAGCCTTTGCTTATAAAATGAAACTAGATGCAATAAAACATCAAGGAAAGAAAGTAGAAGAAACTTATCGCCCACTGGTCGAGAAGTTAGAAAAAATACTTTCAGCAGATCTTGTTGGCCAAGAGGTTGGTGCAAGTGCTAGAACTATTCAAAGATATGTAAGATTAACAGAGTTAATTCCTGAACTCTTGGAATTGGCTGATAAAGAAAAAGATGGAATGGCATTAAGACCAGCAGTTGAAATTTCTTATATTAGCAAAGAAAATCAAAAGTTAATATACGACAGTTTTAAATATAATGAAGCAACAGCTACTTTAAGTCAGGCTCAATTGTTAAGGAAATTAGATGAATCTAACGAATTGACAATTGAAAAAATTGAAGAAATAATGCAACAGGAAAAACCAAATCAAAAAGAGCAGTTTAAAACTTCTTATGATAAAATTAGACACTATTTTCCTAAAAATTATTCAAATGAACAAATAGATAATAAAATTATGGAATTGTTAGAAATTTTTTATCAAGATTGGAAGCGAAAAGCAGCAAAAGTAAACTAATTTATACATAATAGTCAAGTGTATAAATTATCAAAAATTTGTATATTTACACATTAATAAGCCCTTAGTGGCTTATTTTTTATGGAGGTGATTTATTATATGTGAATGAAGAAAATAAACTAGGATATTATGCAATAATACCTTCTACTGTATTATTTAACAAAGATTTAAAAGCAAATGAAAAGCTTTTATATGCTGTTATAACGGTATTAGCAAATAAAGAAGGATACTGTTATGCATCAAATAATTATTTAGCTGATTTATTTAATTCTAAACCACATACAATATCTAATTGGATATCACATCTTAATAAATTAAATTTTGTATATGTAGAATTAGTAAGAAACAATAAAAATGAAATAATACAAAGAAGAATTTATATAAATGACATACCCTATGTTACAAAAATAACATACCCCTATTCTATGAAAATGACAGAGGGCATGTCGCAAAAACGACAAGATAATAATATAAATAAAAAGATAGATAGATTTTTTATTTATATTATAAAAAAAGAAAAGGAAAATCCTGAAAAAATGACAAAAGATGAAGATATAGGTTTTAAGGATTTGCTAGAAAAGTACGAGTTGAATTATACAGAAGAACTTATAAATATCTTTGCTGAAGAAAATATAGAGAAATTAAAAATTATAATCTATGCTTTAAAAGATATTTATATTAGCACAAGAAGAAGCCTTATTACAAAGTTGACAAGAGATGAATTGATATTCATTTATGATAAATGTAGAACTAAAGAAAGTGAATATAGAAATACAACAAATGAAATCAATAATTTTTATGAATATTATTACACAAGTTTGATTAAAAAGTTAGAAAGCTAAATGTTTTTATTTTTTTATTCAAAGGACAGGAGGAATATGATACCGACTTATGATATAGAAAACTTAACAGGAGGACTAGATAGTGTATTTCAAAATGTTATGAGAATAGGTTTTACAGCTACTATAGTTCTTTTAACAATATGGATGTTATTAAGTCTATTAATATGGTTATTTCGGAGCCAGGAAGAAATCTGAAAAAGCAATAAAGTTTGGGATAAGTAATTCAATAATAACTTTAATATTAATTATTATTATATTAGCAGTTCCAATACTGCTTAATATGTTTTAATTGAGATAAAGAAAAGTGTTCATACCATAACCAAAAACAATAAAAAAATCAAGGAGGGTTATGAGATATGCAAAAAAATAATTTAAAGAATATATTTTATAAAATAAAAAATAAAATTTGGATATTACCAACTACTTTAATGTTAATGCCAGCTAAAGTTTTTGCTGCAGGTGGAAGTATTAGTACAGCAGAGGTCAACCAAGCTACAGAAAATGTTAAAAATGCAATTATAAAACTTGCAATGCCAATAGGTGGAATATTAGTGTTTGTAAGTATTGTAATTATAGCATTAAAAATGATAGTAAATTCTAATAATGCAAACAAAAGAAGTGAATCAATAGGTAGCTTAGCGTGGGTATGTGCTGGAACAATGCTTTTAGGACTATCTCTTATAATAAGTGGAATAATTTTAAGTGTAGCAACAAACGGATCTGGAGCATTAGTAGGAGGTTAGGAGGTAGATACAATGAGTTTGTACAAAGTACCATTTGACTTCGCTCACGAAGAAAAAGTTTTCGGTGGATATTTATCGTTAAGACAAATGTTATATCTAATTGCTAGTGTGATTTCAGTTGGAATTTTATTCTTACATATTCCAATTGTTGTAAAAACACTAGTATTTTTAAGTACTGTAGCAATTTTATTGACATTTGCATTTTTAAAAATAGGAAATATATATGCTGATAAATACTTTTTTAACATTATAAAATACATATTTAGAAGAAAAATTTTTATATTTGAAAGGTAGGAAAAAAGATGATAATTTCGTTAGTTTTTATATTAGTAGGGATTATCTTTTTGATAGCAACTCTAATATATACAAGAAAGAAAAATGATTTGCATGATGTCAAATCCCTAGATAAATCAAGTATAAAAAAAGGAAAAAAGAAATTAAGTACTTTATGGGGAATTGATGGATTTCACAATCAGGTTATTACAATAAATAAAAATCAACATTCTATAATAATCGAATTAGAAAGTATAGAATATAGTTTACTTCATGATGGAGAAAAATCTGCTGTAGATAGAGAATTAATAAGTATATCTAAAATGTTAAAATTTCCTATTCAATTTTTAGAAGTTAAAAAACAAATAGAGCTGGGAGAAATGTTAGAGGAAATAAAAATAAATACATTAAATTCTAATTTAAATGTAAAAGAATATGCTAATCAACTTGCAGCACATTTAGAAGAATTACAGGAAGATCAAAATTTATTCGAAAGAAAAAATTATATGGTGATATCATCATTTAACAATAGAAAGACAGCTGAAATGGAACTAAAGGAATTTTATCACTTATTAAGATATCATTTATTAAATATTAAAGTAAGTTCTAGATTATTGACAGATAAGGAAATAGTAGAATTAATATATGAACAATTACATAAAGGAAATAAAAACAAAGTAACGGACATTGAACAGGAAGGAGGTTTTGCTTTATATGTTAATGGTAACAACAGAAAGAAAAATTAAACCACATAAAAAAAGAAAAAAGCCTAAAGAAATTAAGATTAAGGTCTATAAAAAGAGAAAAAAAGTCAAAGAAGAAAACTTTTTTGATAATCAACCACAATTAATAACATTGTTAGCACCTGAAGTAATACAAGAAAAGAAAGACTACATATATTTAGGCGATGATAAATATGCTAGAATATTTACATTAATGTTTTATCCTAATTACATTGGAATAGGATGGTTAGATGATATATTAAATGCTATAGGAGATGTTGACATTTCGACACAAGTTCAAGTTGCAGATGAAAGGAATGTTATTAAATATTTAACTCACAAAGTAACAAAATTGCAATCTGATTATATGTTATTTGAAAAACAAGGTAATATTGAAGAATTACATCGACTTGAAGAAAATATACAAGCATTTGAAGAAATGAGAAGAAATATTCAAATTAATAATGATAAGCTGTTTTTTATAAAAATAACATTAAGATTAAATGCAAAAAGTCTTGATGAGCTAAATGAAAAAAGCAAAATGCTTAAAGATGAGTTTGCAAATAGGTCTTGTGAAATAAGGCCATTATATTTCAAACAATTAGATGCACTAAAAGAAACATTGCCATTAAATAATAACATTATTAGCGAGAACAATAGAAATATGACAACAGCAGGGTTAGCTGCTATGTTTCCAATAGCAAGAACAAAGTCAAGTGTTAAAGAAGGTATTTATTTTGGAAGAGATTTATTTACAGGACTCCCAATGAATTTAGAAACTTTTACACAAGGTCTAGCGAATGCAAACATTGCTATTTTTGGAGTTCCTGGAAGTGGTAAGTCTGTAACAGTAAAAACAATAGTAGGAAGAACAGCATTAATAAATAGAAGGTCTTCAATTTTAGATATTGAAGGCGAATATGTAGCATTAACAGAAAGATTAGGTGGAAGAATAATAAAAGTTCGCCAAAGTGTTCCAGTAGGAATAAATTTATTTGATATAGATATTGATGAAGATGAAGGCTTTATAGATATAGATAGTAAAATTACAGAAATAAGAGCAATTATGAATGGAATCATAAATAAATATGAAGATAGAACAATGAAACCTAATGAAATAGCTGATATAGAACAAGCTGTAAAAGAAGTATATAAAGAAAAAGGTATTACAAAAGATGCTAGTTCAATTTATGAAAAAGAAGGTGGAAAAATAGAAGGCAAAATAACTTTTGGAAATATAAAAAAGAAAATGCCGACTTTAACTGATTTTCACAGAGTAATGAAAGAAAAAATTAAAAACAAAGCATTAACAGCTACATTAAGTAATTTTTTATCTGGTAATACTTTAGGAATTTTTGATTGTCAAAGTACATTAAAGTTAAACGATCAAGTTATATGTTTTGATATTTCAGAGATAAAGGATGAAATTATGCGTTATTATGTAAGTTTAGTTTTAACAACCTGGATTACCAATAAATATATGGCAACAAAAGAAAGAAATGAAAGATATGTAGTTGTAGATGAAGCTTGGAATTTATTTAAGAATAAAGAAACAGCAGACTTTATAGAAAATTTAGCAAGAAGAGCTAGAAAGAAAAGAGTGGCTATGATTTTAGCAACTCAACATTTATCAGAAGCAAGACAAAATAGTCAAACTGAAGCAACAATAAATTGTTGTGATACAATAATTATTTTAAAACAATCAATAGGAAATATAGATGAAATAATGAAATTCTTCAAATTACCTATTGGTGCAAGAGAAATATTATTAAAAGCAAGAGCAGGAGAGTGCATATTGATAAGGGGAGGCGATATTAGAGCAATAAAAATAGATATGACAAAATATGAAAGTCAATTTATTACTACATAACAGAATGGTGGTGAAAAATTTGAAAACAAAAAAGATTCTTATAAGTACAATATTAGCAGTACTTATTTTTTTTAGCTTTATAAATCCTGTACAAGCAAGTTTATTTTCGGATGATGATGAAGAACCTACAACCATTGAAGAAACAATAGAAAAAGATGACGGTGGGTTATTTGAAAAGATTATTGCAAAGATGATTCGGAGGTATAGCACAAACGGTATTTGATTTAACAACAAATGAAGAATTTGGTGTTCGGATTCAAAAATTATGATGAGTTAGTATTTGGAAATAATCAAACAGATTTATCGCCATTTTCAATAATAGAATGGAATTTAATGATGAATTGGTATTGGACTATAGCAGGAATAATAGGAGGTCCAATATTAATAGCAATAGTAATATTAGCTTGGAAGATGATAGTTGCAGGAATAAGTCCTGATAAAAGAACAGAAGTAAAAGATAATTTAATGAGATTGTTTTTCGGTGCAGTATCTATAACATTAGCACCTTTATTTGTAAAGTTTATGCTTATGCTAAACAATAATTTGGTATCAATGTTAGTTGCAAAAGGACATGGAAGTTTAGATGATTTGTTAGGCAATTCTTTATTAACAAGTATTAATACTGGAAATGCAATAGCAACAGCATTAGTAATAGCTTTATTTGCGTATTTATTTGTAAAAATAAACATTAAATTTATAATAAGACAATTTACTTTGATAGTATTTACAATATTTACACCAATAGTAGCAGTTTTCTGGATAATAAATAAAAGAACAATAGCATCTAGTATTTGGTTTGGACAAATTATAATAAATGCGTTTATGCAATTTATTTATGCATTTTTATTCTTAATATACTTAACATTTTTACCATCTAACGCTGGTTGGGCTATTAGTCTTTTGTGGGGAATGATGATATTGCCATTAGGAGACGCATTACAAAATACAATGCAAAATCTTGTAAGTAGAATAGCAGGAGTTGACAATGAACAATTAGCAAACAGAGGTATAGGAATGGGCGCAGCTATGGGTGGAACAATAAGTGCTATTGCATATCAATTTAAAGGAAATGCAGAAGAAGGAAAAACAGGAGGAACTGATTTTATATCAAGAGTAGTAAATAGGACAAAAGTAACTGAAAGCAAAGCTATGGCAGGAGTAAGTTATGATAGTCATGCAAAAAATATTATGGATGATAAAAGTACAAGTTCAATTACTAACATAACAAATCCAACAGAAAAAAGTACAATGAATAATAATATAATAAATAATCCTATACAAAATCAAGTTAAGGAAAACAATGGAATAAGCGGTGTAAGAAAAGCTTTCAATGTCGGAAAGGAATTTATGAATTTTGGTATGTATATGGCAGAAGGTAGGAATTTTAATACAAATAGCAAAGAACAACCACAAAAAAGATTTTATAACAGAAACAATATAAACAATACAAGACAGGAAGATATAAAAGAAGAAAATAATAAAATAATTAGTGCGGAAGTAGATGATGCTAGTGAGTAAAAAGTTTTTAAAGAACAAAATAAAAAACAAAATAGCTGGTGCTGCTTTTTTAATAATAAAACCTTTTATAGTTCCTATAATTATATTGCTTATTTTTATACTTATTATATCTACAATAACAGATATTCTTTATATAGGATTTGACAATGAAGATGAGATAGATATGGAAAAAGAACTTGCTTATTATGATACTGAATACAATGAAGAAAATGATAAGAATGAAGTTGTAGAATTTTTTAAGAGTGTATGGGATTTTGTTGCTGGATTATTTTCAGGAGGAATGGCAGAGGATACCGACTGGCCTGTAGAACGGACATTATACTATTACAAGTTATTTTGGAAAAAGAGAAGCTCCAACAGCAGGGGCATCAACATTCCATACAGGAATAGATATTGCTGCTCCCGAAGGTGCAAAACTTGTTAGTATTATGGATGGAGAAATAACATCTGTAGGTTGGGGAGGTGCTGGTGGATATACAATATCAGTAAAAAGTACAGATGGGCAATATAGATTTTCGTACAGTCATTGCTCTCCAGAATTTATTGTTAGTGTAGGTCAAGATGTTAAAAAAGGTGAAATTATAGGAAAAGTAGGTCCAAAAAATGTTTATGGAGTAACAAATAATCCTTACAAAGATAGTAATGGAAATCCAACTAATCGGTGCTACAACAGGTTGTCATTGCCATTTTACTGTAAGAAAAGATGGAGAATATATTGATCCATTAGAAATAGTAAAAAAGAAGGAGGAATTTATTTAATGATAGTTATTTACACAGGAATAGAAGAAGTAGATAAGGAAATTCAAATGAGTTTAAGAGATTCTATAGTTGCTCATTATAGTGAGTACTTAATAGAAAACAACACATTTGAAGGACAAACTGTAATAATATCTCCACAAGCAATTGAAGGAGATTTACACGAATTTTTATTTACATTGAAACAATTAGATATGAGAGTTGTCTTGCTACTAAAAAATCAAAAACAAGAAGAAACAAAGTTAGCATTACAACTTGGAATATATGATATATTATTTGGTAATTTTTATCCGAGCCAGATAAAAGAAATAATAGAACATCCTAAAAACTTTAAGGATATATCAGACTTATATAAAAAAACTTATAACTTAAAAATAAAGAAAAGAAAGAGAATTAGAAATGATAAATCTAATTCTTTTTTTAATAGAAAGTAAAGGTGAGTAAGTTGAAATTAATTATAAAAATTTTAAAATACTCATTTGTTGTATGTTTTAATGTGATTTTGCTATTTGTTTTAAATTTGTTTATATAATAATTTTAATAAAATAGCTTAATTATAAAGTTATTAAGTTAATACTAATGGATTGAATAAATAAAAGTAAGTAATTGGGAGGTGATAATGTAATAATAAATGATTGAAGGAGGTGTTGATAAATAAAAAGGTTTATTGCAAAGCTAATTATTATTCTGTTTATTATAATAATGATAATTTCTTTATATCTATTAATTAAAGACTTTTGCGAATTTAAAGAAAGTAATGAAGCAAGTACAAAATTAATAGAAGATGTTATTATAGAAGATAATAATGAAGAAAAGTCAGTAATTGATTGGCAAAAATTAGAGAATATAAATGAAGACATTATAGGATGGATAAAGATAGAAAACACTAATATTGATTATCCTATTCTTAAAGATGATGATAACTTAAAATATTTAAATCGTTCTTATGATGGAAAATATAATAAAAATGGTTCTATATTTACTTTAAACAATTTCCAAGATAATATATTAATAATATATGGACACAACATGAAAAGTGGAATAATGTTTTCAGAATTAAGTAAATATATGAAAAAAGACTTTTTTGATAAGCATAAATGTTTTACAATATATACAAAAGACCATACATACCAAGCAACAATATTTAGCTGCTATTCTATAGGAATAGATAAAGAAGAAGAGAATATTAAGTTATTAGATTTTAAAGAAGAAGTAGATTATTATAAAAAAACAAGTAAATATTCTGCAGATGAAAATATTGGAGAAATCAAAAAAATTGTTAAATTATCTACATGTTCATACCTCAATAATCATACAACGCCAACGGATCAGAGGTATTATATAGTGGCAAAATTAGAAATAGTTGATTAAAACAATAAAAAAGCTTAATATTTAGGGTTTTATAAGACTTTTTTAAAAACTTTATTTTTCAGCTTATTATATTTATAAAAAATATGATATGCTTTAAAGGGTGGTAAATATGAAAAAGAAATTATGCATTGTTTTAATAATAATATTCTTAATTTTAGTAGGTGTATTATTAACGATATCAATTTACAAGAACGATGAAAAACTTTCGGAAATGCAAAATAATAAGAGTTTATCTGAAGGTGAAATCGAGCATAATGAGAAAGACGAAAATATACTTGAAAACCTTGTAGTAGAAGAAAATATAGAAGTATCAGACAAAAATGAAACTGAAAAAGTAGAAATTGTAGAAAAAAAGGAAAATAAAACTGAGAATCAAAGTGTTTCAGAAAAAAATAATACAAGTATAACTGAACCAAGTAATAAAGCTAATAATAATGTAAATA
>JAZNWN010000002.1:0-39890 GCA_045593405.1 Clostridia bacterium
AAAAAATATTAAGAAAACTACTTTTTATAAAAAAAATATTATCAAAAACTAAATTATCAATTGGAATACAAGAAAATCATAAGAAATTACTTGGATATTTATTAAATTATGATGAAAATAATAAAAAACACCATGAGTTTATTCTAGCTATTAATTCTATTTTTTATAAAACTAAACGTGAAAGATATAATTACATTTATGACACAGCATGCGATTATTTAGATAGTTTCTTTTATGGAAAGAATTTATGTGATTTTAAAGATAATAAGTGTGGTGAAAAAAGAAATACATCATCTACAACAGGATGTTGTCATCACTTTAAAATTAAATGCTTAGGTCCTTTAACAAAACTTGTTTTATGTGAGCACTTAAAGGCTGATTATACTTGTGGAGCAAAATGTTTAGGATGTAAATTGTTTACATGTGATTACTTACAAAAAAAAGGTATTAAATTTAGAATAAAGGATAGTTTGTTATTAGAAACATTTTTTAATCCAATACAAAAATGTCTTATAAAATCTATGGTATTTACTCCAAAAGAAAAAATTATTAAAACATTACTTTTTTGGGCATAAGAAAAAGCAGAATATGATTTGATCATATTCTGCTTAAAACCTTATTCTGAAAGTGGTATTTCAATGAAGAAGCTAGTTCCTTCACCTTTTTTTGTTGTATACTTCATATGTCCATTAAAGTGAGCTTTTATGTTTGAATAAGACATAAATAATCCAAGTCCAGTTCCGTTTTTTCCTTTTGTAGTAACCATCTCTTTAAATAATTTTTCTTGTACTTTATCAGGTAAACCTCCTGCAAAGTCTTGTATACATATAATTAAATGTTTTTCATCTTCATATAATGTAAAATTAATATCTTTATTTGTTTGCCCATTATATGCTTGTATTGCATTTGAAATAATATTATTAATTACTTGTACTAAACTATTAATATTTCCATTAATAGAAGTATTTTTATCTATTTCAACAGAAGTATTTAAATTAATTAATGCATTTTTTAATTCGTGTCTCATTAAAATATCTACATGCCTTACAAGTTCACCAACAGTAAAACCATTATACATATTATCTGAAAAAGCCACAGCTTGTCCTTTAACAGCTGTTATAATATCAGACATATAAGATAAATGAGTACGTATTTTTTTTATCCATTCATCCATATCATTTGCAATTTCATTGTGGTCTGCTACGGTTACTTCTGAATCTCCTACAGATTGTCTATATTCGGTAACTAAATCAGATATTCCTTCTGTTGCTCCAGAAATTGACATTATTGGAGTTTTCAAGTTATGAGCTATTCCACCAATCATTTGACCAAGAGAGGCTAAACGCTCTTTTTCAATAAGAATTTCTTGGTTTTCTTTAATAGTCTGCATGTCAAGGTTGTGCTGAGTTACATCTTTTAATAAGATAAGGGTTCCCAAAAAATTATTATTATTTTTAATACTATTGATTTCAATGTGGAAATATTTATTAATAGAAGCCCAATGTTTTTCCAAAACTACAGTAGAATCGTCTAATTTAGTTTTATTTACAGCAGCAATAAAAACTTCTACATCAATATTAAAATCATTATGTTTTTTAAATAAATCTATAATATTAATATTTCTAATATCAAAGCTAGAAAGTGAAAAGGTTTCCAATAATGTTTGATTAAAATCTATTATTTGCATTTCTTCATTTAAAACAATATAACTATCAGACATTCTATCTACAATTCTTTGAAGGGCAATTGGTGTAACTTTTAAAAAGTTAAATTTAAAAATAGCAAAAGCAAAGAATGAAATTCCCACAGTAAAAGATATAGGAGTTATATAAATAGACATATGTACAATATTAAAGGCTCCTAGCATGTTAATTAAAACAGAAAATAGTGCTCCTAAAAAAATTAATATTGATTGCTTAGAGAAGAATCCGGAGTTTTTAAATGAAAATCTAAAAAGGTAAAATAAACCAATTCCAAGTAATGTATATGAATAGAAAGAATGTACAGGCATATATGGACCATATACAGTTTCATTCAGGTTTGTTGAATATGTTTTATAAAACATATGATGTAAATTATTAGTAAACATCAATATTGTTGATAAAACTGGAATAATAAAAAGTAATAAAAAAGATTTTTTAAAGTTAATTTTAGTTTTTGCAAAAATCACTGCTAAAAACATAAATGCAACAGGGATAAAACAAGCACCGAAGGATGCAAGGCCTTCAAAAAGTACCGGATCAACAGAAGTATTTTGAAAAAGAATTTGTAAAATTAAACTTACAGTCCAAATAACCATGCAAACTAAACAAGCTCCAAAAACTTTAAAAAGTTGGTTTTTTACTCTCTTTTTTGATGATAACAATCCAACTAAAACTAGCAATATGATTAGAGAGATTGTTAACATTATTAAACTTTCCATAAACTCCATACAAACAACACCCCTTAATTAAAGAAATTAATTGATTTTAAATAATTAATATATTTTATTAAATAATCCTTTCTTATTTTACCCCATTTAAATTTACAGCGCAATAAAAAGTTAATAGAAAAATCAGATTTTATATAAGTATTAGTTTTATAAGATATTTTTTTATCAGCAGATAAATCATTAACTATACCTCTAATATCTTCTTTAATACTAGAGTTTGTTAAATTACTTTTAATAAATTCAGAAAATTTATTGTCATTTATTGCTTTAATTTTAAATCCAAGATTTTTAAGTTCTTTTAACATAAGATTTACTCTAGAATGATTTCTATTATATATATGTAACACAGATATATCTTTAACTTTGTTTTGTAGGCACTTAATAATAGCATCTGCACATAAATCGACAGCAGTAAATTCAATTTCTTGTTTTAATAAAGATTTTGGAATCACACCTAATGATACAAAGGCCTTTAATCTACCAGTAAAAGCATTGCTTTCAGGGTTTATTTGAAATGTTCCATCAGATTCTCTGCTGGTAATATTTCCCAGTCTTAATACTAGAGCATCAAGTTCTCCAATTGTTATATTTTCTAAGACCATTTTTTCTGCTTCAAATTTACTTCTTGTATAAACATTATCTAGTGATTGGCTAATAAATAAATTTTGTTCAGAAAAGTATACTTTTTTAGAATTTTGTAGCTTGTTTCTAGATATAGTATCATCTAGGAACATGTTTCCCGATATACTTAATGTAGATAAATGAATTAATCTTTTGTTATATTTTTTACAAAATTCTATAGTTTGTTTTGTTGCATCTATATTTATGTTTTTAAATTTATCAAAATCTCCAAAATGTTTAACATTTGCAGCAGCATTTATTATAGTTGAAATATTATTAATAATAGTATTATAACTACGATCACTTAAGCCAAAATTTGGTTTAATAATGTCACCTCTTAAAACAATTATTCTATTTCCAATATATGAATCTAATTCATTATCAAAATAGAAATGAAGAACATCTAAAAATCTATTTAATGCACCTTTTCCATTTTTGTCACGCATAATGCAATATATTGTTCCTGAATCGTTTTCAATGAAGCTTTTTATAATATGCATTCCAACAAATCCATTGCTTCCAAATAGTAATACATTGTTATTTGTTGAATTTATAATATTATAATTTGATCTTATCTTATTTTTCTTTAATAGTTTATGTATTTTGTCATAATCAAATTCTTCTATAGGTGTAGTTACAATTTCTTCAGTTTTACTTGTAGATAATTTTCTAATGGTTTTATATTTAAAAATATCTGCATAAGGAACATCAATTCCTTTATTCAAAGCTTCAACTTTAAATCTAATAGCAGATAAAGAATCTGCACCTAATTCAAATAAATCATTATCTATACCAACTTTAGTTTGAAGAATTTCTTCCCAAATTTCACAAAAAGTAATTTGTAAATCTGTTTCAGGAGCGATATAATTTATTTCTTCATTAGAAAGAGCAAATTCATAAGAATTAAGAGCTTTTCTATCAATTTTTCCATTTAAAGTTAATGGTATATTATTAATTTGAATAATATATTTTGGAACCATATATGTTGGCAATTTTTCTAAAAGAGCTTTTCTGACAGATGGAATACTTAATTCATCTTTGGCAACTATAAATGCTTTAAGATAAGTTTTTCTATCATCACTTATAACTACACAGTTTTGAATTTCTTTTATTGATAAAAGTTGTTTTTCTATCTCAGAAAGCTCAATTCTAAGTCCGTTTATTTTTACCTGAAAATCGTTTCTTCCAATATACTCAATTTCACCATTAGATTTAAATAAAGCAATATCACCAGTTTTGTAAATTCTTTCTTTATTAAATTTAGAAGAAACAAAAACATTTTTGGTTTTTTCTGGATCGTTAATATAGCCTTGAGCTAAGCCTATACCAGAGATACAAAGCTCTCCTGGGACTCCGACAGGGCATAAATTACCATCTTTATCTAGTATATAAATTTTCATATTTGGAATAGGTTTCCCAATATTTATATCATCAGCAGATAGTATATTTTTACTTGAACAGCAAGCAGTTATTTCTGTTGGACCATAACCATTAGATATATTAGCTTTTGTTATAGCTCTTAAATTTTCATATAAAGAACTAGTAAATACTTCACCACCAAGTTGAATAGTATCTAACACAGATAAACATTTTTTAGTATTTGGATTAGATAATAATAACTCTATTTTTGTAGGAGTTGTAACACAAAAATCTACATTATTATTTATAATAACTTTAGCCATTTTTACAGGATTTTTATGTTCCTCTTCATTTAACAAATATAGTGTTCCACCAAGTAATATAGATGTAAATAATTCTACAGCAAACATATCAAAAGAAACAGAAGCACTTCCAAGAACTTTTTTAGATTTGCCTAGGAATATGACCTGTCTAAAATAGTTATACACTAAATTTATTAATCCAGAATGTTTTAAAACTACACCTTTTGGATTTCCAGTAGACCCAGAAGTGTAAATAAGTGCAAAACTATCTTCAGGGTCATTAAATATTTGCAAATTCTTAGCATTTGTTTTAAAATGAAAATCATTTATTTTACAGATGTTTAGGAAATTAGTATAATAATTATTGTCTGTAATTAATAATTTTGCATCACTGTTTTCTAAAATATAGTTAACTCTAGTCTCAGGGAAAGTATGGTCTATTAAAACATATGTACAACCTGCTTTTAGAACACCTACAATAGAGATTATCATTTCTAAAGAGCGATTAACCATAATACCGATAGTACTATTTTTTTCTATGCCAGAATCTTGTATATATTTTGCCAAGCTATTTGCTTTTGTATTTAATTCTTTATATGTTAATTTTTTATCTTCAAAAACAACGGCAATCTCATTTGGATTTTTCTTTGTTTGTTCTTCAAATAATCCTATCAAACTTAAATTTTCAGGGTAATCTACTTTGGTATTATTAAATTCATTTAATATTTTATTTCTCTCATCTTCTGAAAGCATGTCAATATCAGCTATTTTAATATCAGTATTTTCTAAAATAACATTTAAAATATTAATATAATGATTAGATAAATTTTTAATAAAATCTTCATTAAATAATTTTGTTGCATATTCAAAAGATATATCAATACCATTTTCATTTGGAATTAATTCTAAAGATAAATCGAATTTAGAAATATTGGTATCCGGTATGTAATATTCAGATTTTATATTATTAAATTCAATGTTTTTTAAACCATTGTTTTGATAAGTAAACATGGTATCAAATAATGGATTTCGACTGGTATCTCTTTTTATATTTAATTTATTTACTAATTCATCAAAAGGATATGTTTGATATTTATAAGAATTCAAACAATTAGTTTTAACTGTTTCTAAAAATTCTTTGAACGATATTTTACTATCTATTTTAGCTCTTAATGCTAATGTATTTACAAACATTCCTATTAAATTATAAGTATCAGAAATATCTCTTCCAACAATAGGTGAGCCAACAACAATATCATCTTGAGAAGTATATTTTTCAAGTAATATATAATAAACAGAAAGTAATAATATATAAGGAGTAACACCTAAAGTTTTTGCAATAGTGTTAATTTTATTTGCTGTATCTAAATCAATAGAAGAATATACTTTTGAACCTTCAAAATTTTGAACAGAGGGCCTTGTATAATTTGTAGGCAAGTTTAATATTGGTATTTCATCTTCAAATTGATTTATCCAATAATTTTCTGATTCTTCTAACCCTCCTGAAGTAATTTTTTCTCTTTCAAAAACAGCAAAATCTTTATATGTAATATTAAGTTCTGGTAAAACTTCGCCATTGTATAGTTTACAAAGTTCATCTATAAATATAGACAAAGAAGTGCCATCAGAAATAATGTGATGCATATCTATAAATAAAGCTGATTTATTATTTGTACATTTAATAAACTTAGCTCTAAATAGTGGAGCTGAGCTCAAATCAAAAGGTTTAACAAAATCTTCAAAAATAGTAGATAAATCATCAAAATTATAATTGTCTTCTATATCCAATTTAAAGTCTATTTTATCCATAATTATTTGAACAACATTACTTTCTTTAAGTTCAAAATAAGTACGTAAAGATTCATGTCTATTGATTAAAAAATTAAAGCAATTTTCTAATTTATTTATATCAATATATCCATCTAAAATAACACCACCAGGGATATTATATGAAATAGAATTATCACCGGCCATATTACTTGCAAAGTAGATTCTTTTTTGAGCTGAAGAGGTTGGATAAGAATCCATTTTTGAAGCGGGAAGAATTGTTTCCGCTTTTTTAGTATCTAAATTTGCAGAGATTATATCAGAAATTTCTTGAACAGTAGGATGTTCTATTATATCTTTAACAAACAATTGTATATTAAATTCGTTTTGAACTTGAGCACATAAATTTATAGCAGATAAAGAATCTCCACCAAGTTCAAAGAAATTATCATCTATGCTTATATTGGCAATGTTTAGTATATTGACTAATATTTTAATAATATCAGAGTCTATATTATTTCTAGCGTTAAAAATTGTTTTTTGAGAATTAATACTAGGTGAAGGAAGATTCTTCCTATCAATTTTGCCATTAACAGTATATGGTATTTCTTCTAATTCCATAAAATAAGAAGGTATCATATAATTTGGAATTTTATCAGACAAATATTTTTTCAAAATATCAATAGATAAAGGCTTTGTAGTTGTATAATATGCAACTAAAGAAAGCCCAGTTTGTTTTAGCTGAGTTGGGACTACTACACAATTTGTAATAAAAGGATGTGAATGAAGAGTTGTTTCAATTTCTTCTAATTCAATTCTAAAACCGTTTATTTTTATTTGAAAATCATTTCTACCAATAAAATATATTAGACCATCAGGTGAAAAATATCCTAAATCTCCAGTTAAATACATCATTGAGTTATTAAAACTGTTTTTAACAAATTTACTATTAGTCATATTTTTATTATTTATATAGCCATTACCAACACAATCTCCAGAAATAGCTATTTGTCCAACAACATTGTTAGGACAAAGTTGATTGTTCTTATCTAATACATATATTTGTGTATTACAAATAGGAGAACCAATAGGAGGTTCAATTCCGCATTCCAAAGAATTAATTATAAAAGAAGTTGCAACATGTGTTTCTGCTGGTCCATAATGATTATGTAGGATGATTCCGCTTCTTATTAGGTCTTGAATTCCCGTAGTAAGAACAAGTTTTTCACCGGCAGTAATAATATTTTTAACAAATAATTTTAATTTTTCTATTAAAGTAGGATCTGAACATAATAATTTTAAATATGCAGGAGGTAAAAATAAAGTATCAATTTTATTTTTTACAATATATTCGCCTAAGGCATAAGTGTTTTTTCTTATGTTATCAGAAACTAGATATAGAGAGTTACCAGTTAATAAAGTAGAATAAATTTCTTGATAACTTACATCAAAACTCATGGTTGCAAATTGTAGAACATTACAAGAGTTTTCAAAAATATTAGTTTTGAAAAGTTCAAAGTAAATTAAGTTAACCATGTTTTTGTGAGAAAGACATACTCCTTTTGGTTTTCCTGTAGAACCAGAAGTGAAAATTACATATAAGTTATTATTTGAATTATATATATATGTCGATTTGAATTCTTTATTATAGTTTGAATAAACAGATGAATCAATATTAATCAAATTTATATTATTATTTTGATCCAAAATATATTTATCAGAATATAAAATAAAGTTAATTTTAGCGGAGTTAATCATATGATTAACTCTATCCAATGGATATGTAGGATCAATAGGTACATATGTACAATTCAATTTTAGAATAGCAATAATCCCAATAATAGAATTGAAAGAACGGGTTGTAAAAATACCAATGTTTAGTTTTTCATGAAATCCTTGATTTAATAAATAATTTGCTAATTGATTTGCTTTTTCATTTAACTCTCTATAAGTTAATTTTTGGTCCTCAAAAACAAGAGCAATATTATCAGGTGTTTTTTCTACTTGCTCTTCAAATAACTGGACTATAGTTTTATCTTTTGGATAGTCCATTTTTGTGTTATTAAATTCATTTAATATTTTATTTTTTTCATCAGGGGTTACAATTTCAATTTCTTTTAATAAAATAGTATTGTTTTCAATAATTTGATTTATTATGTGTAATATTCTTGAATGAAGAGCGTAAATGTCTTCAGAAGAGTATTTACAAGTTTTGTAGTCGTAAGCAACATTAATAATTCCAGTATCATTTATGTCAAAGAAATGGATTTCCATGTCATCAGAAATATTGCCATTAAATAACCATGTAGATTCATAATCTGTTTTAGTAGATTGTTTATTACTCCTCATATTTTGGTATGAATACATAATATTATATAAATTAGGAATAGAAGAATTTTCTTTTCTTAAATCTTCTAATAATGATTGGTATGGATATTTTTGATGCCTAAAAATATTAAAAAAGTCTGCAGAAATTCCTGAGACAAAATCAGCAAAACTTTTCTCGTGATTTAATGTTACTTTAAAAGGTACAACACTAATAAACATACCAACAGTATGTTTTTCCTTAGCATTTGATCTATTTAATATAGGAGTACCAATAACAAATTCATCTGAATTTGAAACTCTAGATAAATATATGGAATAAACCCCCATAAAAAAGTTGAAAGGTGAAATTTTATTTTCCTTACAAAAAGAATCAATAAAATTCATAGTCTCAGAAGGAATTTTAAATAATTTTCTCTTTGCTTTACTTGATATATCTTTGCATGGTAAAAGACTAGGAATAGTTGCATTTTCAGGAATTGTTTTAAATAAGTCATTCCAAAATACCCTATCTTTTTCAAATTTAGAACTTTGCATATATTTTTGCTCAGACTCAATATATTCTATATATGAAGGATTAGAAAAATTCTCTAAAACAAAAGTATTTGCAAGCAGTGAATCATATATATCTATAATTCTACTTATAACAAGACCTGATGCCCAAGCATCAACAATTAAATGGTGCATAACTATTACGAATCCGCCATGCCCATCATTAAATTTAAATAATTTTAAATTAAATAAATAAGAATCAAAAACCTCTAAAGGAGTTTGAGATAGTTCTTTTTCTATTTTTTTTACATCTTTATCAGACTCTACACTAATTATTTCAAAAGAAAATGGTGTAAAATCATCAATAAATTGTTTAATGTCACTATTATCTCTAATAAATTTTAATCTGAAACTATCATTAGTTTGTATAAAAATATTTATAGCTTCTTTTAATTTATTAAAGTTTACTTTTTGCGAAAACATTGCTGTTCCTGCAATGTTTTCAATCGACGTCCCTTTGTAAAATTCTTCTGTGACCCAAATTGACTTTTGTGGATTAGTTAAATTATATAATTCTTTCAATTTTAATTCACCTTTAATTACAATTTTACTTACAATAATATATCATGAAAAATCGACTAAATCAATGTTTTTACGACTTTTAAACAAACAAATTTTACACAAAAATGGAAATTCGACAAAATATGACGTAGTTTTACAAAAAATAATAATTTATAGGGTAAAAACCTACGGCGTAATTTGTAGGGGCGGAGTTCCATCTCCGCCCGCTCAAAAAAATATTGATTTACGGGCAGGGGTGGAACCCTGCCCCTACATTTTTATAATATATTTTCCAAATACAAAATTCCAAACACAAAACACACAAATTATTATTTATATAATCAAAGTATACAATTACAAATTTTGGATATTCTAATTTCGGAGGAAGTTTTATGTATCAATATTCAAAAAGACCAAGTAAGTTTAAAAAATTTATTCTTATTTCTTTACTTATGTTAGCAGTTTCAGTAGGAAGTATTTTTATATACGCAATGTATACAAAAATAGAAGTTAAAGATTATAGTAGCAGTCCAGAAACAACAGCAACTAGGCTTTACAGCCAAAATGCAGAAACAGATGAAGAGGATTTTAGTAACACATTAGAAGATGTAACAAAATGTGTTGTTGGGATATCTAAAATTAAAAATACAGGAACAGCAATTTTAGATTCAAAAGCTACCGAGGAACTAGGTTTGGGAAGCGGAATAGTTGTTTCAGAAAATGGTTATATAGTTACAAATTGGCATGTTTCAGGGAATAAATATACTAATTGTTACGTTACATTAGAAAATGGCGAAACATATAAAGGAAGTGTTACATGGGCAGACTCAGACTTGGATTTAGCAATTGTAAAGATAAATGCAAATGGATTAAGGTATTTAAAATTGGGAGATTCTGATAAAATTAAATTAGGACAAGAAGTTTGTGCAATAGGAAATCCTATTGGTATAGAATTTCAAAGGACAGTAACTTCTGGTATTATTAGTGGATTAAATAGAACAATAAAAGTTGATGATGAAAAAGGAGAAAGCTATATGGAAGATTTAATACAAACAGATGCAAGTATTAATTCGGGAAATAGCGGAGGGCCATTAATAAATAAAGATGGAGAAGTTATAGGAATAAATTCTATTAAAATAGTATCTGCAGAAGGTATTGGTTTTGCAATTCCTATAAATATTATAAAACCAATAATAGAAAGCTATATACAAAACGATAAATTTGAAGAAGCATATTTAGGGATATTTGCCTATGATACAGAAGTAAATAGATATTTAAATTCTAATTTAGATTTTAATAATGGAATATATGTAGTAAAAATATCTTCGGATGGACCAGCAGTAAGAAGCGGGTTAAAAGTAGGAGATATAATAACAAAAGTAGATGATTATACGGTGAATAAAATGAGTGAACTGAGAAGCTATATATATCAAAAAGCACCAGGAGATAAAGTGGTTTTAACAATTAATAGAAATAATAAGGAATATACAATTAATATAACATTGGGAGAAAGATAAATAATAATTTAGATGAATTTCAGCCTACCTTTTGTATAATTTTCTAAAAAATTAAATTCTCCAAGGCATACGCGGGTATTCCCTCGCCTCAAAGGGCTGTCGAATGTTAATTTTTTATAAAATATACAAAACGGCTGAAATTTTAAAATTATTATATTGTTATCTAAATTATTATTTTTTCTAGTAATAAAAAAATATATATGATATAATACAAAGCAATAAAAGGAGGAATTGATATGAGTAAATTAGTAATAAAAAAATGTAATTCATGTGGAGCAATGGTAAAAGTAATTGAAGATTGTACTTGTGAGAATTGCGGAATTAAGTGTTGCGGAGAGGAAATGAAAGAATTAGTTCCAAATACTGTTGATGCAGCAAAAGAAAAACATGTTCCTATATGCCAAATATATGGAGAAAAAATAATAGTAAGAGTAAACCATGTAATGGAAGAAGAACATTACATAGAATGGATAGCATGTGTAAACAAAAATAGAGAGCATATAAAATATTTAGAACCAGGAGATGTAGCAGAAGTAACATTTAAATATAAACCAGGTTCAACAATTTATGCATATTGTAATAAACACGGATTATGGAAAAGTGATGTATAATAAAAAAAGTTGGTAAATTTTACCAACTTTTTTTATTATAAAATAGACCCTACAACTAATATTCCCAAATTATCATTATAAATTTCATCAAATTGAGTAATAGGTAGTGGATTTTGCCCAATGCCTGCTTCTACCGTATAGCCAGGCCTTCTGTATTGTTGTAGAAACCAATCTTTATAACCTGCAAAACTTGAGGCAAAAGGAACTTCTGCTAAAAGATATCCACTTGCATTTGCAAAAATATTACCAATTGCTTCTGCTTCTGGTGGAGCATAATCTTGAAATTCCCAATAAATTTCTTGCCCTTGGGTATGGTAAGCTAAAATTAATCTAAAATTATGCATTAAAGTAAAATTATATAAAGCAATAGATTCTGGCTCTGTAAGAGGACCGAAAACCTACAAAATCACGAGGAGCAGGAGTTGTAAAACCTTGTAAAAATTTAATTTCTCTTGCTTGTTCCCATCCGGCAGGGAACTGCAGATTTAAATCTACACCGTTTATATTTGCTTTCCAGCCACTTGGAAACGGAATACTAGGATAATTTCTTGAAATTGTTCTTGCTTTTTGGTAAGCAGTTGAACTAGTGTTTATACTACCTGTTACTAAATCAACTCCGTCAGGATTACACATTGGAACAATGTAAATTGAAGAATATTCGAATATGTCTCGAGAGTTATAACCATAAATGGTAGTGTTATTTACCAAGCTTAAGCAAAAATCTTCTATAAATTTCATGAGTAGAGGAGAAGTAATCCATTCATTAGCATGGATTGCAGCTGAATAAAACACCTCATTTGGACCATTTCCAATTCTTATAAAAGGTATATTTTTGCCTAAAACACTTTGCCCAATGTTTCCGTGTAGTTAAAAAGGGGTATATGTTTGTTAATGCATTAATATTTAAATTTAAAACTGTAGAAGTATAACTTATATTTGTTGGAACAATATTTCCAAAAGGAATTAAAATTCTTTGCCCAACAGATAAATTTTCAGAAGAAATATCTGGATTTGCAAACAATATTCTAGTAATAGTTGTTTTAAATCTATTTGCTAAACTAAATAATGTATCACCAGATTTTACAGTATATGAAGTTTGCCCGTTTATGTAAGGATATAAAGCATTCCAAGTTGATGTACCAACAACTCCATCAGGAGGTAATCCGAAGTTTCGTTGGAAATTTCTTACAGCAGTTTGAGTATTATTACTAAAAATTCCATCTATAAAACCACTATAAAATCCTATTTTCATTAAAATACTTTGAAAAAACTCCACCATAGGACCTCTAGAGCCTAGACGTAATATTTCCATATAATCACCTAAATTATTATATGAATTATAGTTAATAATTGTTATTATTTTTGCATAAAATTTAGAATAATATTTAAAAAAGAGATAGAATATGGTAAAATACTTTTAAATGAAATAAGATTTGGAGGAATAAATATGTTAAAAGAATTTAAAAAATTTATAGCAAGAGGAAATGTAATAGACTTAGCAGTTGGTGTGATTATGGGTGGAGCATTTGGAAAAATAGTTACTTCATTAGTGTCAGATGTGCTAACACCAGCTATAGGAATTGTAATGGGAGGAATCGATTTTACAGGATTAAATTTTACAATAAAAGATTCAGTAATTTCTTATGGTAATTTTATACAAAATATTATAGATTTTTTAATTCAAGCATTTTGTATTTTTATATTTGTAAAATTAATAAACAAGTTCTTTACTAAAAAAGAAGAAGAAACAAAAACTGTGGAACCAGTAAAATCACAAGAGGTACAATTACTAGAAGAAATAAGAGATTTACTAAAAGAGAAAAATAATATAGAAGAAAAGATAGATTAATGTAGGGGCGATTTTAATCGCCCGTTACTTCGAAGAAGATACTGGGTAATAATACTGGGGCTGGTCTTGACCAGCCCGTAAAATTTTCTAAGGAGGATTTATGGGAATATTAAGTATAGTAGTTATTGCAGTTGGTCTTGCGATGGATGCCTTTGCAGTAGCAATTTGTAAAGGGCTTTCTATGAAAAAAATGAGTTGGAGAAAAGGTCTTATAGTAGGGGGATATTTTGGTTTTTTTCAAGCTTTTATGCCGCTTCTTGGCTACATGTTAGGTGTTGGATTTCATGAAAAAGTTACTCAGGTAGATCATTGGTTTGCATTTGTTCTTTTATCAGCCATAGGAATAAATATGATAAAAGAAGCATTATCAAAAGAAGAAGAATGTAAAAATGATAGCGTGAATTTTAAAGAAATGGTAGTTTTAGCTGTGGCAACTAGTATAGATGCATTGGCTGTTGGAATAACAATGGCATTTTTAGAAGTAAATGTAATATCAGCCATATTATTAATAGGTATAATAACATTTGTAATTTCTGTTATAGGTGTAAAAATTGGTAATGTTTTCGGAGATAAATATGAGAAAAAAGCAGAATTTATTGGCGGAATTATTTTAATATTGATGGGAACAAAAATCTTATTAGAACATTTGGGTGTGATAAATTTTTAAAATGTAGGGGCGCATGATTGCGCCCTGATTTTTAGTTATAGGGCGCAGATCAAGCACCCCTACAAATATTAATAAAATTACTGACAAGGTAAGGTTCTATATGTTATAATAAATACATATTTTAAAATAAAAGGAGGAATTTTTATGACACCAATTTTAGTTTTAGTTGCAATATTATTAATAATTTCAACAAAGCAAATAAACGAATATGAAAGAGGAATTAAGTTTAGATTTGGTAAATTTTCAAAAATAATGAAACCAGGTTGGAGACTAGTATTTCCAATAATTCATTCTTACAACAAAGTGGATATTAGAACAAAAGCTGTTGATGTTCCAGAACAAGAAGCAATTACAAGAGATAATGTTTCAATAAAAATTAATGCAGTTCTATACTACAAAGTATTTGATGCATCAAAAGCTGTGCTTGCAGTTCAAAATTATAATTATGCAGTAGGACAACTTGCACAAACAACAATGAGAAATATAGTAGGTTCAGTATCTTTAGATGAATTATTAACAGAAAGAGAAAAATTAAGCGCAGAAATTTGTAAAATAGTAGATACAGAAACAGACCCTTGGGGAATAAAAGTTGAGAATGTTGAATTGAAAGACATAGCTCTTCCAGAAGAAATGAAGAGGGTAATTGCAAAAGTTGCAGAAGCAGAAAGGGAAAAACAAGCTGTAATCACAAAAGCTGCTGGTGAAGTAGAAGCAGCAAATAACTTGGCTCAAGCTGCTAACATAATGGGAACAACTCCAGGAGCATTACATTTAAGAACATTATCAACATTAAATGACTTAAGTAGTGACCAATCAAATACAGTAGTATTTGCAGTACCAATTGAAGGATTAGAAGCATTAAAAGGAATTGCAAATAGAAAATAAGAAATGAGAACAAGGAGACGGACCTATGCTCACAACAATTGTTGTGAACATTAGGCCCGTCCATTTGTTCTTTTTTTATAACTGACTAATAAATTTTGCACAATTTCTTGAAGCAAGTTTTAGATACTCATTAAAATCAACCTCGTTTTTTCCATTAGGAATATCTGAAATTGAACGTATAACTAAAAATGGAATTTTATTTAATGTACATACTTGTGCAATAGAAGCACCTTCCATTTCAACACAATCACAATTAAAGTTTTGTTTGATTTTTTCTTTTAAATTGGTGTCAGTTAAAAATATATCGCCAGAACCAATTATTCCAACAACTATTTTTTGATTATCTATCGTAATATTTTTACATTTTTCTAATAAGCTTTTATCACTATCAAAAAATTTGCCTGTTTCAGGAATAAAACCTTTTTCACGACCAAAAGCGGTAACATCAAAATCATGTTGAACTAAAGTTTTGCCAAGTACAATATCTCCAATATTTAGATTTTCATTTAATCCACCAGCAGAACCAACATTAATAATATAATCCAAATTAAATTTATCTGTTATGATTTGGCAAACTCTTGCAGCATTTACTTTTCCAACACCGCTTCGAACCAATAGAATTTCTTTATTATTTATTTGCCCAGTATATATTTTTAAATTATAAATATCCAATGAATTTAAATTTTCCATAATTTCTTTTACAGCTTCCATTTCTTGGATTTCAGCAACAATTATACCTATCATAAAATCACCATAATCTTTATATCATAAAAATATATAAAAAGAAAGTGGAAAAGTTTATTTTGGTTGAGATATCTTTTGATTTATGATAAAATTCAAGCAAAAGAACATATTTTGGAAAACAGGTGATAAAATGCAAATAAAACTTATAGAAAGAATACCAACTCCTAATGAATTTAATAATCTTACGGAATCAGTTGGATGGGGAAAAAGAGATAATAAAATAGTAGAAGAAGCACTTAAAAATACTTTGTACTCTATTTGTGTTTATGATGTGGATAAACTCATTGGTTATGCAAGAATCATTGGAGATAAAACTATATTTTTGTATATTCATGATGTAATGGTAATACCAGAATATCAAGGGAAGAAGATAGGTACAGAAATTATGAAGAAATTATTAAACCAGATTAATGAATATAAAAAAGTAAATCCGGAAATAAGAACGTATTTAGGCGCATCAAAAGGAAAAGAAGGGTTTTATGAAAAATTTGGATTCATATCAAGACCTAATAATGAATTGGGTGCAGGAATGATACTTTATTAATAAAAAATGAAAGGTATAAAAATGGAAGATAAATTACTACTATCAAAAATAATAGACAAAATAAAATTTAGTAAGAGTAAAAATCAAATTACAAATTCAGAATTTCTAAATGAATATCAAATAAGTATTGTAGAAAAAGAGCTTAGAAGAAATGGGACTACAAATTACTTTTTTGAAGGAGGATATGAGAATTCTGAAAGTAAAATTTTAGTAGCATATCCCGAAAAACTAGGAGAGAGTATTGCGAGAGAAAATATAAATAATATTTTAAAAGCAATAAAAATTGAATTACCAAATGAAATTCATGGAAAGTTACAACATAGAGATTATTTAGGAACTGTTATGAGTTTTGGATTAATAAGAGAGCGAATTGGAGATATTATTGTACATCAAGATTCAGCATATATAATAGTTTTAGAAGAAAATGCTAAATATCTAAAAACTTCATTTGAGTATGAAAAAAGATTTAAAAAAGCTAAAATTTCTATAATTAATGTAAATGAAATAAAGACAAAACCATTAGAATTCGAAGAAATAACAGTATCAGTAAAAGGGGTAAGATTAGATAGTATAATTAGTGAAATTATAAAAACATCAAGAAGGATTGCACAAAAATTTTTAGAAGAGGAAAAAGTTTCTATAAATTATGTTGTTGAAACAAAACCGACAAAAACAATAAAAGAAAAAGATATTTTAATTATAAGAGGAAAGGGCAAATTTATTGTAGCTGAGTTTTTGGGGAAAAATAAGAAAGACAAAGAAATTATAAAAATAAAGAAATATGTGTAGGGGCGCAGACCAAGCGCCCTTTGTTTATTTATAATATATTCCCTGATACAAATTTTTCTCTCTCATTATTTTATAAACATTATTTAAAACCCATTTTTTATGAATATTCCATTCTGGTGCAATTAATAAATCTTTTGGTGCATCACCTGAAATTCTGTGAATTATAATATTAGGATTAATATGAGTTAAAATATAAATAACTGCATTTAAGTAATATTCTAAACTAATAGGTAAATATTCGCCTCTGTAAAACATATCAGCAAGAACAGTGTTTTTCACAATATAACAAGAATGTATTTTTATTCCCTGAATATTTTGGGAATTTATAAAATTAACAGTGTTTTTTATATCTTCTTCTGTTTCATCTGGTAATCCTACCATTATATGAGCTACAACATCTATGCTATATTTATTTAAAAGTTTAACAGCATTAATAAAATTTTGACTACTATAGCCACGATTTATTTTTTTCCCTGTTTCATCATTGGAAGTTTGAAGCCCTAATTCAACCCAAATATAGTATTTATTAGAATATGAAGCTATTAGTTGAACAATATCTTCTGTTATACAATCTGGTCGTGTTGCGATGGCAAGGGCTACAATTCTATTGTCTATTAAAGCAGCATCATATTTAGCTTTTAAATTTTCTAAAGAGTCGTAAGTATTAGTGAAATTTTGAAAATAAGCAATAAACTTATTAGCTCTACTTGATTTATAGCTATTAAAATAATTCTTAACCTGATTAGAAATAGAAAAGGTAGAATTAATATGGTCACCAGAGCCTTTTTCACTACAAAAAATACATCCACCAAATCCACATTTTCCATCTCTATTAGGACAAGTAAAACCACCATCAATACATATTTTTAAAGTTCGCTCACCAAACTTATTTTTTAAAAATTCATTAAAATGATTATATCTATTTTCCATGGCTCAAGTATAACATAAATATACAGAAAAAAACAGTAATCGACATAATAATTCAATTATCGCCAAAGAAGACTTGAAAAGCTTTAAAAAATTTGATATAAAAAACTAAAAAAGGCAGGAAAATATGAAATATATATTTATAATAAATGCTAAAGCTGGAAGAGGTAAGTATAAACAGATTTTGCCTAATATTGAAAAAGCATGTAAAAAAAGAAATTTAAAATATGAAATAAGATATATAACAGAAGAGTTAGATGCGGCACAAATTGCAATGGAATATAAGGAAGAAAGTAATGTTATATATGCAGTAGGAGGAGATGGAACCTTAACTAGGACTTTGCCAGGAGTTATAGGTACGAATAATAAAATAGGAGTAATACCTGCAGGCTCTGGAAATGATTCTTTTAGAACAATTAAAAATCTTCCAGAAGGTGAAACAAAAATAGATATAGGCAAAATTAATGATGTTTATTTTATAAACACAGCATGTACAGGGATAGATGCAGAAGTTGGAAATAATTTAGAAATATTAAAGAAAACTAAAATTCCTACTAGTCAGCTTTATAATGCCAGTATTGTATATACATTTGTAAATTATAAATTTAAAAAAATAAAATTTAGAACAAAGGCAAAAAACTTTGAAGCAAAATACACTATACTTAGCATATGTAATGGTGGTTTTTATGGTGGTGGATTTAATATTGCACCAAAAGCTCAACTAACAGATGGCTTATTAGATATATATTATGCAGAGGAAATGAGCAAACTAAAAATGATACCATTATTATTAAAACTAAAAAAAGGTAAGCATGAAGGAAAAAGAAGGGTACATAAGTTTAGAAGTAATCATATAGAATTAGAATTAGAGCAAAAAATAATTTTTAATATTGATGGAGAAAAACTAGAAGGACAAAAATTTATAATAGACTTATTACCAAGAGCATTAACCGTATATAATAATTCAACTTTAATTGAAGAGATTTTAGGTGAAAAAGTAGGAAAAGAACAATGCGCCGAGGCACATAATTAACCCAGCCCTTTGTTCTAAAAATTTCACAGCCGGTTACTTAATTGTAATCGGCTGTTTTTTATTTTATGACAGAAATCAACTTGTCTCAAATGGGCTAACATGATATAATAATTGGCAAGTAGGAGATAAAAAATGGATAAAATACCAGAGTTTTTAATTAATATGTTAGAAGAACAATACGGAAAAGTTTTAGCTCAAGAAATTATAGAAGGATTCACTGCAAAAAGGAAAGTGACTTTTAGAGTAAATACATTAAAAACAACAAGCAAAAACATAGAAAACATACTAGAAAATGTAGGAATAGAAACAAGTAAAATCTTTTGGAGTGAGGATGCATACATAGTAGAAAATGCAACTGAAAAAGAACTTAAAGAATTAGATATATATGAAAAAGGCGAAATATATTTGCAAAGTTTATCTTCAATGCTTCCGCCAATAATATTAGACCCAAAAGAAAATCTAGATATATTAGATATGGCAGCAGCGCCAGGTGGAAAAACAACCCAAATAGCATCAATAACTAGCAATAAAGCACATATTACTGCATGTGAAATGAACAAAATACGTGCGGAAAAATTAAAATATAATATAAAAAAACAGGGCGCATCATCTGTATATGTAATGGAAACAGATAGTAGAAGAATAAGTGATTATTTTTTATTTGACCAAATACTACTAGATAGCCCTTGTAGTGGAAGCGGAACTTTAAATTCAGAAGACATCAATGTAGAAAAATACTTTACACCAAAATTGATAAGTAAGTGTACAAAAACACAATTTGAATTATTAAAAAAAGCGATAAAGATATTAAAACCAGGAAAAGATATGGTATATTCAACATGTTCAATACTAGAGTGTGAAAATGAAGAAATTGTAAATAAAATATTAAGAAGTAATCAATGCGAAATAGTTCCAATAGAATTTACAGGAATGGAAGAAATTCCACTTCTTCCAACTAAAATAAAAGGAACAATATGTGTAAAACCAAATGAGTTATATGAAGGGTTTTATGTAGCAAAAATTAGAAAGATAAAATAAATGTAGGGATGCATGAATGCGTCAGAAAGAGAACAAATATATTTTTAAATATGTAGTGGCGATTTTAATCGCCCGTTCTTCAAATAATTTACTAAAAAAAATAGGAGTGATTAAATGAATAAGGTTCTGTTAGGAATGAGCGGAGGCGTGGATAGTAGTGTAGCAGCAATATTATTGCAAGAGGCGGGCTATGAAGTAGTTGGTGCAATGATGAAGCTGTGGGATGATGGTAAATGTGGTAATGAAAAATCTGAGCAAGATGCAAAAAATGTCTGTGATACATTAGGAATTACTCTCCATATAATAGATTTAAAACAGGAATTTAATGAATGTGTTATTCAAAACTTTATTGAAGAGTATAAAGTATGTAGAACACCAAATCCTTGTATAGAATGTAATAAATACTTAAAATTTGGACTAATGTTTGAAAAAGCAAAAGAACTAGGATGTGACTACATAGCAACAGGGCACTATGCAAAAATAGAATATAGTGAAGAATACAAACAACATATACTAAAGAAATCAAATGCAGGAAGTAAAGACCAAAGTTATGTATTGTATAATCTACCAAAGGAGATGGCAGATAAGGTAATATTTCCATTAGGGGATTTCGAAAATAAAGAGCAAATAAGAAAAATTGCTAAGAAGTATAATCTGCCAGTGGCTAAAAAACCAGATAGTGAAGATATATGCTTTATACCAGATGGAGATTATAAGAAGTTTTTAGAAGCAAATTCTGTTCTAAAATCGAAAAATGGTAATATAGTAAATATTGAAGGCAAAATTCTAGGAAAACATGAAGGTCTATATAAATACACAATAGGACAAAGGAAAGGTCTTGGAATTGCAAATCCAGTTCCACTATTTGTTAAAGGGTTTAACCCACAAAAAAATGAATTAATAGTTGGAGAAGAAAATGAAATATTTTCAAAAGAAGCTATAGCAAATGAAATAAATTTAATCTTAGTAGATGAAATAACAAGCCCAATAAAAGTAAAAGCAAAAATAAGATATGCGGCAAAAGAAGCTGATTGCACAATTTATCCAATGAAAAATGGGAGAATAAAAATTATATTTGATGAACCTCAAAGAGCAATAACACCAGGGCAATCAATAGTGTTTTATATAGACGATGTTGTACTAGGAGGAGGAAAAATATTATGAATGAATTTATTAAAACATCATGTGAACCATGCCCAATGTGCTTATCTGCAATAATATGGTCAAATATAAAAGAGGTATACTATGGTTGTACAAAAAAAGATGCAGCAGAGATTGGTTTTAGAGATGAAATAATTTATGATTTCATAAAAGGAAAGAATAAAGAGTTAATAACACTAAAACAAATGGATAGAGAAGAGTGCATAAAAGTATTTGAGGAATACAAGAAAAATGAAGGAGTAATTTACTAGAATTAGCATATATTGGTAAAATTTTTAAAAAATCTTGCATTATTTTTTATAGTGTTGTAAAATATAATTATATTGTTAAAAAAGAAGGAAGTGATGTTAAATGAAAGTTTACGATAAAGAGATGTATAATAAACAAGAAAGCCTTAGAACAACTGTTGTAATCATACTTGTTTTTTTAATTGGTTTTGTAGCAGGCTACTTGGCAAGTTCATTTAGCAGCTCTAATGAAGTAATAGAAAATAGAACCACAAAAATAACCGAATTAAAATAATTCGGTTGTTTTTAACTATTTAAAATCTGGAACATATTCTTCTTCGTGTTCTCCAAGTTCTTGAAAATAACCATTATGGATATCTAGCTTAGCTAGATATTCTTTTATTTCTTCGAACTCTTCGTTAGATAATTTTCTATTTAAGTCTTCGATATCATTTGCTTTATATGTAGGAAAATATTGAGCCATTAAACTTACATAAATATCTTTAGGCATATTTTCTTTTATCCAAAATAATATTTTTTTGGAATTATCAATGTGATTTGGTAAAACTAAATGCCTAATAATTATACCTTTTTTAATCAATCCTTTTTCATCAAATTCCGGAAGACCTACTTGAAAATACATTTCTAAAATTGCTTTTGATGCATTTTTAAAATAATTATTAATACCAGAATATTTTTTAGCTAATTCATCATCAAAATATTTTAAATCCGGTAAGTAAACATCAATATAGCCATTTAAGAGTTTGATGGTTTCAACATTTTCATATCCATTTGAATTATATATAATTGGAATTTGTAGACCGCTTTTCTTTGCTTTTTTTATTGCTTCTATTATTTGAGGAACATACATTGTAGGTGTTACTAAATTTATATTTTCAGCACCTTTTTTTTGTTGTTCTAAAAATATATTTGCAAGCTCATCTATAGATATTTCATGTCCTAATCCTAATTGACTAATTTTATAATTTTGGCAAAAAACACAGTGCAAATTACAATTAGAAAAAAACACAGTGCCAGAACCATTTTTCCCACTAATACAAGGTTCCTCAAAATAATGTAGTGAAGCTAAAGCTATTTTTACATTATTAGTACTTCTACAACGACCAATTTTTCCAATATTTCTATTTACTTTGCACATATGTGGACACAATGTACATAAAGACAACTCTGCGTTCATATTAATCACCCAAACTGGTATTTGGAATTTAGTATTTTGTATTTAGGAAATCTATGTAGGGGGTTAACTTTCTCGACGACACGAATATATAAAAAAATATATTACAAAATGTATTGAGAATACCAGTTTCTATAATAGAATTATGATTTAATATTATAAAATTATATTTCTAAATACCAAATACAAAAAACCAAATACTAAATATCTATTTTTTCAAATAAATTGTTTTAGAATCATATGCAAGTGCTATATTTGTTTTTTGAACTAAATCTAAAATACTAAAGTTCATTTCTTCTTTAAATTTTAAGAAATCACTGTAATTTACAATATCTGTGTAAAATGAGATTTTTACATTAATACCATTATTAGAAACAGTATGGAAAAATACTCGTATGTTATTTTTTAAAATGTGTTCATGAGAATTTAATAATAACATTAATTTTTCTTTAAAATCTGCTACTTTTTCTAACGTAGTTGAAAGCTCAAAGGTTAATAATAAACTATAAAATCTAGAATCTTTTCTACTATAATTTATAATATAGTTTTCTGCAATTTGGTTATTTGGAACAACTATTACGTCATTTGCAATATCTCTAATCCTAGTAGTTCTAAAAGTTATATCTTCCACAGTTCCTTCGTAATTATTAACTGTTATATAATCTCCAATATTAAAAGGCTTATCAAGAAGAATGCAAAGTCCTCCTAGTAAACTTTTAGCTAAATCTTGTGCTGCAAGTGCAATTACAACACTTGATATTCCTAATCCAGTAACTAACCCCCCTAAGTCATAACCAAGCTCACTAATAATTATAAAACCTGCAAAAATATAAACTAAAGCTTTTAGTACTTTACTTGTAAAATTAACTAGAGCTTCATTATTTTTAAAATTTAGTTTGTTTTTTATCTTATAAAAGCTTTCTGAATTAGTATCAAAAATATTAGCAAAGCCTTTTGTAATTAATATAATTGTGCATATTTTAAAAACCTTTATTATAATTAATTTGATATTAGCTGGGATGTTAAAAAGTAATGTACAAATGTAAATTCCTAATATAATAACAAAAGCTTTAAGAGGTTTATAAAAAGCGTGTTTCTTAATTTTATTTTTATCCTTCACTTTCAAATGAAACATCTTAATTAAAATATATGCTACAACTGAACCAATAATTTTTGAAAATAAAATAATAAGAAAACAAGTAATAAGTTTTATAATAAATTCAGTATTTAAAAAATTCATATAATCATCTCCGAAAATAGATAATATAAAAGGAACTTTGGTAAATACAAAGTTCCTCTGGTGAACCGGAGACGACTCGAACGTCCGACCCACGGCTTAGAAGGCCGTTGCTCTATCCAGCTGAGCTACCGGTCCATGTGAAAATCACGAACAATATAATAACATAAAATTTGAATATAGTCAACCAAAATTTGAAAAATTTTAGATTTTATTTAGTAAGGATCCTGTAATTAGAAATACAGATAAAATGTAGGGGGAGAAGGTTAGACCTTTGTCCGCAAAAAAATAGAAAAGACCGTTTAATCATTTATTTTCTATGTGGAAAGCACAAAGTTGCAATTTGTAGTAATCCTAAATATCCCAGTAAAGGATATAAAAAATTTAAAAGTTTACTAAAGCCGATATTACTAAAAGCTACAGATAAAGTACAAATTAGAATAGAATATATAAAATATTGCTTTTTATTTTTAGAAACATTATTTAAAAAACTGTAGCCTTCAGAAATTGTAGTAGTAAATATGGCAATTAAAATAACTAAGCCATATAAATATTTAAAAATAACTCCGAATTTATTTGCAATATAAACTATAGGAATATCGATATTACTTATTTCTTGAATGTTAAAAATTAAAATTATATAAATTACAGAAGATAGAATTATCATAATAAATAAAGTGACTGCAACAATATGTTGTACTTGCTTTTTATTTGAAATTAGATTTTGTAAATTTATTATTATAGGTATTAATACAATAGAATTATAACTTGCATATAAAATACTTTTTAAAAGCCATGAAGAACTAGAATATATAGGTAAAGTGTTAAATTTAAATAAAAATACTTTTTCTTTAAATCCAAGCAAAATTATAAGAAAAATTAAGATAGGAATAAGATAAGTATTTATTTTTACAATACCATCTATATTTTTGAAAAATGTAAAAAAGGCAAGGACTACAATTAATACAGCACCAAAAATAGCAGGGATATTAAATTCCTGATAAAAATATGCACCAAAGCCAGAAACCATAACAATAAAAGAAATAAGTAAAAACATATTCATAATATTATTAATTGTATAATTTAATATTCTATTTGTTCCAACTAGGTGTGAGATAAAATCGCTATAACTTTTAATATTATTATTTATAACTATTTTAAAAGTCAAATAAATAACTAGTCCTATAATTCCATTAGAAATAAGTATTCCCCACAAACCATTAATACCATAAATACAAAAAAATGTATATATTTCTTTACCAGAAGCAAATCCAGCACCAATAATTGTTCCAATAATAACAAAACAAATTTTAAAAATATTTTTAATAAAAACCACCAATATAAGTATATTCAAATAAAAAATTTACATACCAAACATTTTATAAAAAAATACTTATTTACCTTGAAAAAAAAATGGATTATTGATATAAATATTAAAGGTGAATTATATGAAAAAAAGTTATGATAGTAGAACATTAAACAGAAATAAAATAATAAAATTAATTATTGCTATTTTAGTAATTCTTTTAATAGTTATAATGGGAATAATTTATGAAAACAACACTGCTGTAAGAACTTTTTTAGATAAATATGTTTTCCTAAAAGAAAAGCATGAAAATAATTTACCTAAAATTCAAATTAATTCTACTGAAGATTTAAATATTTATGCCTATAAAGGTAATATACTAATTTTAAAGAATAATTTATTAACAGCTTATAATTTAAATGGAAATGAAGAATACACACTAGATATTGAAATTTCAAATCCAATATTTAAATCTGAAGGAGATTACCTATGTGTTGCGGAGAAAAATGGTAAGAAAATATATGTTATTTCAGATAGAAATATTATATGGCAAAAAGAGATAGAAGCAAATATTTCAGATATAGCAATAAATTCAAATGGATATTTAGCAGTATCTGCAACTGGTACTCTATATAAAACAATAATACAAACTTTTAATAATAAAGGGGAAGAGCAATTTACAACATATTTATCTTTTACATATGTAGTAGATATGAGTATTTCACCAGATAATAAAAATTTAGCAATAGCAGAGGCTAACTTTTCAGGTATTTTAATACAATCAAATATAAAGATAATATCAATAGAAAAAGCAAAAAAAGGAGAAAGTGAATCAATAATATATTCAGATTCAAATACACAGGGAGATTTAATAGTAAATATAAAATATCAAGAAAAAGATGAACTTACTTGTGTTTATGATAATCATGTAGAAGTAATTAAAGATGGGGTTAAGTCAACTATTTTAAACTTTGAAGAACAAGAGACATTATTTATAGATTTAAATAACAAAATTGTAAGAATACTAAAAACAAATTCTCAGATATTTTTACAAATTACTAATACAAATTCAGAAAGTACAAAAGAATATGAAATTTCTGAGCCAAAAGGAATTTGGGCGTGTGAAAATGTAATAGCAATAAATTTAGGAAGTGAAGTCTTATTTTATAGCAATTCAGGATGGCTAATAAAAAAATATTATGCAAGTCAAGAAATTAATAAAGTGGTTTTATCAAACAATTTAGCAGGAATTGTTTATAATGATAAAATTGAACTTGTTTCACTATAGGAGGTAAAATATGGTATTAGATTTATTTATTGTTTTAATAATTTTGCTTTTTACATTTATAGGATATAAGAGAGGTCTGGTAAAAACAGCAATAAATATATTATCATTTTTTATAGCTTTAATTATATCAATAATGCTATATAAAACCGTAGGAAATATAGTTATAAATAACACAAAAGTAGATGAAACAATAGAGGGGGCAATAAGTTCTAAAATTTTAAGTGAAGATTACGAAGAAAAGTTCCAAATGCTTCCAGAAAGCTTAATAGAAACAGGTGAAAAAACTGTAAATAATATAGCAAAATCATTATCACAAAAAATAATATATATTGCAAGTTTTATAATTTTATTTATTGCTTTAAAAATAGCATTAATCTTTGCAAAGTTTTTAGCAGGTATTATAACAAAAATTCCTGTAATAAAGCAGTTTGATAAATTACGGTGGAATAATATATGGATTAGTAAAAGGTGTTTTAGTAGTTACAGTGTTTTTTGCAATAGTATTGCTTGCATCACCAATGCTTGACCAAAAATATGTTAATACAATAAATGATTCCACAATTGGGTCAATGCTTTATAATCATAATTTGTTAATTGGTTTGATTAAGTAATATTTTATCTAAAATCTTTGTTAAAAAAGGTTGAATTATCAACCTTTTTTTGTTATACTAGGTAAGTATAATGGAGGGGGACAATAATGGGAAAACATGCAGAAACAAAAGAAAATAAAACGAAAAAAAGGAAAAAGAAAAAACATTTTGGAAGAAAGCTTTTTTTTATAGTACTAATTATTTGTGCTATTGCAGGAATAAATTTTGCTAAGAAAATAAATGATTTAGATGGAAATTGGATTGCAGCATTACTTGGGCACAATAAAAAAACATTAGAAAATTTGAATACATTACAAATTTTAGTTATGGGAGAAAGTACAGGTATGTCTGATACAATAATAGCTTGTTCGTATAATCCAAAAACACAAAAAGCATCAATGCTTTCAATTCCAAGAGATACATATGTTACAAATGGAAATTATAAATATTCATCACAGAATAAAATAAATTCATTATATTCAAGCGGAGAAACTCCAGAAAAGACTTTAAATGCAGTAAATGAATTAACAGGTTTAGATATGAAATATTATATTTTAGTAGATACAGAGGCACTAATTAAACTTGTAGATTTGATAGGTGGAGTAGAGTTTGATGTTCCAATTAATATGGATTATGATGACCCATCACAGGATTTATATATACATCTACAAAAAGGATACCAAAAGTTGACTGGGGAACAAGCAGAACAAGTAGTAAGATTTAGGCACAATAATAATGGAAGTTCTTATCCTGCAGAATATGGAAATGAAGACTATGGAAGGATGAAGACACAAAGAAATTTAATTATAGCTGTAGCAAAGCAAACTATTAAGTTGAAAAATGTAACAGAGATAAGAAATATGATTAATATTATGAAGGAAGACGTAAAGACGAATATAGATTTTAACATATTAATAGATTATATACCATATGCAATTGGTATGAATTTGGATACTATTCAAACAGCACAATTACCAGGGGAATCTGAACAGAAATATGGGGGATGGTTCTACTTCCATGATGAAGAAGAGACTCTAGAATTAGTGGATGAATTATTTAATGAGAATCCAATAGTAGAGGGAAATGTAGTAGAAACAAATAATGTAATTGAATAAAAAATAAGGGCTGGTTTTAACCAGCCTGTTTTAATGAAATTTAACATTTAGAATCGTTTAATCATAGTAATCCTTTTTTTCTTTAAGTTAGATTTTCTTATTTTAAGTACTACTAATAATATAAACATAACTATAAAAAATAAAATAAACTTTAAAAATAAATATGATGATTTTACATCGTTTTCTGCTATAAGATTTGCAGAATATTTTATTCCATTTAAGGTATATGTAACACTTCCCATAACTGTATCTTTAGCAATTGGAGCCTTTAGGTTATCATTTATTTTTATTTCTGACTTAATAGTAGAAACATCTAAATTATTATTTACAGTAATCAAGATGTCATTATCTAATATTAAATTTAATTTCTTTGTATCTTTAGTCGCCCCTTTTATCGAAATAGTTTCAACTGAATTACCTTTAGAAGCAAATTTTTTTAAAGAAAAATTATTAAATCCATAATCTAATAACATTTTAGTTTCTAAATATCTATTATCAGAAGTACTACTATTTAATAAAACAGTAATTAATTCTAAACCATCTTTAGAAGCATATCCAATTAAACAATGGCCAGCAGGTGTTGTAAAACCTGTTTTTAAACCAAGTGCATATCTATAATAATTTTTACTACCTGAAAGAATCAACTCATTTGTAGTAGAGTATATCCTGTTATCTGAAGTATATAAATCAGTTGAAGGTAATTTAAAATATGTTTTTTTGAAAAGATTTTTTAATTCATCAAATTCTAAAGAATAGTTTCCAATTAGAGCTAAGTCGTATGCAGTTGAATAATGATTTTCATGATGAACACCATTTGGATTCACAAAATTACTGTTAGTGCATCCAATCTTTACAGCAGTTTCATTCATTAATTTACAAAAATCCTCTACTGAACCACTAACATGTTCTGCTAAAACTAAAGCAGCATCATTTGCAGAAGAAACTATTAAAATATTTAAAAGTTCTTGAACAGAAAAAGATTCACCTGCTTTTAAATTTGCTGTAATATAACCATATTCAACACTATCAATAGCAGTTTGACTAACCGTTATCATATCTTCTAAATTGCAATGTTCCATTACAACGATAGCTGTTAAAACTTTTGTAGTACTTGCTGGATACATTTTGTCTTGGCTATTTCTCTCATATAATATTTGTCCTGAAGATGCATCATATAAAATTGCTGCAGCAGAGTTTAATGAAAAATCTGGTTCTTCTGTTGCAAATGCTTTTGGAACAAAAAACATAAAAACGATAAGAAATATAAATAATAATTTATAATAAACTTTTTTCATTATTAAATCACCAATATAAATATATATTAAAAATGTAAAAAAAACAATAAAAATAAGGAGGAAACATGAAAAATTTTAGAAAAACAATTTTTTTGACATTAATTGTCTTAATTATACTAATGTGTTTAATTTATAATTATATAAACAATAATTCTGATGAGGTAATAGAAGAAGATGTATATGTAAATACAAATGAGAAATTTGCCCTAGAAAAAAATAAAATAATAATACATATTATAGGTGAAGTAAAATTTCCAGGCATTATAAAAATTGATGAAGGTTCCAGATTAGCTGATGCAATAGAAGCAGCAGGAGGAGCTACAGAGAATGCAGATGTAAACAAAATAAATTTAGCATATATTGTACAAGATGGGCAAAAAATAAAGATACCAAATGTGAATAGTGTGGATACAAGTGACTATATAACTAAAGAAATTGGAGAAAATATTATAATAGAAGATATTACTTTAAATACAACATTAGTAAATATAAATACAGCTACTCGGAACAGAACTTGAAACATTAACAGGAATTGGACCATCAACAGCACTTAAAATAATAAAATATAGAGAAGAATTTGGAAAATTTAAAACGATTGAGGAAATAAAAAATGTTCCAGGAATAGGAGAGTCAAAATTTGAAGCAATAAAAAATGAAATATGTGTGTAGCAAATTAAATAATAATTTGTGGGGTAAAAACCTATGGCGTAATTTGTAGGGGCGGAGTTCCATCTCCGCCCGCTCAAAAAAATTATTGATTTACGGGCAGGGGTGGAACCCTGCCCCTACATTTTTATAATATATTTTCCAAATACAAAATCCCAAACACAAAACACACAAATTATTATTTATATTATTGCTTTAAATACATAAACTTGTTATAATGTGAAAAAATAAAATTAATTTGAAAGGAGAGTATAATGCGAATATTTGCAAAAGTAAATAATGTCTTAAAACAATTAGAAAAGCATCATGTAAATGAATATGCTATACAATGTGCATATTATATAATACTTTCGTTTATACCATTTTTAATTTTATTGTTCTCACTTATACAATTTACTAGCATTGGTAAGGAAACGATATTTTTTTGGGTAAAAGATATATTTCCAGGTAATATTAGTGAATTTGTAGAAGGAATAATAAAAGAAGCTTCTTTTAAATCAATTGGAACATTATCAATATCAATTATATTTACTTTATGGTCTGCAGGAAAAGGTTTTTTTGCACTATGCAAAGGTTTTGACTCCATATATGAAACACCAAAAGAATATAATTATTGGTTCTTAAAACTTAAATCTATGATTTATATAATTTTATTTATTGTAATGATAGTTGTGGCATTATTAGTAGTTACTTTTGGAGGAACAATTGTAGATTTCTTACAAAATAAATATATGGGATTAAGTACAACAATAAACATTATTTTAAATTTAAGAATAATTTGGCAAGTTTTAATATTGTTTGGAGTATTTCTACTGATGTATAGATTTGTGCCAAATCATAAAGTAAAATTAAAAACACAGATACCAGGAGCAGTATTTGCAGCTGTTGGTTGGTATATATTATCTTTTGCATTTTCAGTATACTTAGATGTATTTAAAAACTTTTCTGTAATATATGGAAGTTTAACATCAATAATGCTTTTAATGATATGGGTATATTGGAGTATGTATATTTTATTATTAGGTGCAGAGATAAACAATTTAATAGAGAAAAACAAAAAAAGTAGCTGAAGTAAGCTACTTTTTTGTTTTTATATTTGGTGTTTTGTATTTTGAATTTGGATAATTTTTTGCAAATAATGTAGGAAAGAAGAACGTATTTTCATAAAAAACGAAATAATAAAAATGGGCAAACATTGTTTACCCATATAAAAATTCAAATATAAATTCTATGTTTTATTTTTCCCAAATCTTCTTTGAAAGAATTTTATAATTTCTGTTCCAGGTAGTACGGAAAATGCTAAACCAAAGGCAATTAAGAATTCTTTAAAACTAATAGCTGTAAAGTTAAATAAATTTGTAAAGAATGGGATGTATATTACACCAACAGTTAAAAGTGATGCTATAACAAATGCACCTACTAACCACCAGTTAGTTGATTTTAATTTAAAAAGTGATTCTTTTTGTGAACGCATACATATTGCATGGAAGACCTGAACAAAGTTTGCTGTTAAGAATGCCATAGACATACCATCTAATGAATCAACACCAAGCTTTATAGAACCTGTTTCTATATATTCACCTATAAAGTAAGAAACAACTATAAGGAATGCCATAAATAATCCTCTTAAAGCAATATCTATGCCTGTTCCATTTGCAAATAAGCTTTCATTTGAATTTCTAGGTTTTCTTTTCATTAAATCTCCTTCAGCTTTTTCCATTCCTAAAGCTAATCCAGGAGTACTATCTGTAACCATGTTTATCCAAAGTAAGTGTGCAGGGGTAAGCATTGTTACTCCAAGTAATGAAGATGTAAATATTGCAACAACTTCCGCCATATTTGTTGAAAGTTGAAATTGTAACACTTTTCTAACATTATCATAAATTTTTCTACCTTCTTCAACTGCATTAACAATAGTTGCAAAATTATCATCTGCTAGAACCATATCTGAAGCACCTTTTGTTACATCTGTTCCGGTGATTCCCATACTAATTCCTATATCAGCTGCTTTAATTGAAGGAGCATCATTTACACCATCTCCTGTCATTGCTGTAACAATTCCTTGAGCTCTAAATGCTTTAACAATTCTTGTTTTATGTTCTGGTTGAACACGAGCAAAAACAGAACATCTATTTACAACATTAATAAGTTCTTCATCTGAAATTTCTTCTAATTCTGCACCAGTCATTGCTTCAGATGCATCTTTAATAATTCCTAAATCCTTACCTATTGCAACAGCAGTGTCTTTATGGTCACCAGTAATCATAACAGGTCTAACACCAGCAGTTCTACATTGTTTGATTGCATCATAAACTTCTGGTCTACAAGGATCTATCATACCTACAAAGCCAATAAAAATTAAATCATTTTCTAGATTTTCTGCACTAAAATCAGTTGGTTTTTCATTAAATTCTCTATAAGCTGCACCAAGAACTCTAAGAGCTCTATCAGCAAATTCTTTAGAATGATTACTAATTTCCTTACGTATTTCATCTGTTAAAGGTACAACATTTCCATCTCTTAAAATTCCAGTACAATGGCTTAAAAGAATTTCACAAGCACCTTTTGTATAACCTATAATTTTACCATTTTCATCATGAACTGTAGACATCATTTTTCTATTAGAATCAAATGGAGCTTCTCCAATACGAGGACTTATTTCTTTTAACTCATATTTTGGTAAGTTTTCAGCAAAAGCAAAATTTACTAAAGCAACTTCAGTTGGTTCTCCAGATGCTTCTTTTTCATCTGGGTTGATTTCTGCATCAGAGCAAAGAGCCATAGCTTTTGCAAGTAGTTTTTTATCTGTGCCATAAGTATCTACAACAGTCATTTTGTTTTGAGTTAATGTACCAGTTTTATCTGAACAGATTACTTGGGTACACCCTAAAGTTTCAACTGCTGTAAGCTTTCTAACAAGAGCCTGCCTCTTAGACATTGATGTTACACCAATTGAAAGAATAATTGTAATTACAGCAGGTAGCCCTTCTGGAATAGCTGCAACAGCAAGAGCAATTGCGACCAAGAAGGTATCTAAAACAACATCTCCTGCAAAAGATCCATTTCTAATTAAAGTAAATATAAATACGAATGCACTTATTCCAAGAACAAGTTTTGTAAGTGTTCTAGAAAGTTCTGATATTTTTTGTTGAAGTGGAGTTGTTTTATCATCAGTTTGGGCTAAAGCATCAGCGATTTTACCCATTTCTGTATTCATACCAGTACCAACAACTACAGCCTTACCACGACCATATACAATTGTACTTCCAGAGTATAGCATGTTAGTTCTATCTCCTAAAGGAACTTCTTTTGAAGATTCACTAAGCATTAGGATTTCTGTTATTTTGTTTACTGGGACAGATTCACCAGTGATAGCCGCTTCTTCAACTTTCATACTATGACTTTCTAAAATTCTACAGTCAGCTGGAATAGCATCTCCTGCTTCAAGAATAATAACATCTCCAACAACTAAATCTTCACTCTTGACTATTTGAATTTGACCATCTCTAATTACTTTTGAAGTAGCCTTAGTCATTTCCATAAGAGCGGAAATAGCATTTTCTGCTTTGCTTTCCTGAACAACACTTAAAATAGTATTTAAGATAACAACAAAAAGAATAATAAATAAATCAGCATATGATTCATTAGCTCCTGTAACTAAATTACTATAAACAGTAGTTCCTGCTGAAATAAAGGCAGCAACTAGAAGCATAATAATCATAGGGTCGGCTAAAGATTTAATAAATTTTTTAAGTAAGCTATCTTTTGGAGGCTCTTGTAACTTGTTTTTTCCATTAGCCTCAAGCCTCTTTTTGGCTTCTACTGAGGTTAAACCATTTTCATTTGAATCTACTTCGTTTAGAACCTCATTAGAATTTTTCAAATAGAATTGCATAGAATTTCTCCTTTCATATATAAATAGGAATAGAAAAAGACTTTTATTGCAGCAAAATAATAGCAATAAAAGTCTTGTTACCTCTTAAACTAAAGTATGTAATCCAGCTTTTATGCGTGATGATGAATTACACTACATCTAAAAATAGATGCAAAACTACTCCCTTTTATTTTTCTAAATTCTAACAAAAAAAATACGTAAAGTCAACATATATTTATGGAAAAATTTTCTTTACTTTTTCAGAAAAAAATTATAATATTGAATAAGTAAATTGTTTAGGTAGATTATAATTATAGGAGGAATTAAAATGAGATATAAATATAGAACACAAGGTACATGTTCAATGCAAATTGAGTTTGATATTAACGCAGATGTAGTATCAAATGTTGTATTTAAGGGAGGATGCCCAGGAAACTTAACTGCAATTTCTAAAGTTGTAGAGGGGAAAACAGTAAACCAAATAGAAGAATGGTTTAAAGATATAAAATGTGGAAAGAGACCAACATCATGTACTGCTCAGCTTGCTAAAGCTGTAAGACAGGCATATGAGGAGAACAAATTATAGTTTTTTTATTTGTGATTCAAATCATTTAGAACTTGACAATTTTAGCCAAAAAATGTATAATATCTCCTGAAAAAGGAGAGACTTTTTATGAATAAATTAAAAAAAGTTAGTGTTTTAACAATTGCAGGTTTGGCAATTTTTGGAACAACAATATTTGCATCAACAGGAAAAGTTTATAACACAAGTCAAGGATTAGTTTTAAGAGGATCTGCTTCAAAATCAGGAGAACCACTTGCAACAATACCAAATGATGCAGAAGTAGAAATTGTAGAAAAGTTAGATGAATGGTATAAAGTTAAAGTAGATGGAAGAGAAGGGTATTTATTTGCAGAATATGTAGAAGTTCAAGAGGAAACACAAGAAGAAAATCAACCTACAGAAGAACAACTTGAAAATATTAACCCCAATACTACAAAAAGCGAAGCAAAAATATATATACTTCCATTAATTACATCTAGCACTATAGGAACGATACCAGCTAATACAGAGTTAAATATCATAAAAACATTAAATAATTGGTCATATGTTTTATATGGGAATGTTACAGGATGGATAAGAATATATAATTATAATTCTGAAAGTATAGTTGCACCAGAACCAGAGGTTACACCAGAAGCTACACCTGAAGAAAATACAGAACAGCAGCCACAAGACCCAGAAGAACAACCACAAACACCAGCGGAAAATACTGATTTAAGTTTCACAAAAGGATATATAAATGAATCTTCAGTAAATGTTAGAAAAGAGCCAACTACAGATTCAGAAATAGTTACAATCTTAATATTAAATACAGGGGTTACAATTAGTGCTCAAACAGATGAGTGGTATAAAGTGACATATGGAGATTATACAGGATATATTTATAAGCCTTTAATCTCAGAAACTCCAACAGTATCAAACAGAGGAAATGAAACAAGAGAGCCACAAGCTACAGAGGAAGAAACTCCGGTGGTAGAAAATAATCAAACAACATCTAATCCAAGTAAAAATGAGGAAGTAGAAAAACCAACTGTACCTAGTACAACCTCTGCAGGAGAAAAGATTGTTTCTTTTGCAAAACAATATTTAGGATATAAATATGTATATGGGGGAACAACACCAAGTTCAGGATTTGACTGTTCAGGATTTGTGTATTATGTATATAAATCTTGTGGTTATAGTATAAGCCGTTCACTTGCAACTCAGGCAAACAGTGGAACAGCAGTATCAAAATCTGAATTAAAAGCAGGGGATTTAATATTCTTTGATAATACATCAAATGGTTCACTAGGACATGTAGGAATATATATTGGAAATGGTACATTTATACATGCAGCAAATCCTAAAAGAGGAGTAGTAACAGATACAATAAACAGTGGATATTACAATACATATTACTATTCAGCAAGAAGAATAGCAAATTAAATTTAAATAAAATAGGGCAATACGTTAGTTAAATGTATTGTCTTTTTATTTATCTTATATACTGGAGTTAAAGTAGCCAAACGCAGTGGTTTGTTTTTATTTTTTGAGGCAATCCTGGGTGTGGAAATCACGAGAAGGTTGCCGAAAATAAATAAAAATGAACCACGACGAAATTTGGCGGATTTTTAAGTAGTATTTTTAAAAAATATTAAGGAGGAGAAGAAAATAAAAAGACCAATTGTGATATTCACATTGGGGGCAATTTTAGGAATAATACAAGGGCTAAATTTTAAAACAACCATATTTTTTTATGAAATATTATTTTTTGCTATATTACTAATATTATATAAAGTTATTAATTGCAAAAAAATAAACCACAACGAGATTTGGCGGATTGCAAGAGATGAATAAGAAAACAAAAAAATATTGTAAATACTTAAAAATAATATTTAATAAAAAAGCTATTATCACATTAATAATATCTGCAACAATTTTCAATACATATACAATAATACTAAATAAACAATATGAAAAATTCTATAAAAAAGTAAAAAAAGATATAGAAATAGAAGCAATAGTTATAAGTAATTGTAAAGATAGCCAATATTATAGTTCATATACAGTAAAAGGAAAAACAGATGAATTTAAAAATAAAAGAATTATTATATATTTAAAAAAAGGTACAAGTTTAGAATATGGAGACAAAATAAAAATTACAGGAGAATTTTATGAGCCAGAAGATAGTAGAAACTATAAGGGATTTAGTTATAAAGAATATTTACAAACACAAAAAATATATGGAACAATAAAAGCTGAGAATATAGAAATTAAATCAAAAAACAATACTACATTGGTATTTAAGCTAAGTAATAGTGCTAGAAATAATATAATAGAACAAATAAAAAATATATTGTCTGCAGAAACAAGTGGACTTTTAGTAGGGCTCATGCTTGGAGATACAACATATATATCAGAAGAATTAAAATTAGATTTTCAAAAAAGTAGTTTAGCCCATATTTTAGCAGTTTCTGGAGCACATGTTTCATACATTATTCTGGGATTAACTTATATAAATTCAATTAACAAAATGCCTAAAAAAAGTGGATATATCCTTACAATTTTCACATTAATTGTATTTATTTTCATAACAAACTTTTCAGTCTCTGTTATAAGGGCATGTATAATGTCTATAATATTAATACTTTCGAAACTACTTTATCAAAAAGCAGATATAAAAAACACAATAGCAATATCTATTTTGATAATATTAATATATAATCCATATAGTATAAGAAGTGTAAGCATGCAGCTATCATATTTAGGGACATTTGGTGTAATTTTTTTAGCACCAGTCTTAAGTAAAATAATAGAGAAGGTGAAATTTAGAAAATTAACTGATAATAAAAAAATTGTAAATGCTATAAGTATATCAATTGCAGCGCAAATAGCAATATTACCAATAATGATAAAAAATTTTAATACGATTTCTTTTACATTTTTAATATCTAATTTAATAGCAATGCTATTACTTGGAATAAGCATAATAGGAGGATATTTACTTACTTTGATTTCTTTTATATGGATATGGGGAGCTCAAAAGATAGGGGTCATATTTAATTTAATTCTTAAAATTTTAATTCTAATAGCAAATTTTTGTGCTAATTTAAAACTATCTAATATTTATGTAATTACTCCAAATACAATTACAATAATTATATATTATATTGTAATTTTTACGGGAATATATATTTTAAACATATTGAAAAGTAAGCAAGGACACAGGATTCGTCCCTACATTAGAAAATATTTGCAAAAGATAAATTACAAAAAAATAATAATTACTATTCTAACTATAATAATAATTATAGAAATTCCGTACACAAACTATAATGGAAAACTAAAAATTTATTTTATAGATGTAGGTCAGCGGAGATAGCACACTTATTGTAAGCCCTATGGGAAAGAAGATATTAATAGACGGAGGAGAACCAGAGCAAAATATTTTAGTTCCATATCTTTTAGCTAGAAAAATAAGAAGATTAGATTATGTTATAGTATCTCATTTTGATTCAGATCATAGTGGGGCTTTAAGAGAAGTAGTAGAGAAATTAAATGTAAAAAAACTGATTATAAGTAGGCAAGTACAAGAGTCAGAAGAATGTAATCAAATGCTAGATATTGCTAAAAAAGGAAAAACAAAAATAATATTTGTGGAAGCGGGACAAAGTTTAAAAATAGAAAATAATATCATATTAAAAATATTTTGGCCAGAATCTAAAAACCAAATTACTGAAAATGCTTTAAATAATAATTCAATAGTTGCAAAATTAATATATGGAAAATTTCAAATGTTATTTACAGGGGACATAGAGCAAATAGCAGAAGAAAAAATCGTAGAAAAATATGGAGAAAATCTAAAATCAACAATATTGAAGGTAGCGCATCACGGTTCAAAAACCTCATCAATTGAAGAATTTATAGGTGCAGTAAAGCCAGAAATAGCACTAATAGGCGTTCGGAAAAAACAACAAATATGGGCATCCAAATAACGAAGTGCTACAAAGGTTACAAGAAATAAATTGTAGAATATATAGAACAGACCAAATGGGAGAAATTATTTTAGAGATAAATAAAAAAGGGAAAATAAGATTAAAAAAATTATAATTTATAGGGTAAAAACCTACGGCGTAATTTGTAGGGGCTGAATCCATCTCCGCCCGTTCAAAAAAATTATTGATTTACGGGCAGGGGTGGAACCCTGCCCCTACATTTTTATAATATATTTTCCAAATACAAAATTCAAAACACACAAATTATTATTTGTATATTTCTAAAAAAATTGCTAATAATACCCATAAGGTGATTTTTAATGAAAAAAACTATATGGATATTTCTTGTATTAGCTGTTGTAGCTGGATTTTTTATAGGAGTAAATTTATATAATGTAGAGGAAAATGAGAGTGAATTAGAAAATGATATTAATGAAATAAAATATAATAATATTTTAAATAATATAAATACAACAGAAATTGAAACTAGTGTACACGAAGAAAAAATATCTATAAATACAGAAATTATAGAAGAAATATACTATGTAAGTTGTGACCACCTAGTAAAAACAAAAATAAAAGATATTAAAGAATTTATAAATATGACTAAAGAAGATATAAATGAGGAATATCCGAAATGGGAAATAAAAGAGTTTAACATGAAAAGAGTAGTATTATATAAAGAAGAAAGTAATTTTTGTAATGAACATTTTTTAGTAAAAGATGTAGATGGATTTGTTACTATATATAGTATGGATAATTCAGATAATATGTTAGAAATAGTAGAAACTACAGAAATTGAAACAAAATATTTAACTGAAACTGATAAGGAAGATTTAAAAGAGGGAATAAAAGTTTATACAAAACAAAAATTAAATAAATTAATAGAAGATTTTGAATAAAAAAATAAAAATTTATGCTTGTAGCAAACGACG
>JAZNWN010000003.1:0-200088 GCA_045593405.1 Clostridia bacterium
ATGACTCCTTGGGGTAAACCAGCTCTTGGATATAAGACTAGAAAGAAAAATAAGGCATCTAATAAGTTTATTGTTAAAAGGAGGAAATAATTAAATGTCAAGATCAAGTAAAAAAGCTCCATTTGTAGCACCAGAATTAATGAAAAGAATCGAAGCTATGAATGAATCAGGTAAAAAAGAAGTTTTAAAGACATGGTCAAGAGCATCTACAATATATCCACAAATGGTTGGACACACAATAGCTGTTCATGATGGAAGAAAACACGTACCTGTTTATATATCAGAAGAAATGATTGGACATAAATTAGGAGAATTTGCTCCAACAAGAACATTTAAAGGTCACGCAGGAGACAAAAAATCAAATGTTAAAAAATAAAATTAGGAGGTAAATAACAATGCCAGAAGAAAATACATTATTAGAAGCAAAAGCGGTTTTAAGATATGCTAGAATATCAAGCAGAAAAGTTAAAATTGTAGCAGATTTAATAAGAGGAAAACAAGTTGATGAAGCTTTAGCAATAATTAAATTTACACCAAAAGCTGCATCTGAAGTATTAGAGAAATTATTAAAATCAGCTATAGCAAATGCTGAAAACAACCATGGTATGAATAGAGGAAACTTAATAGTTTCTGAAATATATGCAAACCAAGGACCAACATTAAAAAGAATTAGACCAGCAGCAAAAGGTTCTGCTGTTAGAATTAGAAAAAGAACAAGTCATGTAACTATAAAATTAACTGAAGCTAACTAATTAGCTTTAGAAAAAGGGGAAAATAACCCCGAGATTATAAGGAGGGAAATTTAGAATGGGACAAAAAATGCATCCACACGGATTAAGAGTTGGTGTAATCAAAGATTGGAGTTCAAAATGGTATGCAGATTCTAAGAACTTCGCTGATTACTTAGTAGAAGACCAAAAAATTCGTGCATATGTTAAGAAAAAATTATATGTTAGCGGAATTTCTAAAATTGAGATAGAAAGAACAGCTAAATTCGTTAAAGTAAATGTTTATACTGCTAAACCAGGTCTAGTAATTGGAAAAGGTGGAAATTTAGCAGAAACTTTAAAAGCTGAAATTACAAAATTGATAAATAAAGAAGTAAATTTAAATATTGTTGAAGTTAAAGATGTTGACACTAATGCACAATTAGTTGCAGAAAATATAGCAGGTCAACTAGAAAGAAGAATTTCTTTTAGAAGAGCAATGAAACAATGTATGCAAAAAGCAATGAAATCAGGAGCTTTAGGAATAAAAACAGCTGTTTCAGGAAGATTAGGTGGAGCAGATATGGCTAGAACAGAATTCTATAAAGAAGGGACTATTCCACTACAAACTTTAAGAGCAGATATAGATTATGGATTTGCTGAAGCAGATACAACTTATGGAAAAATAGGTGTAAAAGTTTGGATTTATAAAGGAGAAGTTCTTCCATCAAAAAAAATAAATGCTGAAGGAGGAGAAGCATAATGCCAGTAATGCCAAAAAGAACAAAATATAGAAAATGCCAAAAAGGTAGAAATAGAGGAAAAGCAACAAGAGGTAATGTGGTAAATGAGGGAGAATATGGTTTACAAGCATTAGAAGCAGGATTAATTACAGCAAACCAAATTGAAGCAGCTCGTATTGCCATGACACGTTATATAAAAAGAGGTGGTAAAGTTTGGATTAAAATATTCCCAAACAAACCAATAAGTAAAAAACCAGCTGATACTCGTATGGGTAAAGGTAAAGGTGCTACAGAATATTGGGTAGCAGTAGTAAAACCAGGAAGAGTGTTATTTGAAATAGCAGGAGTAAATGAAGAAGTTGCAAGAGAAGCTTTAAGACTTGCTATGCACAAATTACCTGTAAAAACTAAATTCGTAAAAAGAGAAGAAAATCAAGGTGGTGATGTTGATGAAGATTAATAAATTAAGAGAAATGTCTTCACCAGAATTAGAAAAGGAACTAGGTGAATTAAAAGCAGAATTATTCAAATTAAGATTTGGATTAGCAACAAATGGATTAGAAAATCCAATGAAAATAAAAGAAACTAAAAAAGATATAGCTAGAGTAAAAACTATCCTAAAAGAAAGAGAATTGGCAGAATAATAACTCTAGAGACCGATAGAGATTTTGTAGGGGCGATTTTAATCGCCTGCATGAAAAAGAAAAGGAGGAATTTCGTAATGGAAGAAAGAAATCTTCGTAAAGTTATGGTTGGTACAGTTACATCTAATAAAATGGATAAAACAGTAGTTGTATCAGTAGCAACAAATGTAAAACATCCTAAATATGGAAAAATAGTAAAAAGAACATATAAATTAAAAGCTCATGACGAAGAAAACGTTTGCCAAGTAGGAGACAAAGTTAAAGTAATGGAAACAAGACCTTTATCTAAAGATAAGAGATGGAGAGTTGTAGAGATTATGGAAAAAGCAATAGTTAAATAAAAAATAACCTACGGTGTATAGGGGCGATTTTAATCGCCTGTAGAAATTGTTAAGAGAATTAAATGAAAAAATAAGAAGGAGGAAACTTTCAATGATACAACAACAATCTAAATTAAAAGTTGCAGACAATACTGGTGCAAAAGAACTTATGTGTATCAGATGTTTAGGTGGATCTTATAGAAAATTTGCTGGTGTAGGAGATGTTATAATTGCATCTGTAAAAAGTGCCATACCAAACGGAGTTGTAAAAAAAGGTGATGTAGTTAAAGCTGTTATAGTTAGAACTAAAAAACCTATTAGAAGAGCAGATGGATCTTATGTAAGATTTGATGAGAATGCAGCAGTTATAATACGTGATGATGGAAATCCAAAGGGAACACGTATATTTGGACCTATAGCAAGAGAACTAAGAGATAAAGATTATATGAAAATCTTGTCATTGGCTCCAGAAGTATTATAGGAAATATGAACCTACAATGAAGTGTAGGGGCGATTTTAATCGCCCGCAAAATAAAATATTTCAACTAATTAATAAAGAGGTGAAAAATAAATGAATATTAAAAAAGGTGATACAGTTCAAGTTTTATCAGGAAATGATAAAGGTAAAACAGGAGAAGTTTTAGAAGTAATACCAAAAACAAGTAGAGTAATTGTAAAAGGTGTTAATTTAAGAAAAAAACACGTTAAACCTAGAAAACAAGGCGATGAAGGCGGAATAATAGAACTAGAATGTAGCTTACATAGCTGTAAAGTAAATGTAGTTTGCCCAAAATGCAATAAAGCCACAAGAATAGCTACAAAAAAAGAAGGAAAAGAAAAGACACGTGTTTGTAAAAAATGTGGAGCAACAATAAAATAATGGAAGGAGGAAATAAAAAATCATGGATATATTAAGAGAACAATATCAAAAAGAAGTGGTACCTGCATTAATGAAAAAATTTAATTATAAATCAGTTATGCAAGTTCCAAAGTTAGAAAAAATAGTTATTAATATAGGTTTAGGAGATGTAAAAGAAAATCCTAAATCACTAGATAATGCTGTAGCAGAATTAGCTATGATTACAGGTCAAAAACCTATTATAACAAAAGCAAGAAAATCAATTGCAGCATTTAAATTAAGAGAAGGTGTAAATGTAGGTTGTAAAGTAACATTAAGAGCAGGAAAAATGTATGATTTCGCATACAAACTATTTAATGTTGCATTACCAAGAGTAAGAGATTTCAGAGGTCTTTCAAAAAATTCTTTTGATGGTAGAGGAAATTATTCTTTAGGAATAAAAGAACAATTAATATTCCCTGAAATTGAGTATGATAAAATAGATAAAACTAGAGGAATGGATATTATAGTTGTAACAACAGCTAAAACAGACGAAGAAGCTAAAGAGTTATTATCACTATTAGGTATGCCATTCAGAGTATAAATCTAAAAAAGGAGGAAAAAGAAATCTATGGCTAAAAAAGCAATGGTTATAAAACAACAAAAAGCTCAAAAATATAAAACAAGAGAATATAATAGATGCAAATTATGTGGAAGACCACATGCATATATAAGAAAATATGGAATTTGCCGTATATGCTTTAGAGAATTAGCACATAAGGGTGAGATTCCAGGTGTGAAAAAAGCTAGCTGGTAGAAAGCAAATGAAAATCGGCATCTTGCACATTTTCTATCAACATATAAAATCCTCGATGTACTTTTGTATACCTCCGGTTTTATAGTTTCAGAAAATGCACAATATACCAATTTTGCTTTGCTTTAAGAAAATAATAATTTGAAAAAGGAGGAATTGAAGAATGACTACTACAGATCCAATAGCAGATATGTTAACAAGAATTAGAAATGCTAATCAAGCAAAATTCAAAACTGTAGATATCCCAGCATCAAATATGAAAAGAAATATTGCAGAGATATTATTTAATGAAGGATATATAAAAGCTTATGAAGAAATCCAAAATGAAAATCAAGGAATAATTAGAGTAAGCTTAAAATATACAGAAAAAGGTAAAAAAGTTATTTCTGGTTTAAAAAGAATAAGCAAACCAGGATTAAGAATATATGCATCTAAAGATGAACTTCCAAGAGTATTAAATGGTTTAGGAATAGCATTAATCTCAACATCAAAAGGTGTTATGACAGATAAACAAGCAAGACAATTAGGTGTTGGAGGAGAAGTTCTAGCTTATATTTGGTAATAAGATTAAAGAAGGGAGAAAAAGAAAATGTCAAGAATAGGAAATAAACCAATTACAGTTCCAGAAGGAGTACAAGTAACATTAGAAGGAAATACAATTACTGTAAAGGGACCAAAAGGAACATTAACTAAAGAATTACATAACAATATGAAAATATCTTTAGAAAATAATGTTATTACAGTAACAAGACCTAATGATGAAGCTGAAAATAAAAGCTTACATGGTTTAACAAGAACTTTAATAAATAACATGGTTCAAGGTGTTGTAACAGAATATACAAGAGCACTTGAAATTAATGGTGTTGGTTATAGAGCTGCTAAACAAGGTAAAAAATTAGTTCTAACACTTGGATATTCACATCCAGTTGAAATGGAAGAACCAGAAGGAATTACTTTTGAAGTTCCAAATCCAAACTCTATAATTGTAAAAGGTATTGATAAAGAACTTGTTGGTCAAACAGCAGCTGTTATAAGAACAAAAAGACCACCAGAAGTCTATAGAGGTAAAGGTATTAAATATGTTGAAGAACATATTAGACGTAAGGAAGGTAAAACAGGTAAGAAGTAAAAACAGAATTTTTAAGCAAACAAATGAAAATCGGCATCGTGCACATTTTCGATCAGCTTATAAAAACCTTGATGTACTTAAGTACATCTGCGGTTTTAAAGTTTTAAGAAAATGCACAATATACCAATTTCGCTTTGTTTGAAATATTCAATAAAATTACTGATATGTATGTCAGTAGAAGGGAGAAGAATATGATTACTAAAACTAATAGAAAATTAGAAAGAGAAAGAAGACATAAAAGAGTTCGTACAAAAATAAGCGGAACTCCAGAATGCCCAAGATTATGTGTATTTAGAAGTAATACAAATCTTTATGCTCAAGTAATTGATGATGTAAATCAAGTAACTCTTGCAAGTGCTTCTACATTAGATAAAGAAGTAAAAACAAAAAAATCTAATAAAGAAGCTGCTAAAGAAGTAGGAGCTTTAGTTGCTAAAAGAGCAATAGAAAAAAATATAAAATCAGTTGTTTATGACAGAGGTGGATATATTTACCATGGTGTTGTAAAAGAATTAGCTGAAGCTGCTAGAGAAGCAGGATTAGAATTTTAGAAAGAAGGAGGAAAGATTGTCTAAATGGAAGAACAAGCAATTGAATTAAAAGAAAAAGTTGTTGCTATTAATAGGGTTGCAAAAGTTGTTAAAGGTGGTAGAAACTTTAGATTTAGTGCTGTTGTAGTTGTAGGAGATGAAAATGGACACGTAGGAATAGGAAATGGTAAAGCAGCAGAAGTACCAGACGCTATTAAAAAAGCAATTGAAGATGCTAAAAAGAATTTAATAGAGGTTCCAAGAGTTGGAACAACAATACCACACGAATTTATAGGAACATTTGGAAGTGCAAGTGTTTTGTTAAAACCAGGACCAGAAGGATCTGGACTTATTGCAGGTGGAAGTGTAAGACCAATATTAGAACTAGCTGGATATAGAGATATAAAAACTAAAGTTATTGGAACAAATAATCCAAGAAACGTAGGATATGCAACAATAAATGCATTACAAAATATCTCAACAGCAGAAGAAATAGCTAAAAAAAGAGGAAAAAAAGTAGAAGAAATATTATAATTTATGTATTTGGTTTTTTGTGTTTGGAATTCTGTTAGAATACTAAATGCCAAACACGAAACACAAAACACATGAAATTTAAATAAGAAATGGAGGGTAAAATTCATGGAACTAGGAAATATGAAAGCAGCAACTGAAAAAGTAACAAGAAGAAGAGTCGGACGTGGAATGGGTTCTGGATTAGGCAAAACATCTGGTAGAGGTCATAAAGGACAAAAAGCAAGATCAGGTGGAGGAGTTAGACGTGGATTCGAAGGTGGTCAAACACCATTATATAGAAGATTACCTAAAAGAGGATTTAAAAATATACATGCTAAAAATTATACAGAAGTAACTTTAACAATGTTAAATAAATCAACTTCTGCAGAAGTTACAGCTGAAAGCTTAATCAAAGATGGTATAATAAGCAAAGCAAACGACGGAATAGTTATTTTAGGAACTGGAACAGTAGACAAAAAATTAACAGTTCAAGCTAAAAGATTTACAGCTTCAGCTGCACAAAAAATAGAAGCAGCTGGTGGAAAAGTAGAGGTGATTTAATTTGTTTAAAACAATTAAAAATGCCTTAAAAACACCAGATATTAGAAAAAGATTAATGTATACACTATTATTAATAGTAATATTTAGATTGGGTTGTTATATTTCAGTGCCAGGTGTTGATACCATAGCACTTGAGAGTTTGACAACTGGATCACAAACTTCAATTACTGGATTAATAGATATTATTTCAGGTGGAGCTTTTTCAAGATTTTCAATATTTGCAATGACAATAACACCATATATTACGGCTTCAATTGTAATACAATTGTTAGGTATGGTAATACCTTCTTTAGAAAGATTAATTAAAGAAGGTGGAGAAGAAGGAAAAAGAGTTATGAACAAATATACAAAAATTCTAACATTAGTGCTAGCACTAGTAGAAGCAATTGGTATATATATGTCTTATAATTCAGCATATTCTGCTTATGGAGTATTCATAAATCCAGGATTTGGAACAGGAGCATTAATTGTATTATCATTAGTTGCAGGAACAGCATTGCTAATGTGGCTAGGAGAGCAAATTACAAATAAAGGTATAGGAAATGGTATTTCTGTAATAATTTTTGTTGGTATAGTATCATCTTTACCATCAGTTGTTACAACATTATATAGCTTAATATTTACATCGGCAGGATTTAGTACTACAGGATTATTATTATCTTTAGGAATAATTCTTGGAGCAATATTGCTTGTGGCTGGAGTTGTATTTGTTCAAGAAGCTGAAAGAAGAGTTCCTGTACAATATGCAAAAAAAGTTGTAGGAAGAAAAATGTATGGAGGACAAAATACTCACATTCCATTAAAACTTGCTATGGCAGGTGTAATGCCAGTAATTTTTGCTTCATCATTTATGACATTCCCAGCAATGATTATTTCAATGTTTAATAGCAATATTGCAGCAGAAACAGGATTCTGGGCAACAATATATAAATTTTCTATAGCTACTTCTACATCAAGTGTTGGAATTGGTTACACAATAGCAAATGCAATTGTATATTTATTGTTGATTATGGGATTCACATATTTTTATACTTATGCTACATTTAATCCAGCAGAAGTATCAAATAATATTAAGAAAAATGGTGGATTTATTCCAGGAATAAGAGCTGGAAAACCAACAACAGAGTTTCTATCAGCAATAATTAGTAAATTAACATTATTTGGTGGATTGTTCTTAAGTTTAATAGCAATATTACCAATGCTTATGAGATTTACAAATTTAGATGTAACATTTGGAGGAACATCAATTCTTATCGTAGTAGGTGTTGCATTAGAAACAGTTGGAGCATTAGAATCAAGACTTGTAATGAGACATTACAAAGGATTTTTAGAATAAAGAAAGAAGTTAGAGGTTAGAATTTAGAAGCAAATTTTAAATTAAAACCTCTGATTTTGTGTATAGATAAAGTAGATTGATAAAGGGACACGCAAAAGCCCATTTAATAAGGGGGCAGTCGCCTAAAAGGTGACTGGAGGTTCTTACAAAGAAGTATTAAAAACCCTCTGTCAGCCTTCGGCTGCCACCTCCCTTGTTAAAGGAGGTTAAGAGCGTTTCTTTTGAAAACTAAATAGGGGGAAATAAAAATGTTTATAGTATTACTAGGAGCACCAGGAAGTGGTAAAGGAACTGTTGGAGAAATATTAGCAAAAGATCTAGATTTAGCACATATATCAACAGGAGATTTGTTTAGAGAAAATTTGAAAAATAAAACAGAATTAGGAAAGAAAGCTCAAGAATATATGGACAAAGGAGAACTAGTTCCTGATGAAATTACAATAGGAATGTTATCAGAAAGATTAAAATCTGAAGACGTTGTAAATGGAGCCGTTTTAGATGGTTTTCCAAGAACAGGTGCACAAGCAGTTAGTCTTGATGAAATGTTAAGTAAATTGAATGCAAAAGTAGACATGGCATTAAATATAGATGTTCCATTTGACGAAATAGTAGAAAGAATTGCAAACAGAAGAAGTTGCAGAGGATGTAATGAAATCTATAACGTAGTATTTAGTCCTTCAAAAGTAGAGGGCATTTGCGATAAATGTGGTGGAGAGCTATATCAAAGAGAAGATCAAAAACCAGAAGTTGTACAAAACAGATTAGAAGTGTATAGTAAAACTGCACAAGAATTAATAGAACACTACAGCAAAGCAAATGTATTAGTGTCTAAAAAAGCAGGAGATAAAGCGGGAAGAACATCATACGACGTAGCTGAAGAAATTAAAGAAGAATTGAAAAAATAGAAGATTAAATTATTGTAAAATATGTAGGGGCTAGTCAAGACTAGCCCGCAGGTCGGTCTAGACCGACCCCTACAAAAATAAAAACCTAAAATAATTGAGGTAAAACAATGGTATATATAAAATCAAAAAGAGAAATAGAGCTTATGAAAGAAGCCTGTAAAATTGCAAGTCTAGCACAACAAGCAATAGAAAAAGCAATAAAACCAGGAATAACAACATATGAACTAGACAAAATAGCAGAAAAAACAATAAGAGAACATGGAGGGATTCCAGCAGAAAAAGGATATCCAAGTGGAGTAAAAGGTGTTCCAGATTTTCCAGCATCTATTTGTGCTTCTGTAAATGACGAAGTAATACATGGAATACCTTCAAAAAGAGTCGCTTTAAAAGAAGGAGACTTAGTAAGCATAGATTTAGTTGTATATAAAGATGGTTTTAATGGAGATTGCGCTAGAACTTATATTGTAGGATGCGCAAATAAAGAAGATGAAAGACTGGTTGAAATTACTAAACAAGCTTTTTTCGAAGGAATAAAATATGCTAAGGCAGGGAACAGAATAGGAGATATATCTTGCGCAATTGGTGAATTTATAGAAAAAAATGGTTATTCTGTTGTAAAAGAATTTCAAGGTCATGGAATAGGAAGACAAATGCATGAAGATCCAGGAATACCAAATTATGGTAAAGCTGGTCGTGGAATAAGACTAGAACCAGGCATGACACTTGCGATAGAACCTATGGTAATTGCAGGAAAACCAGAAATTTTAGAACTAGATGACGGTTGGACAATAATAACAGAGGATGGAACTAAAGCGGCACATTATGAAAATACAATTTTAATTACAGAAAAAGAGCCAGAGATATTGACAATTTAATAAAAACAATGTATAATGTATAAGTTATTTCGGGTAAATTTCGAAATTTGCCAAATAGGAGGGAAATAATCTATTGAAAGAAGATGTTATAGAAGTTGAGGGAGTAGTAGTTGAAGCACTTCCAAATACAAATTTTAAAGTTGAATTAGAAAATGGACATCAAGTGTTGGCTCATATTTCTGGAAAACTTAGAATGAATTATATAAAAATTCTTCCAGGAGATAAAGTAAAATTAGAGTTATCACCATATGATTTAAATCGTGGTAGAATTACTTGGAGAGCTAAATAAAAATTAAATGTGTAGGGGATAGTCTTGACTAGCCCGCGGGTTGACCAAAGTCGACCCCCTACAGAATTTGATTTATATTATAAATTACAAAAATTAACCCAAACAATAAAGTTTGAGAGAGGTGAAAGAAATGAAAGTAAGACCATCAGTAAAACAAATATGTGACAAATGCAAAGTAATTAAAAGAAAAGGTAAAATAAGAGTAATATGTGAAAACCCTAAACACAAACAAAGACAAGGGTAATTAATTTTGCTAATAATATAAATAGAGTAGCGGCTGCCAAAGAAATTTGGAAATTATCTATTTTATTTATTATATTATATATACAATCCAAATGTTTAATTACATTTCAAATCACACTAATTAAACATTAAAAATATTTTTAAGAAAAATTAAGATAAAGAGGTGAAAGATTTATGGCTCGTATAGCAGGTGTAGATTTACCTAAAGAAAAAAGAGTTGAAATAGGACTAACATATGTTTATGGTATAGGAAGAACAAGTTCTAACAAAATATTAGCTGAAGCAGGAGTTAATCCAGACACAAGAGTTAAAGACTTAACAGATGATCAAGTTAATAGTATAAGAAAAGCTATGGATGGTTACAAAGTTGAAGGTGACTTAAGACGTGAAGTAGCACTTAACATTAAAAGACTTACAGAAATAGGATGTTTTAGAGGAATAAGACATAGAAGAGGACTACCTGTAAGAGGACAAAGAACAAAAACAAATGCTCGTACAAGAAAAGGTCCAAGAAAATTAGTAAGCAAAAGCAAATAATTAAAAATGGTATTTGGAAATTAATAAAAACCCTAAATGTAGGGGCGATTTTAATCGCCCGCAATTCAAAGGCTAATTTATAAAATAAACACCAAATACACAAAATACTCATATAAGGAAGGAGTAGAATAAAATGGCAAAACCAACAGTTAAAAAAGTAACAAGAAGAAGAGATAGAAAAAATATTGAAAAAGGTGCAGCTCATATACATTCTAGTTTCAATAACACAATAGTTACGATAACAGATGAAAGAGGAAATGTTATATCATGGGCAAGTGCTGGAGAATTAGGATTTAAAGGTTCAAGAAAAAGCACACCATTTGCTGCAGGAGAAGCAGCACTTACAGCAGCTAAAGCTGGTATGGAACATGGATTAAAGTCAGTAGCAGTTTATGTAAAAGGACCAGGTTCAGGAAGAGAAGCTGCAATAAGATCACTTCAAACAGCTGGATTGGAAATAAGCATGATTAAAGATGTAACACCAATTCCACATAATGGTTGTAGACCACCAAAAAGAAGAAGAGTTTAATTTTTGAGAAGATAGAAAGAAGTAAAAGATAGGAGGAAAAGTTAATGTCAAGATATAAAGACGAACAATGCCGTATTTGCCGTAGAGAAGGACAAAAATTGTTCTTAAAAGGTTCAAGATGTTATACAGATAAATGTAGTGTAACAAGAAGAAACTACGCTCCAGGTGACCACGGACAAGGAAGAAAGAAAATATCTGAATATGGAACTCAATTAAGAGAAAAACAAAAAACAAAAACTTTTTATGGAGTAGGAGAAAAACAATTTAGTAAATACTTCGAAATGTCTGAAAATAAAAAAGGTATAACAGGTGAAAACTTACTTCAAATATTAGAAAGTAGATTAGATAATGTTGTTTATAGATTAGGATTTGGAACATCAAGAGCACAAGCAAGACAACTTGTAAACCATGGACATTTTGAAGTTAATGGTAAGAAAGTTGATATAGCATCTTATTTAGTTAAATCTGGAGATGTTATAGCAGTTAGAGAAATCAAAAAAGATAACAAAACTATAAAAGAAAACCTTGAAGTAAATGCAGCAAGACCAGTTCCAGAATGGTTAGAAAAAAATGCAGAAAAAATGCAAGGAAAAGTATTAAGATTAGCATCTAGAGCAGATGTTGATATACCAGTTGAAGAACATTTAATTGTAGAGTTATATTCTAAATAGTTAGAAATTAGATATTAGAAATGAAGGAATTTTATTTATAACATTCTATAAAAGTCTAAAATCTTCATCTAACAAATAAATAGGAGGTAAAAATGATTGAATTTGAAAAACCAAATATTGAGTGCCTAGCAATAGACGATACAGAAAATTATGCAAAATTTGTATGTGAGCCATTAGAAAGAGGATATGGAATGACAATAGGAAATTCTTTAAGAAGAATACTATTATCTTCATTACCAGGTGCAGCAATCACAACTGTAAAAATTGATGGAGTAGCACATGAATTTTCAACAATTCCAAATGTAGTAGAGGATGTACCAGAAATTATTGTTAATTTAAAGAGTGTTAGACTAAAAATGTTTGACAATCAAGAAAAAACAATATCTATTGATTTTAAAGGCGAGGGTGAAGTAAAAGCAGGCGATATAATTACAGATTCATCTATAGAAATATTAAATCCAGATTTACATATAGCAACAGTTGCTGAAGGTGGTCATTTACATATGGAAATGACAGTAGATAAAGGAAGAGGATACAATGTTGCTGAAAAAAATAAAGGTCTAAGTAAAGCAATAGATGTTCTACCAATAGATTCTATATTTACACCAGTAAAAAAAGTAAACTATTCAGTACAAAATACTAGAGTAGGACAAATGGTTGATTTTGATAAGCTAACAATAGAAGTTTGGACAGATGGTAGCTTAAAAGCTCATGAGGCATTAAGCTTAGCAGCAAAAGTTATGACAGGTCACTTAGAATTATTTATTGATTTATCAGAAACAGCTAAAAATACAAAGGTAATGATAGAAAAAGAAGAATCTAAAAAAGAAAAAGTATTAGAAATGCTTATTGAAGAATTAGAATTATCTGTAAGATCATATAACTGTTTAAAAAGAGCAGGAATCACAACAGTAGAGGATTTAGCAAATAAAACAGAAGCTGATATGATGAAAGTAAGAAATCTAGGTAAAAAATCATTAGATGAAGTAACTAATAAGTTACATGATTTAGGATTAGATTTTGTTCATGAGGAAGAATAATTAAAAGGAGGAGAAAAAATTGGCTAGAGATAGAAAATTAGGAAGAACAACAGATCATAGAGTAGCAATGCTTAAAAACCTAACAACTGATTTATTAGTTCATGAAAGAGTTGAAACAACTGAAGCTAGAGCAAAAGAAGTTAGAAGTATAGCTGAAAACTTAATAGCTTTAGGGATAAGAGAAAAAGACAACTTCGAAACAGTAGAAGTTAAAGTTGTAAAAGCTAAATTAGATAGCAAAGGTAACAAAGAAACAGAAAAAGTTACAAGCAAAAATGGTAAAGAGTATTTAAGAGTTGTTAAAGAAGAAAAAATGGAAAAAAGACAAAAAGATATGCCATCAAGATTAAATGCAAGAAGAAAAATAATGGCAAAAACAAACAAAGTAAAAGACAGCGAAGGAAATAATATAGATTTACCAGCAAAATTATTTGGAGAATTAGCAACAAAATATGCTACTAGAGCTGGTGGATATACAAGAATAGTTAAAGTTGGACCAAGAAGAGGAGACAGTGCTGAAAGAGTTATTATAGAATTAGTTTAATAGAAGCTAGAAGAAAACAAGGTTTAATATGTAGGGGCGATTTTAATCGCCCGGTCTTCGAAGCAATTACTAAATTTAGGAGGGAAATAAAATGGCAAAATGTGAAATATGCGATAAATCTGTAAGCTATGGAAACAAACTAAGTATTACTCGTTCTCATATAAGTAAAAGAACATCAAGAACTTGGAAACCAAATTTAAGAACTGTAAAAGCAATGGTTGATGGACAACCAAAGAAAATACACGTTTGTGCAAAATGCTTACGTTCAGGAAAAGTAGAAAAAGTATAAAATAAGAAATAGGTCTTTAGACCTATTTTTTTTTTTAATTGACAAGTTAAAATTTATAGTATAAAATAACAATATGAATTTAGTAAGAAAACAACAAAAAATAGCAATATTAGTACAATTTTTTATATTTTTGTTTATTATTGGATTACATTTTATAATAGGAACAAATATGATTAAATATGTTCCAGAATGTACGATTTATAAAAAATTTGGTTTTATTTGCCCAGCTTGTGGAGGTACTAGGTTTATAATAAATTTATTAAATTTAAACTTTATACAGGCATTTTATATGCACCCATTATTCTTTTTATTGACTTTATATTTAATAATATTGAATATAGTATATATTATAAATATATTTTTTAATAAAAAAATAGAGTTATTTAGATGGTGGCATATAGTATTTTGGGGAATATTAGTAGTTATTTTTACAATTTTTAGAAATATAAATTTTTAAAGTAATTTATGAAAAATGTAAAGGCTAAAACTAAGAGAGAAAAATCTTGTGTGAAAAGCTCTTTAATAAAATTATTAAAAATATATTTTAAAGGAGGGAAAGTTTATGGAAGAAAAAACATCAAATGGAAAAGGATATGCGATTGCAAGTTTAGTTACAGGTATTTTATCATTAGTATGTTTGACTTTTATTATAGTATCAATCTGTTTAGCAATTTGCGCTATTGTTTTTGGAATAATTGCAAAAAACAAAGGGGAAAAATCATTATCAAAAGCAGGGATGGCTTTGGGCTATATTAGTTTAGCAGTAACATTATTACTATGGTTATTTCTTGAGGTCTTTGATGCGTCTTTATTTGTTGTACCAAGTTGGTATAAATAAAATATAAAAATTTAAAAAAAGAGGTGAAAAAAATGGAACAACAAAATGGAGGAAAAGGATTAAGTATTACAGCAATGGTTTTAGGAATTGTTTCTGTAGTATTGTTTTGTGTATCATATATATCAATTCCATGTGCTATACTTGCTGTTATTTTTGGAATAATTGGTAAAAAAAGAGATGGAAAAGGTATGGCAATAACAGGCTTAGTATTAGGTATAGTTGCTATAGGATTATATTTTCTTTTTGCTGCTGGAGTTGCTAGTTTACTAGGATTATCTAGATCATTGTTAGCATAAAGATAAAAAGGTGTATAGTACACCTTTTTTTATTTTACACGAAAGATAAATTTCACAAAACCCCTTAAGAATTTTGGGACTTTTTTTACAACAATTGTCATAATACATGCACACTCCTTTATAAAACTTTAACAACAAAGCCAAGCTATACCAATAGATACTATTGCAAGCCCTATAATAAAAAGCCATCCATAGAAGGGAAGTAATATAACTAAAAGAACACCTATACCAAAACCAATCAAACAAACGGCAAGAGTTTTCTTTAAAAGACGAAACAAAATAAAAACCTCCTTCTACTTATATTGTAGATAATTTCTTATTAATATTATATGTGTTTTACATAAAAAAGTGAAACTTTAAAAATAAAAACTCGCCTTCTATAAGAAGGCGAGTAACCCTATTACCAATTAAAAGTTAAAAAATTAATTTCTTCTCTAACTTCAGAAAGCTTTTTAGAAATGAATTTCTGAATTTCCTTCATATCTACCCAGGTCCAATATAAGCATTGGTAAAAGGGAATAATACAATCCTTTTTTACTTTTTTAGGATGTAAAAAACCACTTTTACGAAAACGCTTATAATCCTTTTTCATACGGGAATCTGAATAATAAATTGGCTGAGAAGATTGCTGGGAATAGAAGTAAGAAAAACCAACCTTGTAATTCGGAATGTCTTGATAAGATAGTTTTTCTAATCTTTTCCAGATTTTGCGATAAGTGGTAGGATTATAACCATATCCACGTTTTTGAAACAAAGCCTGGATTTTCATAAGATTTTTTCTTTCCCGAATAAGTTTGTTTAGCTGAGTTGATTTTTGATAGAATTCTGATAATTTTCCCTTAAATAATTTGATCATGTGTGTCTTCTCCTTTATGTAAATTTAGTTGGTATAGGGTTTTTTAAAATAGGCGTTAGCCTATAACTATATAATTATAACATATTTACATAAAAAAGTAAAATTTAAATTTAATATTAGAATAAATGTAAAATAATACTATTTATAAATATATTGAAAAATTATTAATTATAATATAAAATGATTTTAGGAGAATTGTTATGAAAAAAGAAGATATAATAAAAATAATAGAGATTTTAAAAATAATATATCCAGATGCTAAATGTAGTTTAGATTTCAAAACCCCATTTGAGCTTGGAATAGCAGTAATGTTATCGGCACAATGTACAGATGAAAGAGTAAATAAGATAACACCATTATTATTTGAAAAATATAAAAAACCAGAAGATTATATTGAAGCAACATTAGGCGAAATAGAAGAAATTATAAGGCCATGTGGATTTTATAAAAATAAGGCAAAAAGTGTTTTAGGATATGTAAAAAAGATAGTAGATGAGTATAATGGAAAAATGCCAGAAACAATGGAGGAATTAGTCAAACTTCCGGGGATAGGTAGAAAAAGTGCAAATGTAATAATGCTAGAAGCATTTAGTAATCCTCAAGGAATTGCAGTAGATACACATGCAAAAAGAATAGCAAACAGAATAGGATTGTCAAAAGAAAAAGAACCTTTAAAAATAGAACAAGATTTAATAAAAGCCATACCAAAAAAATATTTTAAAGATGTAAATCATTTATTAGTATGGCATGGAAGAAACTTGTGTAATGCAAGAAAACCACAATGTAACAAATGCCCAATAAATAAATATTGCGAATTTTATAGCAAATATCATAAACAAATATAAAACACAAATATAAAACACAAATACATAAAACTTCTAAAATTGGTAAAAATATGATTATTATAATGTGATAAATAATCATTTTGAAGTGAGAGGTGTGAAGTGTGATTTTAGGATTTTTCTACGAAGAAATTACCCTAAAGGCACACTTCCTACATCCAACTTCCCACTTCATTTTTTAGGAGTGAATTTTTTGTGAAAAAAAATAAATTTTTAAATATAAAAGGGGCAGTTTTAGATAGTGAAAACTTAAAAAAGTTTATGGAAAAAACTGCCATTAATTATGAAGTGAAAAAATATTCAAACATAAATACCTATCCCATAGAAAGAATAAATGAAAATTATTTATTTATAGAAAAAACATATAATTTATTAAATGAACATATAAAAAAAAATATTGAAATTCATCCAGCAGGAGAGTGGCTATTAGATAATTTTTATATAATAGAAGAAACAGTAAAGAAAATAAAAAAAGAAATGCCACTAAAAAAATATAAAGAACTTCCAGGAATTGCAGTTGGAATATATGAAGGTTTTGCAAGAATTTATTTAATTGCTTCAGAAATTGTTGCATATACAGATAATAAAATAGATGATGAAACTTTAAAAATCGCTTTACTTGCATATCAAAAACAAAAAAATTTAAGTATGGAAGAAATATGGAGCCTTTGGATATTTTTAGAAATAGCAATAATAGAGAATATACGCGCAGTTTGTGAAAAAATATATGTAGCACAAAACCAAAAATATAAAGTAGAAAGTATTATAGAAAGATTAGTAGAAAGGAAACAAGAATATAAGTTTAAATCCTCAAAGAATGCTTTTAAATCAAATTATTTGAAAAATGAGATGAAATATCCTTTTATAGAGTATATGTCATATAAGTTAAAAAGATTTGGTAAAAAGGGAATAGCGTATTTAAATATTCTAGAGGATGAAGTAAATAAAACAGGTCTTACGATTTCTGAGGCCATACAAAAGGAACACTTTGATATAGCTTTGCAAAAAGTATTAATTGGAAACAGCATAACGAGCATAAGGGAACTTTCTAGAATAAACTTTTTAATGCTTTTTGAAGAAATTAATGGGGTAGAAGAAATATTAAAAAAAGACCCAGCAGATATTTACTCTAAAATGGATTATAGAACAAAAGCATATTATAGAGAAAAAATAAAAGAGCTTGCAAATAAAACAAAGATTTCTGAGAATTATATTGCAAATAAAGTATTGGAAACTGCAAATAAAAATTTAGAAGATGAAAGAAAGTCTCATATTGGCTATTACTTAATTGATGAAGGCTATAATGAGTTAATAAAGAAATTAAATGCTAACTCTAAATTTATTCACAAAACAAATAAAATGAAAGTAATGCAATATATATTATTAGTTTTTATATTAATTACAGTATTTACAGTGGTTTGTGGATTATATTTGTTCAAAAAGACGAATTCATTAATTTATAGTGTTATATTTGCTATTCTAGCATTTGTTCCAATATCTGAAATATTAATACAGATAGTAAACTATTTATTAGTAAAATTTGTAAAACCAAAAGTAATTCCAAAATTAGATTTTAATGGAGAAATTCCAGAAGAATATTCTACTTTAGTAGTTATACCAACGATAATAAATAGTAAGAAAAAAGTACAAGAATTAATGCATAAATTAGAAGTTTATTATTTAGCAAATAAATCTCCTAATTTATATTTTGCACTTTTGGGAGATTGTACATCTTCTAAAAATGAAAAAGAAAGTTTTGATAAAGATGTAATTAATTCAGGGATTGAAGAAACAAAAAAATTAAATGAAAGATATAGGGATAAGTTCTATTTTTTATATAGAAACAGAATCTGGAATTCTGGAGAAAAATGCTTTTTGGGTTGGGAAAGAAAAAGAGGATTAATTTGTGAGCTTAATGAATTTTTAGTGACAGGTATAGATAAATTTAATACAAATACTTTAAGAGAAACTGATGTTAGAGAGAAAATAAAATATGTTATAACATTAGATTCAGATACAAACTTAGTTTTAGATTCTGCAGAGCAGTTAGTGGGAGCAATGGCACATATTTTAAATAAGCCTAAAATTAGTGAAAGTAGAAATGTTGTAGAAGAGGGGCATGCATTAATTCAGCCAAGGGTAGGAGTAGACTTAGAATCTAGTAGACAAAGTTTATTTAGCAAAATATTTTCTGGAATGGGTGGTACAGACCTTTATGCAAATGCTATATCAGATGTTTATCAAGATAATTTTGGGGAAGGAATTTTTACGGGAAAAGGAATATACGATGTAGAAGTTTTTAATAGAGTTTTAGGAAATGAAATTCCTGAAAATACAGTATTAAGCCATGACTTATTAGAAGGAAGTTATCTAAGAGCGGCTTTAGATACAAGCATATTTTTATTGGATGGATGTCCAGGGAGATATAATAGTTATATGCAAAGGCTTCATAGGTGGATAAGAGGAGATTGGCAATTGTTAGATTGGCTTAAAAATACAATTGTTGCAAAAGATGGTTTGAAAAAAATAAATCCATTAAATAAGCTTTCAAAATTTAAAATTTTGGACAACTTAAGAAGAAGCATAGTGCCTGTTTTTGCTTTAATATTAATTATTATAGGTCTGGTATTTAAATCTAAGATTAGTTTTACTATTGGAATTATATCTGTACTTTTTCCAAGTATAATAGACATTGGAAATTATATTGTATTTAAAAAAAGTACTCCAAATTCATTTTCTGTTGCAAATAAAAGCATTACAAAAATTATTGGAGACTTGAATGCAAGTATATTAAGAGGTTTGCTAGATTTCATGTTTTTGCCAAATAAAGTTTGTATTACTTTAGATGCAATCTGCAAAAGTATATATAGATTAAAAATATCAAAACAAAATTTATTAGAATGGACAACATCTGAAGAGGCAGAAAAACAGGCAAAAACAGATTTATTTTCATATTTTAAAAATATGAAGGCAAATGTAATATTAGGAATTATAGGTGCTATTATAGGAGTTTATTTTTCAAAAACTGTAACTCTAATTGTATCCATAATCTGGATTGTGGCTCCAAGTGTAGCTTGGTATATAAGTAAATTTAATGTTCATGTTCAAAACATAACTTTAAGAGATAAAAAATATCTAATAGAAATCGGAAAAAAAACTTGGAAATACTTTGCAGAAAATATTAATGAATATAATAATTATTTGCCACCAGATAATTATCAAGAGAGTAGGAAACAAAAAGTGGCTAATAGAACCTCTCCAACTAATATTGGTTTGGGGCTTTTGGCAGTGGTTTCTAGTTATGACTTAGGATATATTGATAAAAATAAATGTATTGATTTAATAGAAAGAATGCTATTTACAATAGAAAAACTTCCAAAATGGTGTGGACATTTATATAATTGGTACAATACCATAACACTAGAACCACTTATGCCACGCTATATATCAACAGTTGATAGTGGAAATTTTGTAGGGTATTTATATACTTTAAAAAGCTTTTTAATAAATTTTTCTAAAACTGAAAAAATAGAAATTTTGATTTCAATAATAGATAGATTAATTGAAAATACTAATTTTTTGGTTTTATATGATTATAAAAAAAGAATTTTTTCTATTGGGTTTAATATAGAAGAAAACAAATTAACAGATTCATACTATGACTTACTTGCATCAGAGGCAAGACAAGCAAGTTTGGTTGCAATTGCAAAAAGAGATATTCCATCTAAACATTGGAATTCTTTAAGTAGAACACTTACAACTTTAAATGGATATAAAGGCTTGATTTCATGGTCTGGAACAGCTTTTGAATACTTAATGCCAAGTATAAATATTAGATCTTATGAAGGAAGTTTGCTTGATGAATCTTGTAGATTTTTAATAATGAGCCAAAAGGAATATGCAAAAAAATTAGGTACGCCTTGGGGAATTTCAGAAGCGGCTTTTAGTTTAAAAGATCTAAACAATAATTACCAATACAAAGCATTTGGAATTCCATGGCTAGGTTTAAAAAGAGGATTAGATGAGGATGTAGTTGTATCACCATATTCTGTTTTTTTAAGTTTAATATATGACTCAATTGATAGTATAAAAAATATTAGAAGGTTAGAACATGAAGGAATGGTAGGAAAATATGGATTTTATGAATCTATAGATTATACAAGTTCTAGGCTTAAATCAAACGAAACAAAACAGATTGTAGCAACTTATATGGCACATCATCAAGGCTTGATTTTACTTTCAATAAATAATTTCATAAATAACAAAATATTAATAGATAGATTTTATAAAAATCCGGAAATAGAGGCAATTGACATTCTACTACAAGAAAGAATGCCTCAAAAAGCAATAGTAACAAAAGAGAAAAAGGAAAAAATAGAAAAATTAAAAATAAGAGATTATCAAAATTATAGTGAAAGAGTGTATACAAAAGTAAATAAAAACATTCCTACTACAAATGTTATTTCAAATGGGACTTATACAGTTTTAAATTTAGTAGATGGACGAGGATATAGTAGATATAAAAATATTTTAATTAATAAATTTAAAGAAACAGATGATTATGACCAAGGAAACTTTTTCTACATCAAAAATTTAACTAATAATCAAATTATAAGTGCAAAGCTAGAAAAAGATGATGAAGGGAAAGTTGTTTTTGCGCCAGATTGTATAAAAACTATAAAAACAGTTGGTAATATAAAAATAAAAAATATTAATGTAATTGCTCCAGATGAGCCAATCGAAATCAGAAGGTTAGAAATAATAAATGAAGGAGATAAAACAGAAAATTTAGAAATAATAAACTATTTTGAACCAGTATTATCAAGTAAGGAACAAGAATATAGTCATCCAGCATTTAATAATTTATTTGTAACTTATGAACAATTAGAAACTGGAGAAATAATTGTAAAAAGAAAAAAGAGAGGATTTAAAGAAAAAGATATATTTTTAGGAGTAAATTTATATACAGAAAACCAAACAATAGGAAATTTAGAATTTGAAATAAATAAAGAAAAGTTTTTTGGACAAGGAAATATATCAGGACTTCCTGCTATGATAGAAAAAAACATTCCTTTTAGTAATAGCTTATCACAAGTTACTGAAAGCGTTTTAGCAACAAAAAGAACAATAAAGTTGGAAGGAAGAAAAAAAGCAATTGTAGATTTAATAATGTGTGTATCCATAGATAGAGATAATGTTGTAAATATGCTAAAAGAATATAAGAATACAAATGCAATCACAAAAATATTTGAATTATCAAGAGCAAAGACAGAGGCAGAAACTATTTACCTAGGACTAAAAGGTAGAGATATAGAAAAGTATCAAAAAATGTTATCATTACTATTATTTCAAAATCCAATAAAAAGTTTAGAAAGTAATATAATGCCAAATAAAGTATATTCTCAAAGTGACTTATGGAAGTTTGGAATATCTGGAGATTTACCAATTTTACTAGTTAAAATTAGAGATATAAATGAAAAATATATCTTAAAAGATGTACTAAAAGCATATGAATTTTTTAGGAATAAAAACATAAAAATAGAGCTTGTAATTTTAAATAAAGAAGTCAATTCATATGAACATTATTTAGAACATGGAATAGATAGTGAAATTCAAAACAAGCAATTATTGTATTTAAAAAATACTTTTGGTGGAATTTTTACTATAAATGAAAATGGACTAGAAAAAGAAGACATAGAACTATTAGAATTTAGATCAAATTTAATTTTAGATGCTAGTTTAGGAAATATAGGAACTCAGCTAAAAGACCTAGAAGAAGAATTTACAAAGGAAAATGTTGGCGCAAGGGAATATAGGGGCAAGACTCCATACCTGCCCGTAATAGAAGATAATATAGAAACTTTAAATGAAGATTATACCACATTAAAATATTACAATGAATATGGTGGATTTACTGAAGATGGATTAGAATACAAATTTAAAGTTTCAGACAATCAAAAGCTTCCAACAGTTTGGTGTACAATTTTAGCAAACCCTGAATTTGGTACTTTAGTTACACAAAATTTAGGTGGATTTACTTGGCACAAAAATAGTAGGTTAAACAGGATAACAGCTTGGAATAACATTCCAAGTATAGATATTCCATCAGAAATAATTTACTTAGAAAACATGAATAATGGTAAACAGTGGAGTCTTTCACAAAATATAAGTAAAAGTCAAGAATACCATTTTAGTTATGGTTTTGGGTATGTAAAATTAAAGACTTTAAAGGATGAAATATTGCATGAATTAGATACTTTTGTCCCTTTAGAAGATACAGTAAAAATAAATATTTTAAGATTAAAAAATACTTCCAATGAGCAAAAAAGATTAAAAATAGTTTATTATATAAAACCAGTTTTAGGAGAAGACGAGATAAAAACTTCTGGTTATATAAAAATACAAAAAAAAGGAAATTTTGTAACAGCAACAAATATGTATAAACAAGAGTTGAAAAATGAAGAAATTTTTGTTACTAGCAATAAAAAAATAAATACATTTACTGGAGATAAAAACGAATTTTTAGGGAATATGGATTTAAGAAAACCCCAAAAACATTTAGGAAATAGAAACGGATTATACAAAAAAACTTGTATTGCAATAGAAATAGAAGTAAATTTAGATGCATATGAAGCACAAGATGTTTTGCTAAACTTAGGGGCTAAAACAGAAAATGAAATATTAAATGAAGATTATACAGATACTGCAAAATGTGAAGAAGTTTTTAAAAACACAAGAAATTACTGGTATGAATTATTGAATAAGATTCATGTAAATACACCAGTAGAATCTATTAATATTATGCTAAATGGATGGGCTGCATACCAAAGTATTGTTTCGAGATTGTGGGCAAAGTCGGGTTATTACCAATCTGGTGGTGCAATAGGTTTTAGAGATCAGCTTCAAGATACTTTAGGTGTAAAATATATAGATATAGATTTAATGAAAAAACAAATATTAATTGCAGCAAAACACCAATTTATAGAAGGTGATGTGGAACATTGGTGGCATGAGGAAACTGGAAGAGGTATAAGAACAAGGTTCTCTGATGACTTATTATGGCTAGCTTATGTGGTTTGCGAATATATAGATTATACAGGAGATACCAGTATTTTAGATGAAGAAATTCCATACTTGGCAGGAGAAATTCTGCCAGATGGAATTGATGAGAAGTATGATAAATATAAGGAGTCAGATATAAAAGAATCTTTATATAATCACTGTATAAGAGCTATAGAAAAAGCTTTGGATTTTGGAGAAAATGGTTTACCTAAAATAGGAAGCGGAGACTGGAATGATGGATTAAATACAGTAGGAAATAATAAAAAAGGAGAGAGCGTTTGGCTAGGATTTTTCCTTTATAATATTTTAGATAGGTTTAATAAAATTTGCGAAATAAAACAAGATAACGAAAAAATAGAAAAATATGAAGAAGTAAAACGAAATTTAAAGAAGGCATTAAATATTAATGGATGGGACGGAAGATGGTTTAGAAGGGCATATATGGATAATGGAGACCCAATTGGAAGTATAGAAAACGAGGAATGTAGAATAGATAGTATATCTCAAAGTTGGGGAGTAATCTCAGATGCGGCGGACAATGACAAAAAATATATTTCAATGGAAAGTTTAGAAAATCTTTTAGTAGATAAAGAAAATGGTTTAATAAAATTATTAGATCCTCCTTTTGAAAAGACAAAAATAGAACCAGGTTATATAAAATCATATCTTCCTGGTGTAAGAGAAAATGGTGGACAATACACACATGCTGCAATGTGGGCAATAATGGCATTTACAAAATTAGGTTTTGGGGATAAGCGGAATTGAATATTATACAATGATAAATCCAATAGAACACTCAAGAACAAAAGACGCTGCAAGAAAATATAAAGTAGAACCATATGTTATACCAGCAGATATATATGAAGCAAAAGGATTAGAAGGAAGAGGAGGGTGGACATGGTATACAGGTTCATCAAGCTGGTTTTGTAAAATAGGGTTAGAAAATATTTTAGGGTTAAACATACAAAATGGAGTATTGACTTTAAACCCATGTATATCAAAAGACTGGAAAGAATACAACATAAGATACAAATATGAAAATAGTATTTATAATATAAAAGTAAAGAATCCAAATGGCAAAAATACAGGAGTAGAAGAAATGTATTTAAATGGAAAAAAACAAGAAGATTTACAAATCAAATTAGTTGATAATGGTAATATAAATGAGGTAGAAGTGGTAATGTAGGGGCTGGTATTAACCAGCCTTTTGACCGGTTTGTTACAAAAATGTAATAAATTTGTCATAAAAAACTTGTATAAATTTCTTGAATATGATATAAAGTAATTTATAAGATACATAAACGCATTTTATAAGATTTAAACGTTTCATATGAAGGAAGGGGAACTTTCACATGGAGAATTTTGAAAATAAAAAAACAATTTTAATTGTTGATGATGAAAAACCTATAGTTGATATTTTGGTATATAATTTGCAAAAAGAGGGGTATAATACTTTAGAGGCAAATGATGGGGCAGAGGCTATTGATATAGCTTTGAATCAAAAACCAGATTTAATTCTATTAGATATAATGCTTCCTAAAATGGATGGATTAACAGTGTGCAAAAAAATAAAAGCATCTTTAAATATCCCAATTTTAATGCTTACAGCTAAAGATGAAGAAATAGATAAAATATTAGGATTAGAATTAGGGGCAGATGACTATATAACAAAACCTTTTAGTGTAAGAGAACTTATGGCAAGAATAAAAGCAAATTTAAGAAAATCAGAAGCTAGCTTAGTTCCTCAAGAAGAAAAAACAGAAACTAAAAAAATAGTTGTTGGGAGATTATCTTTAGATTTAGATAAATTTGAAGCACAAATAGATGGAAAAGTTATAGATTTGACATTAAGAGAGTTTGAAGTACTTAAATTTTTAGCAATGCAACAGGGGCAAGTAGTAACTCGTGAGTTGTTACTAGAAAAAGTTTGGGGATATGAATATTATGGAGATATAAGAACTGTGGATGTAACAGTAAGAAGAATAAGAGGAAAAATAGAAAAAGATACAGCAAATCCAGATATTCTTGTAACAAAAAGAGGAGTTGGATATTATATAAAAACAGAATAAGGATAAAAAAGGTAGGGTTCGGCATGCCGAACCCTATTAATTAAATGATATTTTTTTAATGATGTAGGGGAGGACCCCAAAGTCCGCCCTTTTTAGTTGAAAAGGAAATATATATAAGGAGAAAGAAATGATCAAAAGTACACAAATAAAAATAATTTTTATAATAGTCTTACTTGCAATAATAATGTTTGGTTCATTTGGAATTTATTCTGTTGTGAGATTTGAGAAATTACAAACATTAGTAAATCAAAAAGATATATTAACACAAGAGGTATATAATTTAAAAATAGTTTTAGTAATTCTAATAGTAGCATTTTTATTAATATCTTTAGTTATAATTTGGTTTACTAAAAAAATGATAGATAAGCCTATTTTAAGGTTAATTCAGAGCGCAAAACAAATTAATAACGAAGAACAAAGATTTACAGAAAATATTAAAAGTGATATTGATGAATTGACTGATGCATTTGCTACAATGAATATAGGATTAAAAGAAAATTTTAATGAAGTAATAAGACAAAAGAAACAAATGGAAACAATTTTGCGTTATATGAATGATGGTATAGTAGCTTTTAACATGAAAGGAAAAATTATACATATAAATCCTGCAGCAAAAAATTTATTAAATATTTCAGAAAAAGAAAATAGTTTTGAAGAAATATTTAATAAATTAGATGAAGATATAAACATGGAAAAATTGATATATTTAGATGATTGGACAACAAGTGAAAAAAGGGTAGAAATTGAAGAAAAGTATCTAAAACTTTTCTTTGCACCATTTAAAGACGAAAACGAAAGACCTTCGGGAATAATAGTATTAATTCAAGATATAACAGAACATGTAAAATTAGATAACATGAGAAAGGAATTTATTGCAGATGTATCACATGAATTAAAAACACCACTTACATCTATAATGGGTTATGCAGAAACACTTTCAGAAATGGACTATGATAAAGAAATTCAAGATAAATTCTTAAATGTAATATCAAATGAAGCAGTAAGGATGACAAAACTAGTAAATGATTTATTAACACTTTCAAAACATGATGATACAAATACAAAATGGGAGAAAACAGAATTCGATTTAGGAGAATTAGTAAAAAATTGCCAAGAGTTCTTACAAATTGAGATGGAAAAGAAAAGGCAAAAAGTTGAATGTTTTGTAACAGCAAATGTACCACATGTATATGCAGACAAAGACGGAATAGAAAGAGTGGTATTAAATATATTATCAAATAGTGTAAAATATACACCTAAAGGTGGCACAATAAAGATATATGTTGGATTTGTATATAATGATGCATATATAAAAGTGATTGATAGCGGGGTAGGAATACCAGAAGAAGATCTTAGCAGAATATTTGAAAGATTTTATAGAGTAGATAAAGCAAGGTCTAGAGAGCTAGGAGGAACAGGACTAGGATTATCAATTGCAAAGGAAATATTAGATAAAAATGGTGGAAGAATAGATATAAAAAGTGTAGTAGGAAAAGGGACAGAGGTTGTTATAACAATACCAACTAAAAATGGGTAAGTAGAGCCACACAGCCCACATCCAATTTTCTACCTCAATAATCATTTATTATATAATTATTTTCAAAAATTAATTGTAAAATCCACAATACTAATGTATAATAATAAATTAGAAAAGAGGTTACATATGGAAGAAAAATCTACAATTAAAGAAATACTTGAATGGGGTTATTGTATAATAATAGCTGTTGTATTAGCATTACTTGTAAGATATTATATAGGAACACCTACTATAGTCCAACAACAATCAATGCAAACAACTTTTATGCCAGGAGACAGGCTTATTTTAAGTAGATTAACAAGAACTGCAAAAGGCACATATGAAAGAGGAGATATAATAACTTTTGAGGCACCAAGCACAACAGTTGTTTCTTCAGCAAATGTAAATTATGATTATCCAGTAGCAGAATATAAAAACGAACCAGAAAGTCTTTGGAACAAATTTGTTTATTATATTTTAGAGGTAAATAAAGTTAGTTATATAAAAAGAATAATAGCAGTAGAAGGTGACCATATAGAAATAAAAGATGATAAAGTATACTTAAATGGTAAAGAGCTAGAAGAAAAATATTTAAATGGATTTACAAAAACAAATATGGGGAAATATGGTGTATTTTCAGATGTTGTAGTACCTGAAGGTTATGTATTTGTTATGGGAGATAATAGAGACCATAGTACAGACAGTAGATGTTTTGGATGTATACCAGTATCAAAAATAGAAGGTAAAGTATGGATAAGATTTTGGCCATTTTCTAAATTTGGCACAGTACAATGATCTCATAAAAGTCATTTTTTGTAATATATAACTCCGACGAGATGCGGCGGATATTAAGAAGGAAAAATAATGTTTAGTAATATTCTAGGAAATGAAGAAGCAAAAAAAATATTAGAAAATAGTATAAAGCTAGATAAAATATCACATAGTTATATGTTTATAGGGCAAAGTGGAATAGGAAAGTTCATGATTGCAAAAGAATTTGCAAAAGCAGTACTTTGTATGGGAGAACAAAAACCATGTGATAGATGCGAAGCATGTATTAAATTTAATGGAAATAACAATCCAGATATTCAAATAATAGATGAAATAGAAGAAAAAAGTATAAAAACAGAAACTATAAAAGAAATGATAAAAGGTGTATATGAGAAACCAATTTCTTCTGTAAAAAAAGTTTATATAATAAATGATAGCCAAAAAATGACCAAAGAAGCTCAAAACAGTTTACTAAAAACCTTGGAAGAACCACCGGAATATGTAGTAATAATATTAATTACAGAAAATGAAAATTTACTACTAAATACTATAAAATCAAGATGTACAAAAATAAAGTTTAATTCTTTAGCTAATAACGAAATAATAAGAATATTAAAAGAAAATTTTGAATATAAGGAAGTTTCAAGTAATATTTTGGAAGTGGCTGAAGGGAGCGTAACATATGCATTATCAGTACAAGGAAAAGTAGATATATTTAATGAAATAAAAGTGGTATTTTCTAGTTTAGAAAATATAGGTATAATAGATTTATTAAATAAGAAAGATTTAATATTTAAAGACAAGGAAAGTATTCAGGAAATATTAAATTATATGAATATAACTTTTTTTAAAAAAGCAAAGGAAAATATTAAATATACTAATTGTATAAAAATAGTAGAAGAAACTAAGGATAGGCTAAAGAAAAATAGCAATTACGATATGACAATGGATAATTTATTACTAAAAATATGGGAGGAAATAAATGGCTAATATAATAGGCGTAAGATTTAAAAAACCAGGTAAAATATATTTTTTTGATCCAGATGGAAAAAGAGTTGAACGAGGACAGCATGTAATAGTTGAAACTGCAATGGGAAAAGAATATGGAGAAGTAATGATTGCAAATAGACAATTACCAGATGAAAAAATAGTAGCTCCACTTAAAAAAATTATAAGAATTGCTACAGATAAGGATAAAAGACAAAACGAAACAAACAAAAAAGATGAAAAAGAAGCATTTAAAATATGTGAAGAAAAAATAAAAGAATATAAATTAGACATGAGGCTTATGGATGTTGAATATAAATTTGATAAAAGTAAGTTACTATTTTTCTTCACAGCAGATGGAAGAATAGATTTTAGAGACTTAGTAAAAGACTTGGCAGCAATTTTTAAAACAAGAATAGAGTTAAGACAGATAGGAGTAAGAGACGAGGTTAGAAGACTTGGAGGAAACGGAGTATGTGGTAGAGAACTTTGTTGTTGCTCATTTTTAGGAAATTTTGAAACAGTAACAATAAAGATGGCTAAAGAACAAAATGTATCTTTAAACCCTTCAAAAATATCTGGAAACTGTGGAAGACTTATGTGTTGTTTAAAATATGAACAAGAAGTATATGAAGACAAACTGAAAAAATTACCAGGAGTTGGATCAATTGTGGAAACTGAAGATGGAAAAGGTGAAGTTTGCCGGAGTAGAAACATTAAAAGAAAGAATAAAGGTAAAATTTAAAGATGGAGAAGAAACTTTCTTTAAAAGATTTGATTTAAAAGACATAAAAGTAATAAAAAGAGCAAGAAAAGAAGAAGAATTAGATGCCGAAACTGAAGAAGACTTAAAAGAACTAAAAAAATTAGAAAAATTGGATAGACAAGACAAAAAAAATGAAAAATAGTATTGAAGTGTGAAGTGTGAAGTGTGAAACCATAGTAATACTTCCAAGTGATTACTATAAAATCTTACTTCTCACCTACAACTTCCCAGTTCCAAATTTGAGAGGTGGTGAAATAAAAATGGCATATAAAATAACAGATAAATGTATATCTTGTGGAGCATGTGCAGCAGAATGCCCTGTAGAATGTATAAAACAAGGAGAAGACAAATTTGTAATAGATCAAGAATCTTGTATAGGATGTGGAACATGTGCAGGAGTTTGCCCTGTAGAAGCACCAGAAGAAGAATAAAAATTACATAAAAAGCGGAGAAAAGTCTCCGCTTTTTTATATGAGAATATTAATAATTATATTTTTTATAAATCTTGACTTTTAAATTAATTCGACATATACTAAACCATGAAAAAAGATTTTTATCTTCTACGGAAAATTTAAACGAAGGGAAGAATTTTCCGTAGAAGATAAATATGCGAATGTTACAATTTCTTAGTAATTTATTACTTAGAAATTGTTAAGTCGTTCTTTTTAGAAAGGAGATTTTTTAATGAATGATTTAATTGAAATTAGATGGCATGGTAGAGGTGGGCAAGGTGCAAAAACAGCATCACTACTTTTAGCAGATGCAGCATTTAATACAGGAAAATATATACAAGGATTTCCAGAATATGGACCAGAAAGAATGGGAGCACCAATTACAGCTTATAACAGAATAAGTACAAAACCAATAACTATCCATAGTAATATATATGAGCCAGATTATGTAGTTGTAGTAGATGACAGTTTATTAGAAGCAGTTGATGTAACAGCTGGATTAAAAAATACAGGGGCAATAGTAATAAACTCAAGCAAGGATAATACTTATTTAAAAGAAAATCTAGAAGGTTATGAAGGAGAAATATATAAAATAGATGCTAAAAAAATATCTTTAGAAGCATTAGGAAAATATTTTCCAAATACACCAATGCTTGCAGCAATTGTAAAAGTAAGCGGGGTTATGACAGACGAAGAATTACTAAATGATATGCAAGGCTCATTTAAGCACAAATTTGCAAAAAAACCAGAAGTAATAGCAGGAAACATGAAAGCCCTGGAAATGGCATTAAAATCAGTGGAGAAAGTAAATTGAAAGTTGGTAGGGGCTAGTCTTGACTAGCCCGCGGATCGGTCAAGACCGACCCCTACAAAATAAAAAACATGTAGGGGAAGCTATTAGCCGTCCGCTACTTCAAAGGCTAGACAAAAAATTAAGAAAGGAGAATAAATATGCATGACAAAATAAACTCAAACACACCTATGGAAGAATTAACAATAGGTGGAAATATATATGAAGCAGGAAATGCAAGAGAATTTAAAACAGGAGATTGGAGAAGTACAAAACCAGTATATTTAACAGAAAAGTGTAAACAATGTGGAATGTGCTTTCCAGTTTGCCCAGATGATGCAATTCCTGTAAATAAAGAACAAAAAAGAGAAGATTTTAATTATGATTATTGTAAGGGATGTGGAGTGTGCGCGAAGGTGTGTCCGTTCGGCGCAATCGCCATGGAATAAAACGAATGAAAAACGGAATCTTGCACATTTTTATATAATCACAAAATCCTCAATGTGCATACGCACACCTGCGGTTTTGTTCATATATAAAAATGCACAATATACCATTTTTGCTTCGTTTTGGATTTAATAATGTAGGGGTCGCACTCCTGGGCGACCCGAAAATAAGGAGGAATAAAAATGTCAATTAGAGAACGTTTAAGTGGTAATGAAGCTGCTGCAATTGCAATGAAACAAATTAACCCAGATGTAGTGGCAGCATTTCCAATAACACCATCAACAGAAATACCACAATATTTTTCAACATTTGTAAGTAATGGTGAGGTAGATACAGAATTTGTTGCAGTAGAAAGTGAACATAGTGCAATGTCTGCATGTATAGGAGCTCAAGCTGCAGGGGGAAGAGCAATGACAGCAACTTCTGCAAATGGTTTATCTTTAATGTGGGAGATGATATATATTGCATCAAGCTTGAGATTACCAATAGTAATGTCACTTGTAAATAGAGCAGTATCAGGTCCATTAAATATACATAATGATCATTCAGATGCAATGGGAGTAAGAGATAGTGGATGGATTATGCTGTTTTCAGAAAATAATCAAGAGGCATATGATAATTTGCTTATGGCACATAGAATAGCTGAGCATAAAGATGTATTATTACCTTTAATGGTCTGCCAAGATGGATTTATAACATCACATTCTATTGAAAATATAGAATTAGAAGATGACGAAATAGTTAAAAAGTTTGTGGGGAAATATAATCCAGAACACTATTTATTAAATCATAAAGAACCAATAGCCGTAGGACCTTTAGATTTGCAGAGCTATTTGTTTGAGCACAAAGCACAACAGGCAGATGCTATGAGAAATGCTAAAAAAGTGATAAAAGAAGTATCAAAGGAATTTGAAGAATTAACAGGAAGAAAATATAGCTTTTTTGAAGAATATAAAACTGAAGATGCAGATTTTATAATTGTTGCAATGAACTCTACTGCTGGAACAGCAAAATTTACAGCGGATAAATTAAGACAGCAAGGAATAAAAGCTGGAGTTTTAAAAGTTAGAGTATTTAGACCATTCCCAGGAGAAGAAATTGCAAAAGCATTAGAAAATGCAAAAGCAGTAGCAATACTAGATAAAGCAGATGGACTAAATTCTGTAGGTGGACCACTATTTACAGATGTAACATCAGCAATGCAAGTAAATAAAATATCAGTTCCAACAGTAAACTATATTTATGGTATAGGTGGAAGAGATACAAAATCTGATGATATAGAAAGTGTATACAATGATTTACAAAAGATTGTAAAAACAGGAAACATAGATAATCCTTACAGATATCTAGGTTTAAGAAAATAATATAAATTTATTGCAAACATATGTAGGGGCGATTTTAATCGCCCGTTCTTCGAAGCGCGGGCGAACAAGTTCGCCCCCACAATCATAAAAATAGGGAGGATTGATTAAAATGGCATATAATTTAAAAGAAGTAGTTGCAAATAAACCATCAAGATTTACAGCTGGACATAGAATGTGTGCAGGGTGTGGTGCACCTGTAGTAGGAAGAATGATACTAAGAGCTTTAAAACCAGAAGATCATGCAGTAGTTTGTACAGCAACAGGATGTATGGAAGTTTCAACTTTTATATACCCATATACAGCATGGACAGATTCATTTATACATACAGCTTTTGAATGTGCAGGAGCAACATTATCAGGAGCAGAGGCTGCATATAAAGCACTAAAAAGAAAAAATAAATTAGAAGGAAAAGACACAAAATTTATAGCATTTGGAGGAGATGGAGGCACATATGACATAGGACTTCAAAGTTTATCAGGTGCAATGGAAAGAGGACATGACATGGTTTATGTTTGTTATGATAATGGAGCATACATGAATACAGGAATTCAACGTTCATCTGCAACACCAAAATTTGCAGACACAACAACAAGCCCTGCAGGTACAGTTGTTCCAGGGAAAATGCAATCAAGAAAAGATTTGACTGGAATTATGGCATCACATCATTTGCCATATGTAGCACAAACAATTGCAGTAAATAATTTTAAAGATTTATATGAAAAATCTGAAAAAGCAATATATACAGAAGGAGCATGTTTTTTAAATGTTTTAGCCCCATGTCCAAGAGGATGGGGATATAATACAGAAGATTTAATGAAAATAAACAAACTTGCAGTAGAAACATGTTACTGGCCATTATACGAAGTAATAGATGGAAGATATGTTGTAAATTATAAACCAAAAAACAAATTACCAATAGAAGAATTCTTAAAACCACAAAAACGTTTTAAACACATGTTTAAACCAGGAAACGAATGGATGATAGAAGAATTCCAAAAAGAAGTAGATAAACGTTGGGAAGAGTTATTAAATTTAGAAGAAATAACAAATAGAGAATCAAATATATAAAAAGACATCCGCCGCATCTCGTCGGCGTTGGACGTTTTCTTTCTCCAAGCATTCGAAAGAAAAGTGCAACACCTGCGTGCGGCTAATTATTTATATTATTCTAATATGGAGTGGAACATATGAAAAGTAAAAAAATTTTATTTGTATTAATATTTGCAATATTTATATTATTAATATTATCAACAAAATCAAATGCAAGTTTATATTTGAATAAATTAGATTTTTATGTAGAAATTGATAAAAACGGTCATATGAATGTTACTGAAACTTGGGATATAGATGTATCATATACTAATACACTATACAAAACATTTGAATTAGATGATGATAAATTTACTAATATAACAAATGTAAAAGTTTCAGAAGTTGGGAAAGGAAATTTTACAAAAACTAACACATGGGTATACCATTTAACTAAAAACTATTATTTTGGTGGAATAAATGCCGATGGAGATTTTGAAATTGCATGGGGAGTAGGATTAGATAATAGCAGTGCTACTAAAGAATATAAAATCAGTTATACAGTAGTAGATGCGGTTACAAAACACAAAGATTGTGCTGAACTTTATTGGCAGTTTTTAGGAGACGATTTTGAAATTAGTAGCGAAAAAATTACAGGAATAATAAAACTGCCATCAAAAGCAAATTCAAAAGAAGATATTAAAGTATGGGGGCATGTAGAAACTCTAAATGGAGAAATATATGCTACTTCATCTGATACTGTTGAGTTTAGTTTAGATAGTTATTCAAGTGGAAATTATGTAGAAGTAAGAGTTGCAATGCCAACTGAAATTTTTGGAACAGTTTCTAGAACATATTATAAAGATATGTTACCTAATATCATAGAACAAGAAACTGAGTGGGCAGAGAAAGCAAATGAAAGAAGAAAAATAAATGCAATGATACCAAAAATAATAGCAACTGTTATTATAATAGTATCAGTGGTATTAATAATATTTTTTTCAAAAAAAACTATTAAATATAGAAAAAGGTTGAAAGAAACCAAAAAAATTATACCAACTGAAAAATTTGAATACTTCAGAGAAAAACCAAATAAAGAAGCGACTCCTGCAGATGCTTTGTTTTTATACAATAAAGGAGCGACAGTTGCTTCAGCATCTTTTGGAAACATATTTTCTTCAACATTATTAAATTTAAGTTTAAAGGGATATTTTAAAATTGCAGTAGAAGAAAATGAAAGAGGGAAAGAAGAAACAGTAATTTATAAGACTCAAAAAGATATTAGGGATTTAAAATATGAAGAAGAAAGAATTTCTAGGGTTATAAATAATGTAATAGGAGATAAGGAAAAAATAACGATTATAGAATTACAAAAATATATAAAATGTAATCCTACAACTATAAGTAAAATGATTAGTAGCAGTGAATCTGCAATAAAAAACAAAAATAAGATGACTGGTAATTTTAATGAACAAATATCAAAGGAAAAATTAAAATATACATCATATACTATATTATATTTTATTTTTGCAATGTATACTTTGCCAATATTTCCATTATCAATAGTTTTATTTATAAATGGAGTACTTACAATATTAATAAATAGAAAACTAAGTAATTTAACACAAAAAGGACTTGATGAAGGAGAAAAATGGAAAGGTTTAAAAAAATATATGGAAGATTTTTCTCTTTTAAATGAAAAAGAAATTCCAGCATTAGAGGTATGGGAAGAGTATTTAGTATATGCAACTGTATTTGGGATAGCAGATAAAGTAATAAAGCAATTAAAATTAGTATATCCACAAATAGATGAAATGGATAATTTTAATACAACATCATATATTTATTTAATGAGTCACACAAATTTTAATACAAGTTTTAATAGAGCAATAAGCTCATCAATTTCAAGCACAATGTCATCAGGAGGAGGCCGGAGGCGGAGGCTTCTCTGGAGGAGGCGGAGGAGGCCGGAGGCCGGTGGTGGCGGACGGCGGAAGATAAGTTTCAAAACATATTGAAAAAAAATCACTTCTTTGGTATAATATATTAGTTGGAAAAGGTAATTTTCTAATATATATACTAAAAGGAGTGATTTCTTTATGCAAGAAAAATATGATGTAATAGTTGTAGGAATGGGACCGAGTTCAGTTTTTTGTGCCTATGAGTTAATACAATTAAAAAAATATAAAAAGGTTTTACTAATAGACCAGGGAAAAAGAGTGGAACAAAGAAATTGTCCAATAGAAAAAACAAAGAAATGTATACACTGCAAACCAATGTGTAATATTACAAATGGATTTTCAGGAGCAGGAGCATTTTCTGATGGGAAATTATCATTATATAATGAAGAAGATGAAGAAATACATGTTGGAGGAAGTGTTCATAAATATATAGGAGTTCCAGAAACTAAAAAGCTTATAGATTATGCAGATGAAGTTTATTTGAAATTCGGTGCAGATAAGCATCTAGAAGGAACCGAATATAAGCAAGAAATCGCAAAGATAAATGAAAGAGCGCATAAAGAAGGAATAAGATTGATAAATATTCCAATTAGACATTTGGGAACTGAAAAAAGCCATGAAGTTTATCAAAGAATGGAAGAATACATAGAACAAAATGGAATAGAAATGATGTTTCAAACTACAGTTGCAGACCTTATAATAGAAGATAATGTTGTAAAAGGAGTAAGAATTAAAGAAGCAAAATATGTAGATGATGAAGAGCATGAATTAACAAATATTTATGCAGACAAAGTAGTTCTTGCCGTGGGAAGAAAAGGTGCAAACTGGTTAGTAGATATGTGTAATAAACACAATATAGAATCTGAAACAGGAATTGTAGATATTGGTGTTAGATATGAATTACCAGATGAAGTAATGAAAGATGTAAATAAATATATGTATGAAGCAAAATTCACAGGAAGAGTAGGACCATTTAGAGATAAAGTAAGAACATTTTGCCAAAATCCAAGTGGATTTGTTTCTGCAGAAGTATATGATAACAATTTAACATTAGTAAATGGTCATTCTTACAAAGAAAGAAAAAGTACTAATACAAATTTAGCAATACTTGTATCACATCATTTTACACATCCATTTAAGAAACCTATTGAATATGGACGTAATGTTGCACAGAACCTAAATGATTTAGGGGCAGGAAATATTGTTGTCCAAAGATTAGGAGATATTTATAGAGGGAAAAGAACTTGGGATTATGAACTAGAAAAAAATTCAGTAGTACCAACATTAAAATCAGCAGTGGCTGGAGATATAACATTTGCTCTTGGATATAGAACAATGGTAAGTATTTTAGAGTTTATAAGAGCGGTAGATAAGGTAGTAGAGGGGTTTGGAAATCCAGACAATTTACTTTATGCACCTGAAATAAAATTCTATAGTAATAAAGTAATAATAGATAAAAATTTTGAAACAAGTGTAAAAGGGCTATACTCAATAGGAGATGGTGGAGGAATGACAAGAGGTTTAATGATGGCATCATGCTCAGGAGTACAAATGGCAAGAAACTTATAAGATATGCGATAGAAATGATAATGTAAAATAATTTATAAAAATTATAGGGGCGATTTTAATCGCCCGCTCTTCGAAGAAATTACTAAATAGGAATAGTGAAGGATAAATATGAAAATATTATTAATTAACCATCTTCCACTTATTGGTTCAGGAAGTGGAGTATATACAACAAATTTGGCCAAAAGTTTAACAAAATTAGGTCATGAAGTTTGCATCATTATGCCAGAAAATGAAACAAAAAATGTAAATAAAGATGAATTTAAAAAATTCAAATTACACCCAGTTTATTTTAAAAATGAAGAAGAAATAGAAAGACAATTAAATTTTAACTTCCCGTGTTTTACAAGTCATTCGAGAAGTGACTTTAACTTTTTTGATATGACTGAAGAACAATATAATGAATACTATCAAGCTTTTGATGAAGCAATTAAATATGAAATAGAAAATTTTAAACCAGATGTAATTCATGCACAACATATATGGATTATTTCAAGTATTGCGTGTAAATATAATATTCCAACAGTTGTTACTTCACATGGTACAGATATAATAGGTATTCAAAAAGGTGATAAGTATAGAAAACAGGCAGAATTTGTTATAGATAAAGCTAAAAAAATAATTGCTGTATCACGAGAAAATAAAGATTTAATTATCAAAAACTTTAGGGAAGCAAAACCACAAATAATTTATTGTGGATATGATTCAAAAGTATTTAATATCCAAGAATATGATAAAACAGAAATACTTAATAAACATGGAATAGAATATACGGGACAAAAAATAATTTTATTTGCAGGAAGATTATCATATTTAAAAGGTGTTGATATTTTATTAGAAGCTAGTAAAATATATGAAGATGATAATATTATAACAGTAATTGCTGGAAATGGAAAATTAAGAAAAGAATTGAAACAATTAGCTAAAAAGTTAGATGTAAAAAATGTGTATTTTATTGGTCATAAAAATCAAAAAAGATTAAGTGAGTTATATAATGTGTCTGACGTTTTTGCAATGCCATCTAGAATGGAAGCTTTTGGATTAGTTGCAGTTGAAGCATTGGCATGTGGAACTCCTGTTGTATGTGCTGATACAGGAGGAATGAAGGAATATATCACATCAAAAGTTGGAAAAGTTATAAAATCAGAAGACCCAGAAAGTTTAGCAAAAAATTTAATGTATGTAATTAATAATTCAGATAAATATAAAAAAGAGGAATTATCTAGATATGTACATAATAGATTTGCTCAGGAAAAAACAATGCAAGAATTATTAGATATATATTATAAGGCAGCAAACAAAAAATAAAAGGAGAAAACATGTATTTAATAGTAGGTTTAGGAAATCCAGAAAAAGAATATGCAAATACTAGACACAATATGGGGTTTAATGTAATAAACAGAATAGCAGAAAACTATAAAATTGAAGTTACAGAAAAAAAATATGAAAGCTTATTTTGGATGGGAGAAATAGAAGGAGAAAAAGTGATTTTATTAAAACCACAAACATATATGAATGAAAGTGGAAAAAGTGTAATAAAATTTAAAAATTTTTATAAAATCCCAGAAGAAAATGTACTAGTTATATATGATGATATTGATTTAGAACCAGCTAAAATAAGAATTAGAAAAAAAGGAAGCGCAGGAACACATAATGGAATGAAATCTGTAACCCAGCACCTAGGAACAAATAACTTTCCAAGAGTAAGAGTAGGAATAGGAAACCCAGTTTACAAAGATGATTTAATAAACTATGTAATAGGTAAAATTTCAAAGGAAGAAGCGGATAAACTTCGGTGAGGGCGTAGAAAAAGCAAAAGATGCAATAATTGAATTTATCAAAAGCGGAATCGACGTTGCAATGAATAAATACAACTAATCCAAGATACAGATTTAATTTTTAGTATAGAAAGAACAGCCGCACACAGGTGTTTATATATTTTTTAAAGCGAATTTCCTCGGGGGGACCGCCGTGGGCTGTTAAATGCGAAGCATTGTTACAGCGCCGGTGGGAAGAAATGAGCGAATAAAAAAATATAAACACCGACGAGATGCGGCGTATTTAAGGCGATAGATATAATAGAAAAAGGAGACCAAATGTTAGAACTATTAATAGACAAAAAAGAAAACGTAAAAACAATAATGCTAGTTGAGAATGGAATTTTACTAGAAAAACATGAAGAACATGAAAATCAAAGAAGACTAGAAGGAAACATATATTTAGGAAAAGTACAAAATGTATTATCAGGAATGCAATCTGCATTTATTGATATAGGTGAAGAAAAAAACACATTAATAAAATTAAAAGATGTACTTCCAAAAGTAGATGAGAAAACAAATAAACTAAATCTTGAAGATAAAAACATAACAGATATTTTAAAATCTGGACAAGATTTAGTTGTCCAAATAAAAAAAGATGGAACGCTTACAAAAGGAGCAAAAGTATCTACACATATAAATCTACCAGGAAGATTTATAGCACTACTTCCAGATTCTAATTTTATAACAGTATCACAAAAAATAGAAAATGAAGAAGAAAGACAAAGATTAATAAATATTGTAAAAGAAGTTTTGCCAAAAAATATTGGTGCAATAGTTAGAACGGCAGGAGAAAATAAAACAGAAGAGGAACTAAAAAAAGATATAGAAAAATTGTTAAACCGCTGGGATGAGATAAAAAGCAATTTGAAAAAAAATACTTCACCAAAACTTTTATATGATAATCAGGCATTAATAAGAAGAACAATAATAGATATTATAGATAGAAATTTAGAAAAAATAATTGTAAATGATAAAGAGATATATACGATAATTTCTAAAACATTGCAAGAATTTAATTTACAAATTGAACTAAAAGAAAATGAAGACTTATTTACACTATATGATTTAAAGAGTCAAATAGAAAAAATTAATGTAAGAAAAATCTGGTTAAAATGTGGAGGTTTTATAACAATAGATAAAACTGAGGCATTAACAGCAATTGATGTAAATACAGGAAAATTTATTGGAAAAAATAGCATAGAAAAAACAGTGTACCAAGTTAATAAAGAAGCAACTGTAGAAATCGCGAAACAATTAAGACTAAGAGATATTGGTGGAATTATAATAATTGATTACATAGATATGCAAAAAGAAGAAAGCAAAAAAGAAATTGAAAAATTATTAAAGGAAGAATTAAAAAAAGATAGAACAAAATGTCAAGTAGAGGGATTTACAAAATTAAATTTATTAGAAATGACAAGAAAAAATATGTGTAACAATGACTGGGATAATGAGGAGTCTTCTGTTTAGAGATTAATAATTATATTTTGGGGAATTTGTAGTCAAACGTAGGGGTTATATATTTTATTTTTAGAGTGATTCCGGGGTAACTGCCGTAGAAAATGTTTGAACGAAGTGAATTACATTTTCTAGGATGGGGCAGTGATAAAAATAAAATATATAACCCGACGAGATTTGGCGGAAGTCGAGGTAAGTATGAATGTAGGATTTGTATCACTGGGATGCACAAAAAACTTAATAGATACGGAAATGGCAATAGGCTTATTTAAAAATAACAACTATAAAATAGTAAACAATGTAGAAGAAGCACAAATAATAGTAATAAATACATGTGGTTTTATAGAAGCTGCAAAAGAAGAAGCAATAAACACAATTTTAGAAATGGCACAATATAAAGAAACAGGAAAATGCAAATACCTAATAGTAATAGGATGCCTAGTACAAAGATATAAAAAAGAATTAAAAAAAGCTATTCCAGAAGTTGATTTATTTATTAGTATAAATGAGTATAATGATTTTTGGAAGCAAATTGAATTATTAATAAAAAACAGAGAAGAAAGTTTTACTCAAAAAATGGAATATTTAGATAGAGTAATTACAACAGGAAGAACAACCACATATTTAAAAATAGCAGAAGGATGTAGTAACAGATGTACATATTGTGCAATACCATATATTAGAGGACCATATATAAGTAGAACTTTTGAGGAGATTATAGAGGAAGCGAAAAAGCTTGCAAAAGAAGGATACAAAGAAATAATAGTAATTGCACAAGATACAACAAAATATGGAATAGATTTATATGGAAAATCAAGATTTGCAGAGCTTTTAAGAGAGCTTGCAAAAATAAAAGAATTTAAATGGATAAGATTTCTATATGCATATCCAGAAAGTATAACAGATGAATTAATAGAAGTTGTAAAAAACAATAAAAACATATGTAGATATTTTGATATACCAATTCAACATATATCAGATAAAATTCTAAAAAGAATGAACAGAAAAACTACAGGAAAGGATATAGAAAATTTAATACAAAAAATTAAAAAAGAGTTGCCAGATGCAATACTTAGAACATCTCTTATAGTAGGATTTCCAGGAGAAACTGAAGATGATTTTGACAAATTATCAACTTTTGTATCAAAAGCAAAACTTGATAAACTTGGAGTGTTTACATATTCAAAGGAAGATGGCACACCAGCAGCAAGACTTCCAGAACAAATACATTATAAAACTAAACAAAGAAGATATAATAAAATAATGCAAATAGCTCAAAAAGTTTCTAAAGAAAACTTAGAAAAAACATTAGGGAATGAATACGAAGTATTAATAGAAACAAAAACATTTGATGACAAATATTATATTGGAAGAACATACATGGATATACCAAATGAGGATGGAGTAGTATTTGTAAAAAATACAAAACAAATCCCAGAAGGCACATGGACCAAATGTATAATAACAGACATAAAAGACTATGATTTAATTGGTGATATAATTTAAATGAAAATATTATATATTTATTTTAAGAAAAACAGAGTAATTCCTTTGTTAAATGGAATTACTTTTTCTTTTATACGTTTATGTTCAAAATTATGTCTTACCATATCTAATAAAGCATGACCTTTTTTATACCCATGAATAACAATTATTTCTCTAATATTATCAGGAGCGGTAGTAATTAATTTATCTAAATAATATTCAGCTTCTAATACTTGCATATCATGCAAATTTATTTCTAATTTATCCTCTTGTGGAATAAACATATCTTCTTGCATATTTACACCTCTTTTTTATAATATAAAATATAAAATAAAAAGTCAAGGGGAAAACTGGCAATTTACATAAAATAATGGTATAATATATATATAAGATGCTAATATATTTTAGCATATTAATTTTGTTCTCCTGTTTTCAGGTTTAAATATATACAGTTATTAGAAAAATATTTTTTTGGGAGGATTTATTTATGAAAGAAAAATGCAAAAACCAACCTAGAGGAAATAGAACTATATGGCGGATATTAGCTATAGGTATTATTCTTGCCATGGTTTCAGGAATTATAGTTACTCTTGTAAGCTATAATGAATTTATGGATCTCTATGAAAAGATCTGTAATAATTACCCGGTTTCTAGTCAGACCATGGAAAACTTTAAAAATGATGCGATATTGACAAGTTTTAAAAGAGGAATATGGGTAGCATTTTTACCATTACTAATTACATTTGGGGTGGTTGGAGTAGAAATCATTTCAAAAAAAGAGGATAATCTTTCATAAAGAAAAAGTGGAGGCATTTGTCTCCATTTTTTCTTTATGAATAATATATTTTTTAAACATTATATTGCATAAAGTAATCAAAAAATATATAATACAAATAGATTAAAATAAAGAGGTTTTTTGTGAAATGGATAAAAATCAGGCTAAAAAAAGAATAGAGGAGTTAAATAAATTAACTAAATATTATGCAGAAAAGTATTATGATGAAGATAAACCAGAAATAAGTGATTTTGAGTATGATATGTTAATGGTTGAATTAAGAAATTTGGAAAAAGAATTTCCAGAATATATTTCTAAGGATTCATTAACTCAAAAGGTTGGAGGAACAGTAAAAGCAGGTTTTGAAAAAGTAACACATGAAGTTCCGCTTCAGAGTTTGCAAGACGTATTTGATTTTGAAGAAGTAGAAGCATTTGATACGAGAGTAAAAAAAGATATTACACAAGATGTACAATATGTTGTAGAAACTAAAATAGATGGATTATCAGTAGCACTAACATATGAAAAAGGTGTTTTTGTAAAAGGTGCAACAAGAGGAAATGGACAGGTTGGAGAAGATATTACAGAGAATTTAAAAACTATAAATCATATTCCACAGATTTTAAATGAACCTGTAGATATTATTGTGCGTGGAGAAGTATTTATAGGAAAAAAAGATTTTGAAAAACTAAATGATGAATTAGAAGAAGGAGAAAAATTTGCAAATGCAAGAAACCTAGCAGCAGGTTCACTTAGACAATTAGATAATAGTATATGTAAAAAAAGACCGTTAGATATTTTTATATTTAATGTTCAAAAAAGTACAGATATAGAATTTACATCACATTACGAATCTTTACTATATATGGAAAAGTTGGGATTCAATGTAAACCCTGTAAAAATCTTATGTAATACTATTGGAGAAGTAAAACAAGCAATAAATAAGATTGGAAATGAAAGAGAACTCTTAGGTTTTGGAATAGATGGAGCTGTTGTAAAAGTAGATAAATTAGAACAAAGAGAAATTTTAGGAAGCACTTTTAAAACACCAAAATGGGCAATTGCATATAAGTATCCACCAGAGCAAAAAGAAACTATTTTAAAAGATATTATTTGCCAAGTAGGAAGAACAGGAGCAATTACTCCTATGGCAATATTAGAACCAATAAAAGTAGCAGGTTCAACTATTTCTAAAACAACACTTCATAATGAAGATTTTATAAAAGAAAAGGATTTAAGAATAGGAGATACAGTAGTTATTCAAAAAGCAGGAGATGTAATACCAGAGGTAGTAAGAGTTGTAAAAGAAAAAAGAACTGGTAAAGAAAGTAAGTTCTCTATGCCGAGTACTTGCCCAGTATGCAACGGCCCTGTTATAAGAGAAAAAGATGAAGCCGTAACTCGTTGTATAGGAATAGAGTGCAAAGCTAGAAATTTAAGAAATATAATTCATTTTGCTTCAAAAGAGGGAATGAATATTGAGGGCCTTCGGAGAAAAGATTGTTGAACAATTATATGAAAAAGAACTTATAAAAACCATTGCAGATATATATTATTTAAAAAAAGAAGATATAAAATCTCTTAAAAAAGATGGAGAAAAGTTTGCTCAAAATTTAATAAATGCTATAGAAAAAAGCAAAACTAATAGTATAGATAAATTAATATGTGCTTTAGGAATAAGGCATATTGGAACTAAATCTGCAAAAACTCTTGCGAAGAAATATGTAACTATTCAAAATTTGGAAGAAGCTCCATTAACTGATTTGGCAGAAACTGAAGATGTTGGGGAAATAACTGCACAAAGTGTATATGATTTTTTTAGGCAAGAACAAACAAAGGATTTATTAACTAAATTATCTATAGCTGGTGTAAACATGGCTGATAAAAAAATAGAATTAAAGGATAATAGATTTGAAGGAAAAACTTTTGTATTAACAGGAAGTTTAGAAAAATATACAAGAGAAGATGCAAGTAAAATAATTGAAAGTTTTGGAGGGAAAACATCAAGTTCTGTATCTAAAAAAACAAGTTATGTATTAGCAGGAGAAGAAGCAGGAAGTAAATTAGCAAAAGCTCAAGAACTAGGAGTAGAAATAATAACAGAAGAAGATTTTGAAGGAATGATTAAATAATAATTTATATGATAGTATAATAGTTTTAAAATTTCAGCCGTTTTGTATATTTTATAAAAAATTATAATTCGACAGCCCGAAGATCGCGGGGGAATACCCGCGTATGCCTTGGAGAATTTAATTTTTTAGAAAATTATACAAAAGGTAGGCTGAAAATCGCATAAATTATTATTTATATAACATTTTATAAATATAGAGGAGTATTTTAATGGACAAAGATTATACAATAGAACGCTTATGGAAAGAACTAGATGAGGGATACCAAATATATTATACATATATGGAAAAAAGATATGTATTAACAAAATTACAAAAAAACTGTTATTCAAATGAATTAATAACAGTAAAAGAAAAGAATCCTCATCCAAAAACACAAATAATAACACTAAAAAAAGTAATTGAATTATTTCCTTTTATGCAGGAAATAGAATATAAAGTAAATTTATATGAATAGGAGGAACTAAATGGAAGTCCCGAAAATGGTTGTAACAGACTTAGATGGAACGCTTCTAGATAATAACAAAAACTGTTCAGAGAGAACAAAAAAGTATTTAAAAAAATTAAAAGGTGAAGGAAAAATTGTAGTAATAGCAACCGGAAGGATACTAAATTCTGCAATACAAGTAACAGATGGAGCAGTATTTGCGAATTATATAATTTCAAGTTCAGGTGGAATGATTTATGATTTCGTAAATCAAAAGGAAATATTTAAAACAAATATTTCTAGAGAAGATGTAAATAAAATTTGTTCTTTATATAATGAAAAATTTGAATATATAGATATATGTGATCCTATATCATATAACAGATATACAGAAGAAGTTTCTAGTGAATCAGATTATGCAAAAACAATAAAAAATAAAGAAGAATTTTTAAGAACATGTGATAATATTGTACATGTTGTAATTTCGACAAAAAACAATGGTTACATTGAAGAAGTAGTAAATGAAATAAAAACTTTAGTTTCAGGATTAGACATAAAAATAATGCAAGCATCTTCTTCAAATAAAAGATTTATTGAAATATATAAACCTAATATCTCTAAATATAAAGGGATACAAAAAATTGCAAAAATTGAAAAAATAGCTAATAAGGATATAATTGCTTTTGGTGATGGATTAAATGATAAAGACATGATTAAAAATTGTGGTATAGGCGTTGTAATGGAAAATGGTTTAGACGAAATAAAAGCAGTAGCAAACTATAAAACCATTTCAAATAATGAAAATGGTGTGGTATTTTTCTTAGAAAAGTTATATGGAGGAAATGATGAAATTAGTAGTACAAAGAGTGAATAATGCTAAAGTTGAAGTAGAAAGTAAAACTATAGGAAAAATAGAAAAAGGTTTTTTGGTCCTATTAGGAGTGGGTCCAGAGGACACCAAAAATATAGCAGATTTTCTAGTAGAGAAATTATGCAATTTAAGAATATTTGAAGATGAAGACAAAAAAATGAATTTATCAATAAAAGATATAGAAGGAGAATTACTAATTGTATCTCAATTTACGCTTTATGCAGATTGTAAAAAAGGAAATAGACCAAGTTTTTCAAATGCAGCTAAGCCTCAAAAAGCAAATGAATTATACGAATATTTCATAGAAAAATGTAAAAGTAAAGTAAGAAAAGTAGAACATGGAGAATTCGGAGCAGATATGAAAGTAAGTCTTCTAAATGATGGACCAGTAACAATAATATTAGAAAAAGAGAATGATTAATTTTTGACAAAAAAGATTTCTTGCGAAGGCTGACGAAGGGTTTTTATAGCTAATGAAAAAGAACCCCCAGTCACCTAGCGGTGACAGCCCCCTTGTTAAAGGGGCTTTTTTGTTGGCTCTTTAAAAATTCTCTTGATTTTAAAATTCACAATTTTTTGGAGTTCTTGGGAATGGAAGTACATCACGAATATTTTGAATACCAGTTAGATACATAAGCATTCTTTCAAATCCCAGACCAAATCCTGCATGACGTACACTACCATATCTTCTTAGATCTAAATACCACCAGTAATCTTCTTCATTCATTCCTAAATCTTTTATTTTTTGTTCTAAAACATCTAAATTATCTTCTCTTTGACTACCACCTATTATTTCTCCAATTCCTGGAGCTAAAAGGTCACATGCTGCAACTGTTTTTCCGTCTGGGTTTTGCTTCATATAAAAAGCTTTTATTTCAGCTGGATAATCTGTAACAAACACTGGTTTTTTAAATAGTTTTTCACAAAGATATCTTTCATGTTCAGTTTGTAAATCTGACCCCCAATGAACAGGGAATTCAAAGTTATCATTATTTTTTTCAAGTTCCTTAATAGCATCTGTGTAAGTGATTCTTGCAAAATCAGAATTTAAGACATTATTTAATTTATCAAACAAACCAGTATCTATGAATTTGTTGAAAAATTCCATTTCCTCTGGGCAATTATCCATTACATATTTAATAATATATTTAACCATATCTTCTGCTAAGTTCATATCATCTTTTAAATCAGCAAAACATATTTCTGGCTCTATCATCCAAAACTCAGAAGCATGTTTTACAGTGTTAGAATTTTCTGATCTAAAAGTAGGTCCAAAAGTATAAACATTTCTAAAAGCAAAAGCATATGTTTCAACGTTTAATTGTCCACTTACAGTAAGATGAGCAGGCTTTCCAAAAAAGTCTTTTGAGTAATCTACTTGTCCTTCTTCTGTTAGAGGTAAGTTGTTTGGATTTAATGTAGAAACATTAAACATTTCACCAGCACCTTCACAGTCACTAGATGTAATTATTGGTGTATGCACATACACGAAATTTCTTTCCTGGAAGAATTTGTGTATAGCATAAGATAAAACAGAACGAACTCTAAATACAGCATTAAAAGTATTGGTTCTAGGACGTAGGTGAGCTATAGTTCTTAAGTATTCAAAAGAATGTCTTTTCTTTTGAAGAGGATAGCTTAAATCTGCCAAAAATTCAACTTCAACTTTGCTAGCTTTTATTTCAAAAGGTTGTTTAGCACCTTCAGTTTTTATAAATTTACCTGTTACTTTTATAGACGAACTAAGAGGTAATTTACAAATATCATTAAAATTATTTAAGCTATCATCAAAAACAACTTGAACATTTTTAAAATAGCTACCATCATTAATTTCAATAAAACCAAATGTTTTTGAGTCTCTAACCGTTTTTACCCAACCTTCTATAGAAATTTCTGCGTTTTCATACTTATCAACATTTGAAAACAAGTCACGAATAATAATATTTTTCATATAAAAACCTCCCGTAAAATATTTACGATTTAGTATACCACAAAAATATAGGAAATACAAACAAAATAAAGAAAAAATTAAAGAAAATAATAGAATAGATAACAATAATAGTGAGTCATTTTTAGTAAGCAAATTTTAGATTATAAATTCAGCCCATGTAAATTATTCGTGTACAGAAATTTTGTAAAAATTTTCTGCGCAATATGTCTTTCTTATTATGTATGAAAATTCATATATAATTAAGAAAGGAGCTATCACATTTGTGATAGCTCCCAAGATTTTTAGAGGCAGTCATAATAGAGCTCTTCCATCCACAGACGGAAGTTATGAGGCAGGTTTTCTTTCAGCTTGATGTCATTCCTCACGACGTTTTCATAGTAGTCATGATGAGAACCAGCATCGATTTCTCTCCAACATTCAACGAAAGCAGAGAAATTGTCAGATTTCTTTAAGAAAGCCTTGTGCTCAGCATTTTCATCATCCTCCATCATAACAGAGCGAATCGCATCTGCCATATATGGAGCAAGGTGAGAATACACATTCTGCTCAAGAACTAAGTTCTCAAACAGTTCAGTTGCCTTCCGAAGACCAGGTAGGCTATCCTTGATAGGTGAAGGCATGTCACCAGTCCAAGCTTCAGGGAAATCATGGAAGATTCCCATAAAGAAATACTTGGTGGCAAGCTCTTCGTCCTCAGGATTAACCTCAAGACTCATCAGATATGCCATACAGGCAACATCGAACATGTGACCCAAAACAGAACACTGAACAATGTTGGGATGTTTAGCCCATCTGATTCGATTCCGAAGCTTAGAAAAGTTTCGGAAAATTTCCTGGTAAGGAGCACTCATAATTTCCTCATAGCAAGGCAGGTCAGAGAACTCACTTAATACATCCTGAAGCTGCTTTTCCTTCTGCAGGTAATCCTGTTCTGCAATGAGACCACGGATTTCCTTAAGCTCAAGCAAGGTAGAAACCTTGGTTGCTGCACGGTAAATCCGAGCCTCTACACAGTCGACTTCAACCTGCAGGTGCTGGAAAAATGCAGAAGAGGTGTTTTTCTCGATTTCACCCCAAATCATTTCAGTAAAATTAGCTTTGCTAACGTTACCGAGCTGGAAGATGATTTCGAGATTTGCTTCTGAAACGTCGCACTGAAGAGTTTTTGTAAAACCTCTAAACAGTGCAAGCTTCGGAAACTTAGTGTAGTCGATGGGAACTCCAGAGTGCTCGAGTTCGTGTGCCCAAAAGTATGTTATCATACAGTTGAGCGCTTGTTTAGACTGCTCCGTGAACTTACCGTTTGTGACGGTTACTTCGGACCATCTCCGTAGGCATAACAGCTCAAAGAGCATGTTGTTGACTGCCAGGAGGTCTTCGCGGGTGATGATAGTTTTCATGTGGTTTCCTCCATATCTTAATATTTATAACAATTTAATTATATAATAATATTATAGAAAAGTCAATTTATGTAAATAACACACAATAGAAAATTTGCTAAATTTACAAAAATAATGTATAATAATATATATTTATGTAAAATCAAAGTGGGAGGGGTATAATGAACATAGAAAGTGAATTGAAATTAATCCCAACAAAAGGTATTACACAAGAACAAATAATTGAAATATTAAGAAAAAACGGAATAGTTGTTTCTGAAAAAGGGAAAGTTATTCATCAACAAGATACTTATTTTGATGATAAAGATGGAACACTAGAAAAAACAGGAGGAAGTTTTAGAATAAGAAGAAAAAACGACAAAACTCAAGTGACGTATAAAATACCAATAGAATCAAATACAGAATATAAACAAAGAAGAGAGTATGAAATAGTTGTTCCTGAAGAGTACAAACAAAATATAGATATGAAGCTTGCAGTAAAGTTATTGAAAGAGCAGTATCCAGAATTGACTTTTCCAGAAAATATGGACGAGATAGTAACAGTAATTAATAATAGAAATAAAACAAATTTAACTTGTCCAGATGGAACAGTTTTAGAGATGGCTTTTGATACATTACAAGGTAAAGATGGAGAAGGAAATTTATATTATATAAGCCCAGAAATTGAGTTTGAAAAATTATCTGGAAATTCAGATAATTTAACAGACATTTATGAAACAGTTGTTATGGAATTTCCAGGACAAACTAAAAGAAATTTTTTATCTAAATATGCTAGAACAAAAAGAGATATAGAATTAAAAAAATTGACAGTAGATGAGATTTCAGCATGCGCTATGTTTTCAGAAATATTAAATAGTATAGAATTTAATAAATTACAATATAAAGGACAAATCTTACATAGATATGATAAACCAACATTTACAAATTTAGATAATTTTAAGAATTTTGATTATCTAGTAGAAACTTTAAAAAAATTAAAAAGTGGTCAATATAAATTGCCAATTCCAAAAGCAGTAGCAGAAAAATCAGAAATTACTGAATTACTTGAAGGTGAAAACTATGAAGTAAGAGATGAAATTAATTTAGAAGAAATGACATGTTTACTTTTATCAGATGTAAAATATAGAGTAGCAGATGAAGTATTAGCAGATTTTTTAAATAAAAAATATTATGGATTAGAACATGCAATGACAAATAGATTAAGCCATTCACAACAAGTTATGTTAGGGACAGGACTTATATGTAAAAGTTCTCAAGTTGGGGCTGATTTAGGAGAAAGATTAACTAGTATGATTTCTGCAATTTCGCATGATATAGGTCATGTACCTATGTCACATACATTAGAAATGCTTTTGAAGGAAATAGATGGAATATTTACTCATGATGCAAATGGGGAAAGAGTTATTGATAATATTTATGAAAATAATAGAAAAAATATGGTTACACAAGTAAAACAATATTTTCCTGAGTTAAGTGAGGAACAGATTGAGGAATCTCTAGAAAGAAAAAAAGGAGAAATAGCGTTAGCTGTAGCAAGCCACAGTAGAAAAAATTGTGATGAGAGAGGTAGGGGAATAAATGTTCAAGCACCAAGGGCAGCGGATAAAATATTATATGTAGCTTCTGATACATGTGATTTAATAAGATATGCAAAAAATATTCAGGGAATAGAAGTTGATGTTTTTGATAATGAATGGATAGATGAAGCAATTAGAGAATTTTGTAAAGAAAAAGAATATCTATTTGAGCCATCAAAGGAATTACTTGAAAAACAATACATACCATATTTAAAAAAAGGTGATTATGGTAGAGCGGTTGTAAATGCTATAAATTCGTTAGAAGCAAACCTTTATGGAAGAACAATTTATTATGAAGCAGACCCAAAAATATGGGGATTCATAGAACAATTAATAAAAAGAATAAAAGATGTAAGAGAAAATATGGGAATAGAAGAAGCAAAGGTGCAAATGACAAATTCAGCTATGAGTGTAATAGTAGAAGAGTTTTATAAAATTTATATACAGAAAAATAGAAATATTGATTTAGCTTGGGAAGAATTACACGACAAATTAACTAAGATGGGAGAATTAGATTTAATTGACTATATAAGACAAAATAATAAGTTTGGGGGGCTTGAAAAAGTATTAAAAGGAGAAGAAAAAGTTACACCTAAAATAGCAGAGCAAATTGTCCAAAAAATGCAACAAAGAGTTTATGAAATTAATAAAATAAAAGGAATAAAAGAAGAACAAGCACAAAAGGAAGCAGATAATATAGGAAAACATTTGGAACAGTTAACTCCTGAACAAGTTTTATTATATTTTAGAAGATATAAATTTGCTGAGAATTTACCAATAGAAAATATATTTAGTCAATTACATGCAAGAACTGATGTTCAACTAAAAATACAACCAACTGCTGACATGTCTATAAGTAAAATGTTAAGAGATTTAAAATTACAACAAATAGAATATCAAAATTTATCAGATACAATAGATCAATTTCAAGATATAGTTGATCAATATTATAGAGTTAAACAAGATAAAGAAGGAAAAAAGAGGGTAATAGCTAAAGTTAGACAGATTAGCGGAGAAGATTTTAAAACCTTAGTAGTAAAAATTGAAGTAAAGAAGAAAGTGTCAGAAAGAATTGCAAAACAATATAAAGTAAAATGTCCACTTGATTCAACAATAAATGAAATGGTGCAAAAACTAAATGAAGAAAATATTGGATTAGATGTTGAGTTAGTTGAAGAAGAACCATATGAAGAAATTAGAACAGAAAGAACCAATTATATTAGAGAATACGGAGCAGATCAAGTTGTTTTTTCAATTGATAGTTTTAAAGGAAAAGAAGGGCCTGAAATGCAAGAGATAGAAATTAAATGTAAGGATAATCCTAGAACAGTGTCAAAGATAAAAACTAAACTTAAGAAAACATATGGAAAAGAGATATTTGTAAAAGGTTCAAAAATTGATAGAGTCCAAAAAGTCCAAGAGAAAGGTTGGACATTTGGAGAATAATGGTTAATTTTAGAAAAGTGAATTGATGTTTTATCAGTTCACTTTTTACTATGCAAAATAAAAAAACACTTGAATTATGTCGAAATTTGTTGTATAATGCCACCGCATCATTTTTTTGCAAAAAAATCAACAGGAGGGACTTTAAGATGCATAGACTACCGATTTTTATGGGATTGAAGAATGTGTCAGTGGATGTGGCCAAGGATTTGGCTCTCTACTGGGACAAGGCTGGTAATACTATCGGCGTCATTGATTCCAACGGCCATTTGGAAACTTCCGAGACAATTTGGAAGCGGCCTGTGGCTGTTAAAAACTTCAAAGGTTTAAGAGAGTCTTTGAAGGGGAATACCGTACCATGGATTATAGTCCAGGAGGAACGTATCGTTTTGGACTTTTCGAAGCTTCAGTATAATGTGGAGTGGTTGAAGGCAATCATCAAGAGTCATGAACTTGGAGTATGTGACTCTGAGCATGGTTTAATGCTTTACAAACCTGAAAAAGCCAATGGAGCTATATGGTATTCCAAGCAACAGTGGAGACTTAAGGGAGTTTGTGTAGAAGCTCTTGGCTTTAGTAAGCACAAAGTTGCTGATTTGTCTCCTAATCAGCAAAATCCCAGAACGGCAGACTGGAGAAACCTCTATTTTGCCGAGTAATCCCGCGCACCCTGATTATAATTTTAATCAGGGTGCTTTTTTATTTGACATTATAAAATATTAAATATATAATAAGAAAAAAATAAGGAGAGATAATATGGAAAAAAAACGTGGATTTGAAATAGCAAAGGGTTTTGAAGATGTTGGAATAAATTTACCAATTAGAAAAACAAAATATTCTGCAGGATATGATATAGAAGCAGCAGAAGATACAGTAATACCAAGCTTTAAAAAAGGAATGAAACCAACACTTGTAAAAACAGGAGTTAAAGCATATATGATGGAGGATGAAGTTTTAATATTAGCAAATAGAAGTTCTAATCCAGGGAAAAAAGGATTAATACTTGCAAATAGTATAGGAGTAATAGATAGCGATTACTACGGAAACCCGGATAATGATGGACATATAATGTTTGCATTTTTTAACATAAAAGATGAAGATATAGAAATAAAAAAAGGAGATGCAATTGGACAAGGAATTTTTCAAAAATTTTTAACTGTAGATAAAGATTTGGCAGAAGGCGAAAGAACAGGAGGTTTCGGTTCTACAAGCAAAAATTAGTTTCGGCATTATGTAAAATTAAATTAAAAAATCCTTTGACTTACTTGGAAAATTGTGGTATAATAAAGAAGGTTGAGAAATACCACGAAGGAGTGACGAGTATATGTTTAATATAGGAGATAAAGTAGTTTACCCAATGCACGGTGCAGGAGTTATTGAGGGAATAGAGGAAAAGAACGTATTAGGAGAAAAACAAAACTATTATATTATAAAAATGCCAGGTGAAGTTAAAGTAATGGTTCCAACAGCTAAAGCAGCAGATGTTGGAGTTAGAGATATTATAGATAGTAATACTGCAAGTAAGGTGTTTCAAGTATTAGAAACAAATTCTACAGAAATGTCTATGAATTGGAATAAAAGATATAGAGATAATATGGAAAAAATGAAAAGTGGAGACATATATGAAGTTGCTGATGTTGTTAGAAATTTAAGTTTTAAACAAAAAGAAAAAGGACTTTCAACAGGAGAAAAGAAAATGCTTTTAAATGCAAAACAAATATTAGTTAGTGAACTTACACTTGCAGAAAATTCTAAAAAAGAAGATATTGAAGAGATAGTAAATAGTAAAATAGACCTTTCTTTCATAGAATATAATAAATCTGATATTGTAGGAAATGTAGAAACTGCAGGAAAAACAATGAAGAAATTTATTTCTTTTGATTCAGTAGGTGGAACAAGTGAAGATATAGGTTAAAATATAAATAAAGGCCCTAAGAAATTAGGGCTTTGTTTTTTTGAAAAGGAAGGAAAAAAAAAATAGTTGTCGAATAATATTATTATGTAAAAGAAAGGTGCTAAAAATGGTGAGATATAGTGATGATATAATTGAAGAAGTTATAAATAGTAATGATATCGTAGATGTAGTATCACAATATGTTACACTAAAAAGAAGCGGGAGAAACTTTTTGGGATTATGCCCATTTCATAAAGAAAAGACTCCTTCTTTTTCTGTTTCACCAGATAAACAAATTTTCCATTGCTTTGGATGTGGAGTTGGAGGAAATGTAGTACATTTTGTTAGTAAAATTGAAAGTTTAAATTTTAGAGAAAGCTTAGAAACACTTGCAGAAAAAGCCGGAATTACATTGCCAACTATTGATAGTGGAGAAGATTCTAAAAGACAAGAATTAAAAGAAAAAATATATAAAATTAATGATTTGGTTGCTACATTGTATCATGAAACACTATATCAACCAATAGCAAAACCAGCGCAAGAATATGTGAAGAAAAGAAAATTAGATAATAGAACTTTAATAAATTTTAAAATTGGATATGCACCAAACCAAAATGTTTTATATAAATTTCTAAGAGAAAAAGGCTTTAATGAAGAAGAAATATTAGCATCTACACTAGTAAAAAAATATAACAATAGTTATATAGATTCATTTAAAAACAGACTTATGTTTCCAATTTCAGATGTAAGAAACAGAGTAATAGCTTTTGGGGGAAGAGTGCTTGATAATTCTTTACCCAAATATATAAATTCTCCTGATACAGTTGTATATAATAAAGGAAGAAATTTATATGGTCTAAATGTTGCAAAAAACTCAAAATTGGACAAAATGATTATTGTTGAAGGCTATATGGATGCAGTATCTCTACATCAAAGAGGAATACCAAATGTTGTAGCATCACTTGGAACTGCACTTACAGAAAATCAAGGAAGACTATTGAGAAAATATTCAGAAAAAATAATTATATCATACGATTCAGATGGAGCTGGACAGGCAGCAACTTTACGAGGATTAGAAATTTTGAAAAACATTGGTTGTGATGTAAGAATTCTTCAAATGGAAGGAGCAAAGGATCCGGATGAGTATGTTATAAAATATGGAAATGGTAGATTTAATTTACTTGTCGAAAATGCAATCTCTTTAGTAGAATTCAAAGTAAAAGTATTAAAGAAAAGTTTGGATTTACAACATGTAAATGATAAAATTAAGTTTTTAAAAGAAACTGCTAAAATATTACAGAAAATAGATAGCAAAATTGAATTAGAGATTTATTTGGATAAAATATCTAAAGAATATAATATTTCAAAAGAAGCTATATACGCAGAAATAAATAAACAAAGTAGCAATAAAATAGGAAGTAAAATATTAGAAAAAAATAAAAGTATTGTAACTAAAAAAGAAAATAATAAAATACCGGTAGTATTGCAAAAAAGAGAAAATGCGATTATTGCATTATTAATAAATGGTGATAAATCTGTATATGAACAAATAAAAAATAGAATTTTACCAAGTGACTTGAAACTTGAAGTAAACAAAAAAATTGTGGAAAAAGTGTATAGTGAATACGAAAAAAATAGAATTATTGCAAATAACATATTAGATTTATTTACAGATGACCAAGAATCTATAAATAAACTTACAGAAATAATGGCAGATGAATATCAGCAACAAGTTGATAAAAAAACAATAGATAGCATTATAAATATTTATGAAAAAGAAAAATTAACACTTTTAAAAAGTGAAATTATACAAAAACTAAAAGAAACTGATGACTTAAATATAAAAAAAGTATTAGAACAAGAACTAAATGATATAATAATAAAGCTTACAAAAATAAAATAGGAGGGTAAGATGGAAAAGGAAGAAAAAAAGAAAAACAAAGTAACAGATGAAGTAGAGAAAATTGAAAATAATGATGATACAAATAAAAAAGTTGATGAAATACTAAAAAAAGCAAAGGAAAAAGGAAAGATTACTTATGGGGAACTTGCAAGTGAACTTGGAGAAGCAGATGCAGAGCAAATAGATAAAGTGTTTGATAAGATGGAAGCTTTGGGAGTTGACATTTCAAAAGATGACGATTTAGAAGAACCAGACCTAGAAGATTTACAAGAAGTTGAAGATATTCCATTAGAAGACATTAATACTATGAATTTTGAAGGTATTAATGTTGATGACCCAGTAAGAATGTATTTAAGAGAAATAGGTAAAATTCCATTATTATCTTTTGACGAAGAAGCAGACCTTGCAAAAAAAGTAATGGAGGGAGATGAAGAAGCAAAGCAAAAACTTTCTGAATCTAACCTAAGACTTGTTGTAAGTATTGCTAAAAAATATGTTGGAAGAGGTATGCTTTTCTTAGATTTAATTCAAGAAGGGAATATGGGTCTGATTAAAGCAGTAGAAAAATTTGACTATACAAAAGGATATAAATTTAGTACTTATGCTACATGGTGGATAAGACAAGCTATAACAAGAGCTATAGCAGATCAAGCAAGAACAATAAGAATACCGGTACACATGGTAGAGACAATAAATAAATTAATTCGTACGTCAAGACACTTACTTCAACAAATGGGGAGAGAACCTACTCCTGAAGAAATAGCAGCAGAAATGGAAATATCAGTTGAAAAAGTAATGGAAATACAAAAAATAGCACAAGATCCTGTGTCTTTAGAAACACCAATAGGAGAAGAAGATGATAGCCATTTAGGAGATTTTATACAAGATGAGGACAGTCCAGCACCACAAGATTCAGCTGCATATACATTGCTTAGAGAACAACTAGAAGATGTGATGAACACATTAACACCAAGAGAAGCAAAAGTATTAAAATTAAGATTTGGATTAGAAGATGGAAGGCCAAGAACTCTAGAAGAGGTAGGAAAAGAGTTCATGGTTACAAGAGAAAGAATAAGACAAATAGAAGCAAAAGCACTAAGAAAATTAAGACATCCAAGCAGAAGTAAAAAATTAAGAGATTATATGAATTAAATGTAGAGGCTGGTCAAGACCAGCCTCCATTTTTAAGTAACATGCCGTTCCTATTTCCAAAGTTAATCTTAAGTAAAATTTATCCTATAAGGCTTGAAAACATAATAATAAGTTGATATAATAATTATGTAATCTAAGGTGGTAACCTTAGAAATTTTTTAATTATTAAGAAAGGACAAAAAATGTTACCAAGAAAAGCATTAAAATGTGGTATTGTGCCACATCCACTTGAATATGAAGATCTTCGGCAAATTTATTTCTTGCTAACGTATGCATGCAACAAAGCTTGCCCATACTGTATTGAACCGAATGTTCATTCAAAAAAATACATGAACGAAGAAAGTTTTGTTACGGGTATGAAAATTGCAAAAGAATTAGATTTTAAAACGCTTTACCTTCATGGTGGAGAACCTACGGTGCATCCAGATGTTGTCAAATATGCAGAATTGGCAAAAAATGAAGGATTTCATGTGAATATGTTTACAAATGGATTTCGTCAAGATGTATTGGAGAAATTAGATGGAATCGTTGACGAAATTAGATTCTCATACGAACCTGGTTTGGAGTTTATGCTCAATGATCAAGCTACATGGAAATCGAGAATTAAATTGTACCTTATGGCAACAACAGAGAGCTATCCTACAGAAGATAGTTTAATAAAGGTTGTAAATCAAGCACTCGATTTAGGTATGGGTGTAAAGGTCAGAACTTTAAATCCAGTTAATCCATATTCATACAAATACCAATTTGTACCGTATTTACATCGGCGCCTGTTGAATATACCTGAGAAAGACATCTTCTGTGATGGCAATAAAGCTGCATATCGACTAGAGAATGGTGTAATTGTTCGATTGGGTAATATGCAGTTGAATCCGGGACACTTGAAGTATAGTGTTGATCCAGATGGGGTTCTGCATAGTCGTTTTACACATTCGGACCGTGCATTAATTGTTCCTGAACACAATATTGAGGCAGAAAAAACACTGTTTGAGCCGTTGATTGAGAAACTAAGAAAGCTCTAAGGTTCACCAAAGTCCTTCTCCTGCAACCTCACATGAGGTTGCAGGAGTTTATTGGTTTTTAATGCAATAGGGATACAAAAAAGATTGCAAACCATGAAAAAATATCGTTATCGTTACTGCTTAGTAAATATTTTGAAAAATTCGTTTTAAATATTTGACAAAATATTTAATATATGGTAAAATATTCATCTGTAAGCCGCTTGAGTTAGGTTTAAAAGCAATACATATGCTACCTAAAATATAAACTTAGCGAGTATTAAAAGAAAGTAGAGGTGCTTTTCGATAATGTATGCAATAATCGAAGCTTGTGGAAAGCAATACAAAGTATTAAAAGGAGAAACAGTATTCTTTGAAAAATTAGATGTTGAAGAAGGAAAGAAAGTTACTTTTGATAAAGTAATGCTAGTATCTGATGACAAAGAAGTAAAAGTTGGAAATCCTTATGTAAAAGGTGTGAAAGTAGAAGGTAAAGTTGTATCACACGGTAAAGGTAAAAAAATAATTGTTTTCAAAATGAAAGCTAAAAAGAATGAAAGAAAAAAACAAGGACATAGACAACCATACACAAAAGTAGAAATTACTGCTATAAAATTACCAGCAGCTAAAAAAGAAGTAAAAGTAGAAGAATAATTTATCGTATAGAAAAACCATAAATACGAGAGGAGTGAATTTTAAATGGCACATAAAAAAGGTCAAGGTAGTGTTAAGAACGGAAGAGACAGTGAGTCAAAACGTTTAGGTGTGAAAAGAGCAGATGGACAATTTGTTCTTGCAGGAAATATATTAATAAGACAAAGAGGAACAAAAGTATATCCAGGAACAAATGTAGGAAAAGGTAGTGATGATACACTATTTGCATTAGTAGATGGAACTGTAAAATTTGAAAGAAAAGGTAGAGACAAAAAACAAGTAAGTGTTTACCCAGTAGAAGAATAATATAAAAAAACAGATGTGATATTAATTACATCTGTTTTTTTATATGAAAATTATTTACTCCCATTTGTTGCATCAAACCAAATTTTTAGAGTATAATGTTTACAGTTTAAAAAAATTAGTATATAATTCTAAAATAAGTTTATATAAAAAATGGAGGTAATATTTATGCCAAGTTTTGAAAATTTAAAAAATGAAGATAAAGAAGTATATAATGCAATAGAAAATGAATTAAAAAGACAACAAAATAAAATAGAGCTTATAGCATCTGAAAATTTTACAAGTAACTCAGTAATGGAAGCTATGGGAAGTTATATGACCAATAAATATGCAGAAGGATATCCTGCAAATAGATATTATGGTGGATGTGAGTTTGTAGATGTAGTAGAAAATTTAGCAATAGAAAGAGCAAAAAAATTATTTGGAGCAGAACATGTAAATGTTCAACCGCATTCAGGCGCACAAGCAAATATGGCTGTGTACCAAGCAATATTAACACCTGGGGATACAGTGTTAGGATTGAATTTATCACATGGTGGACATTTAACACATGGTAGTAAAGTAAATTCATCTGGAAAATTGTATAATTTTATAGCTTATGGAGTAAAAGAAGTAGATGGAATGATAGATTATGATGAAGTTGAAAGCTTGGCAATAGAACATAAACCAAAACTAATAGTTACAGGAGCAAGTGCTTATCCTAGAATTATTGATTTTAAAAGATTTAAAGAGATAGCGGATAAAGTTGGGGCAATGCTCATGGTAGATATGGCTCATATTGCAGGATTAGTTGCTGTAGGATTACATCCAAATCCAGTAGAATATGCAGATTTTGTTACAACAACAACACATAAGACATTAAGAGGACCAAGAGGTGGAATGATACTTTGTAAAGAAAGTTATGCAAATCAAATAGATAAAGCAGTATTTCCAGGAATTCAGGGTGGACCACTTATGCATGTGATTGCAGCAAAAGCTGTATGTTTTGGAGAAGCGCTAAAACCAGAATTTAAAATTTACCAAGAACAAGTAATAAAAAATGCAAAAGTTTTAGCAGAAGAGTTACAAAAATGTGGATTTAAACTATTATCAGATGGAACAGATAATCATTTAATATTAATAGATTTAAGAAATAAAGGAATAACAGGAAAAGAATTAGAAGTAAGACTTGATGAAGTTGGAATAACTGTAAATAAAAATTCAATTCCATATGACCCAGAAAAACCTTCAATAACAAGTGGAATAAGAATTGGAACACCAGCAGTAACAACAAGAGGATTTAAAGAAGGAGAAATGAAAAAAATAGCTAATTTAATAAATGAGACTGTAAATAATTATGAGACAAAAAAAGATGAAATAAGGAGAGAAGTACAAAAAATTTGTAAAGAATTTCCGATGTATGAATAAAGAATAAAATTTACGGAGGCTGGGCAAGAAACCTCCTTTAATAAGGGAGGTGGCAGCCGCAGGCTGACGGAGGGTTCTTAAAAAACTAAAAAAGAACCCCAAGTCACCTGGTGGTGACAGCCCCCTTATTAAAGGGGCCCTCTTGCTAATTCTTCGAAGTTTTTGAATACAAATAATAATTTCAAATGAACAAGAAAGGAAGCGTGACATGGCCGAAACATTAATCATAGTTGAATCACCAGCAAAGGCAAACACAATAAAAAAATTCCTAGGAGGAAGTACAAAAGTTGTTGCTTCTATGGGGCATATAAGAGACTTGCCTAAATCAAAACTAGGTGTAGACTTAAAAACTCTAGAACCTGAATATATAAATATTAGAGGTAAAGGGGAATTAATAAAATCATTAAAAAAAGATGCAAAAGCAGCAAAAAAAGTATATCTTGCAACTGACCCTGACCGAGAAGGAGAAGCGATTGCTTGGCATTTAGCACATATTCTAGGGATAGATGAAAAATCAATATGTAGGGTAACATTTAATGAAATAACAAAAACAGCAGTAAAATCAGCTATAAAAAAACCTAGAACAATAGATATAAATTTAACAGATGCACAACAAGCAAGACGAGTATTAGATAGAATAGTTGGTTATAAAATAAGTCCAGTTTTATGGAAAAAAGTTCAAAAAGGATTATCTGCAGGAAGAGTACAATCTGTGGCAGTAAGACTTATAGTTGAAAGAGAAGAAGAAATAGAAAACTTTATTCCAGAAGAATATTGGAATATTTATGCTAATTTAAGAACTAAAAAAGCCAAAAATACATTTGAAGCAAAATTCTATGGGCAAAATGATAAAAAAATAGAGTTACATTCAAAAGAAGAAGTAGACAAAATTTTAAAAGATTTAGAAAAAGCAAAATTTATTGTAGATGAAATTAAAAAAGGTGAAAAGAAGAGAACGCCAGCACCACCATTTACAACAAGTACAATGCAGCAAGAGGCATCAAGAAAATTAGGATTTCCACTAAAAAAGACAATGTCTGTTGCACAGGGTTTATATGAAGGTGTAAAAGTTGCAGAAAAAGGAACTGTTGGGTTAATTACTTATATGAGAACAGACTCTACAAGAATATCTGAAGAAGCAAGAGCTGCTGCAAAAGATCAAGTAACAAAAATGTATGGGGAAGACTATTACGAAAATAGATATTATAAAACAAAATCAGAAGCTCAAGATGCACACGAAGCAATAAGACCAACATATATAGACCTAGAACCAGATAAAATTAAAGCATCATTAACAAATGACCAATATAAATTGTATAAACTTATATATAATAGATTTTTAGCAAGCCAAATGAGTCCTGCAATTTATGATACAGTTTCTGTAAAAATAAATGCAAATGATTATAATTTTAGAGCAAATGGCCAGACTCTTAAATTTAAAGGATTTATGGCATTATATGTAGAAACTGAAGACCATGAATCAAAAGAAGAATTTGCTAAAATTCCGGAATTAAAAGATGGTCAAGAACTTATAAATGAAAAATTAGAATCAAAACAAAGCTTTACTGAGCCACCACCAAGATATACAGAAGCAAGTTTAGTAAAAGCTTTAGAGGAAAAAGGAATAGGAAGACCAAGTACTTATTCACCAACAATAACTACAATTTTAGCAAGAAGATATATAGAAAAACAGCAAAAACAATTATATCCAACAGAGCTTGGAAAAATTGTTAATAAATTGCTTGTAGAAAACTTCCCAGATGTAATAAATGAAACATTTACAGCTAAAATGGAAGAAGAATTTGACCGAATTGCTGAAGGAAATTTAAAATGGAAAAATGTTATAGGAGATTTCTATGGACCATTTGCAATTGTAGTGGAAAAAGTAGAAAAAGAACTAGAACATGTAAAACTAGAGTATGAAATATCTGATGTGCCATGTGAAAAATGTGGAAGAATGATGGTAATAAAATATGGTAGATATGGAAAATTTTTAGCATGCCCAGGATACCCAGAATGCCAAAATGCAAAACCACTTATTGAAACCATAGAAGAACCATGCCCAAAATGTGGAGGGAAAATACAAGTAAGAAAAACTAAAAAAAGAAGAACATATTATATATGTGAAAACAATCCAGAAAAATGTGAGTATATATCATGGAATAAACCAAAAAAGTTGTAGTAATCTACAACTTTTTTAATACATTTTTAATAAAGATAAGGTTTTGTATAAATAATAATTTATATGATAATATAATAATTTTAAAATTTCAGCCGTTTTGTATATTTTATAAAAAATTAACATTCGACAGCCCTTTGAGGCGGGGGAATACCCGCGTATGCCTTGGAGAATTTAATTTTTTAGAAAATCATATAAAAGATAGGCTGAAAATCGCATAAATTATTATTTCTCTAACTCAATTCTTTCCAAGTGCCTTGTAGTAGGCTCTGTTATTATTTTTCCAGTATAATCAAACCTAGACCCATGGCAAGGGCAATCCCAAGTTTTTTCTAAATTGTTCCAAGAAAGTTCACAACCTAAATGAGTACAATATGGTTTTATAGCATACATCTTACCATTTTCATCTCTATATAAACCAATTTTTTTACCTTTATAATCCACAATTCCACCACAATTATTTTTAATTTCATTATAATCTAGTTTAGGCTTACGCATTTTGTTTATAGCTAGGGAATAAATAGATTGATTTAACATATTACCAAATTCCTTGCAGTTTTTAATAGGATGAAGCCTTGTTGCAGAGTAAATAGAAGCATATTTGTTTTCTTTTCCTAAGATATTATCTGAGATTATTTTTGCAGCAACATGAGAAGTAGTCATACCCCATTTTTTGTAGCCAGTTGCAACATACATGTTGTCAAATAATTTGGAAAATCTACCTATATAAGGAATTTTATCGAGAGATACACAATCTTGAGTTGTCCATCTATATCTTATCTCAGCATTTGTATATATGGTTTTTATATAATTTTCTAAATTTACATAGCATTTATCTAAATCAATATTATTTGCACCTGTTTTATGAGAAGATCCACCAACTAAAAGTAAATTATCAGCAGTTCTAAAAGAAGTAACAGGTTCTTCGGCAGATAAGTACATACCATCAAATGAAGAACTTTTTGTATCTACTGCTACAACATAAGATTTATCTTGATACATTTTTAAAAAGTACATTCCAGGAAAGTTTTTAATAGGATAATGTGTGGCTATTACTAAGTATTTACAATCAACTATATAGCCATTAGCATATACGTTATAACGATTATTTTCAGCTTTGATATTTATTACCTTAGAATGTTCAAAAATATTCACTTTTTTTAAGGAAGTAAGTAGACCTAAAATATATTTTCTTGGATGAAATTGAGCTTGACTAGGAAAACATATTGCTGCTTTAACATTAAAAGGAAGAGAAGTTTCAGTAACTAACTTAGCGTCTAACCCTAAAGTTTTTACAGAAGATGTTTCATCTTTTATTTTTTGAATATAATCTTTTGAACAAGTATAGATATATGAATTTTGATGCTCAAAATCGCAATCTATATTTTCTGTTTTTACAATATTCTCAATTGTTTTAATTGCATCCTCGTTAGAATCTAAATATTTTTTTGCAGTATCGAAATCAAAAGAATTAATTAAATAATTATAAATTAATCCATGTTGACTTGTAATTTTAGCAGTAGTATTTGCAGTAACTCCCATGCCAATTTCGCTTGCTTCAAGTAAGGAAACTTTTAACCCAGAGTTTTTTAACATATAAGCAGTTGCAACACCTGTTATACCACCACCAATAATACAAACATCAGTAGATAAGTTAGAATTTAATTTTGGAAAATTAGTTTTTTCGGTAGAATTTACCCAATAAGAATTCATAAAAAATCACCTATAAAAAGTATTTCCAAAAAAATAAAAATTAGTCCTTATTGTTTGTTAAAACCTCCAAGATTTTAGGGTAAATTAAATCAGCATTATGCATCCAATTATCTACAATAACTTTTGCTTGATCTCTTGAAGTTGCAAAAGTTTGAATTTCAAAAATTGTTTTATTATTTTCTGTGATTTGACATTTTACAGTATAATCATTTTCACTGTTTGGAGTAAAATCTGCAGTTATAGAAAGCTCATTTTCTATTTTACGCAAATTTTCCTTGAAATTATGATCAGCTTTAAATTTTATATATCCAGGAATTAAATCTTTAACTAAATCTAAGGCTTGTCTGCCTTCTTTAGTTAGTTCATATATTGTTTCTTTTCCTTTATGATAATCAATAACATATTTGGTTTCAATTAAATCTAATAAAAATTGTTGAAAGTAAAAATAATTCATATTATTAATACCAGTAATTAATTTTAGAAGAGCAGTATTACTTATAGGTTTTCCAATTTTATCTAAAACATATAAAATAAGTGCTTTGTTTTCTACAAGTGTATCATTATCATATGCAAGTTTCATAAATTATAACAGCTCCCTTCTTTAGATACTATGGTATTATATCACGGTTTTCATAAAATGACAATAGAAATAAGATGTCATTTTATGTCGATGAAAAGTTCTTTACTTTTTAGAAAAGATATATTAATATAAGTATATCTTTAATTGTTATTTTTAATAGCAATATTCAAAATAATTTTAAATCAATATTTTTCAGCTATTTGAGCAAAGCAAAATACAGATTTTGTATCTTAAAAATCCCAAAAACAATTATTAAATAAAAAAAGAAGGTGATATTTATCTGCTAAATTATTTTAAAATCAAATTAAATATGAAGTTTTCTTTCATAATAATAGTTATAGTTACAACTATAAGATTATTTGAATTAAATGAAACATATGAATTATCAAAAATTATTACAAAAATGAGTGGATGTAGTGTAGAGAGGGAAGAACTTCAATTTACAAATAAAAATTGGACTTTAGAAATACCAAAAATCAATTTAAAAGCAAATATAAATTTTGGAACGACAGAAAAAGTAATGGATGAATTTATAGGACATTTTGATACAACTGAACTTTGGGAAGGAAATGTTGGACTAGCTGCTCATAACAGAGGATATCCAGTAAATTATTTTGGAAGAATTAAAGAGTTACAAATTGGAGATGAAATAAAATATACAACAGTATATGGTACAAAAACCTATAAGGTAGCAATATCTACAATTATAAAAGATACAGACTGGTCGTATTTACAAGAGACTAAAGAAAATAGAATTACATTAATAACATGCGTAGAAAATGAACCAAGTTACAGAAGATGTATACAAGGAGTAGAATATAAGGAGGATTTATGAAAAAATTAATATCAATAATTTTAATTTTACTAATGATAATAGGAATGATTAGTTTGCCCAATAAAGTTCAAGCAAGTTTTGCAATAAATAAGGCAGATTTATATACTAAAGGAGTATACGAAAATTATTTGCGTTACGGTGGAGTAGGCTTGATTTTCAATTATGTAGTTTATTCTCATAATGGCCAAGAGTACCCAGCATATTGTTTAAATAAAGATTTAGATGGAGTGACTGAAGAATGCAAATATTCTGTTAGCACAGAAAAATTACTTACAGATGTAAAGGTATGGAGAACTATAATTAATGGATATCCATATAAAACACCTGCAGAACTTGGATGTGCCACAGATGAAGAAGCATTTTTTGCAACAAAACAGGCGGTATATTGTATGTTATATGATAGAGATCCGAATACATATAGTGCAACAAATGATGTAGGCGAAAGAACATTAAATGCATTAAAACAAATAGTAATAAATGCTAAAAATTCAAAAGAGGTTAAACAAAGTGCAGACCTTACAATAAATGAAGTAACTACAAAATGGGAAGAAGACACTATTAATAATAAATATATATCAAAAGTATTTACAATTAAAGCTAATAGTACAATAAATTCGTATACTATAGGGCTAGAAGGAATGAATATAGAAGGTGCAAGGATAGTAGATGAGAGCAATAATGAGAAAAACAATTTTAAGTATGGAGATAATTTTAAAGTTATAATACCAATACAAAATATGAAAGAGAAAGGAAGCTTTAATATAAAAGCAAAAGGAAAGGTTGCAACAAAGCCAGTATTATATGGGTATTCAGAGGATAGGAATTTACAAGACTATGCTATAACAGGAAATATATATGAAGAAGGAAGCGGTAGCAAAACAATATATTATACAAAAAATGAAACAAAAATAATAGTTTTAAAACAAGATGAAGAAGGAAAACTACTTGAAAATGTAAAATTTATGTTACTAGATGAGAATAAAGAAGTTTTACACTCTGAACTTACAACAAATAAGGAGGGAAAAATTATAATAGAAAACTTAACTCCAGGAACATATTATTTACAAGAAACAAACACAGTAAATGGATATGCAGTATATGATGAACTAATAGAAGTAGAAGTGTCTTATAATGAGGTCTTTTCAGTCACAGTTACAAACTCAAAAGAGACTGTAGAGGTGGAAAAACCAGAAATAACAGAAAATGAAAAAGAAGTAGTTGTAAAGTTACCAAAAACAGGAATGTAAACTAGAAGTCTTCCTTGACAATTTATATAAATATTAGTATAATATTTAGTATTAATTATAAAGAAGGGAAGAGTGAAATAAAAACATATGATTTCACGACTGATAGTTTTAATCATTTTAATTGGAATAAATGCATTTTTTGCTGCAACAGAAATGGCTTTTATATCTTTAAATGATGCAAAAATTGAGAAGCAATCTAAGGAAGGAAACAAAAAAGCAAAACAAATAAAAAAAATGCTTAAAGAACCTACTAGGTTTTTGTCAACAATACAAATAGGAATAACTTTTGCAGGATTTTTATCTAGTGCGTTTGCTGCAGATGCATTTGCAAGCGAACTGGCACCTGTATTAGATAAGTTGATTCCATTAGGACTAACTACATGGACAAACATTTCTATTATAATAATTACAATAATACTTTCATATTTTTCACTTGTATTTGGAGAATTAGTTCCAAAAAGAGTAGCAATGAAAAATCCAGAGAAAATAGCTTTTGGCTCAATTGGAGTAGTTAAATTTATTTATACATTTACAGCACCTTTTGTAAAATTTTTAACATGGTCAACAAATGTAGTTTCTAAAATATTCGGAGCTACAGGTGCTGAAGAAGAAGTTGTAACAGAAGAAGAAATTAGAATGATGATTGATGTTGGAGAAGAAAAAGGATCTATAGAAGAAAATGAGAAGGAATTAATAAACAATGTATTTGAATTTAATGATAAAGTTGCTTCAGAAGTAATGATTCATAGAAAAGAAATATATGCTATAGATGTAAAATCAGAGATTACAGATATTTTATCTGACTTAAAAGAGTACAAGTATAGTAGAATACCAGTATATGAGGAAAATATTGATAATATTGTTGGTATGCTTTATATTAAAGATTTATTAGCATATGCATACTTGAAAAAAGAAGCAAAAGTTAAAAAACTTATGAGAGAAGTATACTTTGTTCCAGAAAACAAACCTATAAATGAATTGTTTAGAGAACTTCAAAAAACTAAACATCAAATTGCTGTTGTTCTTGATGAATATGGTGGAACAGCTGGATTAATAACAATGGAAGATATAATTGAAGAGTTAGTTGGAAATATATTTGATGAATATGATGATATAGAACCAGAATATGAACAAATAGATGAAAATACATTTAGAATAGATGGTAGTGTTTCAATATTTGATTTGAGAAAAATTTTAGAAATAGAGGATATTCCAGAAGGAGATTACGATACATTATCTGGTTACTTAATAGAGTTATTAGGACGTATCCCACAAGATGACGAAATGCCAGTAATAGAAACTGAGAAAGCAACATATAAAATAGAAGATTATGAAGATAAAAGAATTTTATGGGTTAAAGCATGCAAAAACAATATAGTAGAAGTAGAAGAAAAACAAGAAATGGAAGATGATAAATAAACCGAGGATAAGGGCGGAAACTATTTCCGCCCTTAAAATGTAGATAATCAATTTTCAAAATTGTAGGGGCTAGTCTTGACTAGACCGCAGGTCAGTCAAGACCGACCACTACAAATTAAAAAGGAGAAAAAGAAATGTATAAAAAACTAGGAATAAAACAAGAAATAATAGAATTAGCAGAAACAGTAGAAAAAGAACTACAAGAAGAATTCAAAAAAATAGACAAAATAAAAGAATACAATAGCATAAAAGTATTAAAAGCAATGCAAGAAAATAAAATATCAGATATGCACTTTGGAACCACATCTGGATATGGATATGGAGATGTAGGAAGAGATACAATTGAAAAAGTGTTTGCAGAGGTTCTAGGAGCAGAAGATGCATTAGTTAGAAATCAATTTATATCTGGAACACATGCATTAACAGTTGCTTTGTTTAGCATGCTAAGACCAGGAGATACAATGCTTAGCATTAATGGAAAACCTTATGACACATTAGATGAGGTAATTGGCATAACAGAAAATAAAAGCTCTTTAAAAAGCTATGGAATAAATTATGAACAAATAGATTTAATTGGAAATGATTTTAATACAAAACAAATAGTAGAAAGAGCAAAAAAAGGAAATATAAAATTAATATGTATGCAACGTTCTAAAGGTTATGCAATTAGAAGAAGTTTGAGTTTGAAAGCAATAGAAGATATAATTTGTGAAATAAGGAAAGTAAATAAAGAAGTAATTATAATGATAGATAATTGTTATGGAGAATTTGTAGATACAATAGAGCCAATAGAACTAGGCGCAGATATAATAGTAGGATCATTAATAAAAAATTTGGGTGGAGGAATAGCACCAAATGGAGCATACATTGCAGGAAAAAGAGAACTAGTTGAACTTGCGGCAGAAAGACTTACAGCTCCAGGGCTAGGTAAGGAAGTTGGACCAACTTTGGGAATTAATAAACAAATCCTACAAGGATTGTTTTTAGCGCCACAAGTTGTAGCAAATAGCTTAAAAACAGCAATATTTGCAAGTAGAATGTTAGAAAAATTAGGTTACAATATTGAACCAAGATTTAATGATAAAAGAACAGATATAGTTCAAACAATTGAGTTTAAAAGACCAGAAGAATTAATTAAGTTTTGTCAAGGAATACAAAAAGGTTCACCAGTAGATTCTAACTCTATTCCAGAACCTTGGGATATGCCAGGTTATACAGACCAAGTGATTATGGCAGCAGGAACTTTTGTGCAAGGCTCATCAATAGAACTTTCGTGTGATGCTCCTATAAGACCACCCTATACAGCATTTTTACAAGGTGGATTAACATATGAATATGGAAAGATTGGTGTATTAACGGCGATAAATAATTTATAGAAATTATTGCAAACAACGTAGGGGCGGGGTTCCACCCCCGCCAGTTTGATAAATCATATATGTTTGCGGGCAGGGGTGGAAACCTGCCCTACAATTTCATTAAATAAATTATGAATTAAATTTATAATAAATGAGGTATAAAATGAAAGTATTAATTATAGGCGGAGGACCTGCAGGAATGATGGCAGCAATAACTGCTGCAGAGCAAGGAAATGATGTAACAATATTAGAAAAAATGAATTCATGCGGAAAAAAACTATTAATTACAGGAAAGGGAAGATGTAATATTACAAATTCTGCTAGTATTGATGATTTTTTCAATAATATTCCAGGAAATCCTAGATTTTTATATAGTAGCTTTAATAACTTTAATAATGAAGATATAGTAAGATTTTTAAATAATCAGGGAGTTAAAACTAAAGTTGAAAGAGGAGGAAGAATTTTTCCAGTTTCAGATAAAGCAGTAGATGTATTAAATGCATTTCTTAATAAATTAAAAGAATTAAATGTAAAAATTAATACTAATTGTAAAGTACAAAAAATTCTAATAGAAGAAAGTAGAGTTAAAGGAGTTCAAATAGAGGGAAATAAAATTCTTTTAGCAGATAAGGTAATACTAGCAACTGGTGGAGAAAGTTATCCGGTAACAGGTTCAACAGGAGATGGATATGAAATGGCAAAAGAATTAGGACACACAATAGTGGAAACTAAACCCGCGTTAGTGCCATTAACATGTAGTAATACAAAATCACTAGAAATATGTAAGGGTATGCAAGGACTATCATTAAGAAATGTTGAAATAAAACTAATATATTCTAATAAAAAAATATATGAAGATTTTGGAGAAATGCTATTTACTCATTTAGGAGTTTCAGGACCTGTTATACTAAGTGCGTCATCAGTTTTACTTAGGTTTAAAAATGTAGCCCATCTTCTAAAACAATGTGAAATAAAGTTACAAATTGATTTAAAACCAGCTCTAGATAGTGAGAAATTAGATTTAAGAATAAGAAGAGATTTTGAAGAAGTAAAAAACAAACAATATAAGAATAGCTTAGATAATTTATTACCTCAAAAAATGATACCAGTATTTGTGGAATATACTAAAATAAATCCAGAGAAGAAGGTAAATGAAATAACGAAAGAAGAAAGAAAAATTATTGTTGATAGCTTAAAGTGTTTTGAAATAACAATAAATGGATTTGGAAGGAAAGAAGAAGCAATAATTACAGCGGGAGGAATAAGTACAAAAGAGATAGATCCTAAAACTATGGAATCTAAAATTATAAAAGGTTTATATTTTGCTGGTGAAATAATAGATGTAGATGCCTTGACAGGAGGCTTTAATTTGCAGATAGCATATTCTAGTGGTTATACAGCAGGATTATAAAATCTAATTTGAGAGGGAAAAGATGAGATTTAAAACTATTAATAATAATTCTACAGCAGAAATAGTAGAAAAAAAATCAAGGTTTATTGCAAATGTTTTTTACATAGAAACTGTAGAACAGGCAGAAGAATATATAAAAAAAATAAAAAAACAATATCATGATGCAAAACATAATTGTTTTGCATATATTGTTACAGATTTAAACCGGAAATGTTGTGCATAAAGCTTGTGATGATGGAGAACCATCTGGAACAGCAGGGGCTCCAATACTTAAAATTTTATCTGAGCAAAACTTATCAAATGTATTAGTAATAGTTACAAGATATTTTGGTGGAATTTTATTAGGAACAGGTGGGCTTGTTAGAGCATATTCCCGGAGCAGCTGGAAATGCATTAAAACAAACAAATTATATAGAAAAAACAGTTGGATATGAAGCAAAGATAGTAACATCTTATAAAGATTTAGAACAAATTAAATATGAATTAGATAAAGACAAGATAAGAATTACAAAAATAGAATATAATGAAAATATAGAATTATCAATAGAAATCTCAGAAGAAAAGATTAAATTATTAAATGATTTAAAGATAAAAACAGAAATTTCAACAAAAAAATATGTTGAAATATAAATACTTACGACCAAAATTAGAAAAAATTTCCAGAAAAGTATTGCATTTGGATGAAAATAATATTATAATTCGAAATGTAAAATTTTTACAATTTTAATATTTTGGGAGGTATTGAAGTGAAAGAAAAAACAACAATTTTGATTGCAGACGACAATGCAGATTTTGCGATGACTTTAGTAAAGTATTTGGAAAAAGAAGAGGATATGGAGGTTATAGGAATAGCTAAAAATGGTAAAGAAGCTTGTGATATGGTAGCAAATACTCGGACCAGATGTGTTATTACTAGATGTGATTATGCCATACTTAGATGGTATAGGAGTTTTAGAGTATATTAATTCATCTAATATTCCAAAAAAACCAATGTGTATAATGCTATCCGCTGTAGGACAAGCTAAAATAACACAAACAGCTATATCATTAGGAGCAGAATATTATGTAGTAAAACCATTTGATATAGAGATTTTAATAAAAAGAATAAAGGAAATAAAAAATTATAAACCAACAACTGCACAAAATTGTTATAGTAATAGAGAAATCAAAGTACCTTATATAGATATTTCAGAAAATAATAAAAAAGATGAAGAAGTGTTAGAAGCACTTGTAACAAATATAATACATGAATTGGGCGTTCCAGCGCATATAAAAGGTTACCAATATTTAAGAGAAGCAATAATAATGGTAATAAAAGATATAGATGTAATAAATCAAATAACAAAACAATTATATCCAGAAATAGCAAGAAAATTTAAGACTACACCATCGAGAGTAGAAAGAGCAATTCGTCATGCAATAGAAGTGGCATGGGCAAGAGGTCAACAAGATGCAGTAGAAAGCATCTTCGGCTACACAATATCAGCAGCAAAAGGAAAACCAACAAATTCAGAATTTATAGCAATGATAGCTGATAAGCTAAGACTAGAATTAAAAACAGCATAAAGTTTTGTGAAACACAGTAATACGAATGTGTAGGGGCTGGTCTTGACCAGCCCGCAAACCAATAAACAATATGAAAAGCGAAATAGATTAAGTGAAAAATCAGAACGCAATCCAATAAACTAAAATCGAGCAATGCAATAAACTTCCACGATTTATTGGTTATTATCTCAAGTTATATTCATTGAAATAATAACGGTAAATTTGGAGGTTTTTGTTTTGCAAAAAATTCAAAAAACTATTGAAGAAAATTTAAGAATAATATAAAATATATAAGTAAAATTTAATAGCAAAGGAGAAGAAAAAATGGGAGAAAAAAATGAATTAAAAGTAAGATTTTCAACAGTTGTGTGTATATTTATTATTTTAGTATTAGTAGTTGCTTTAGGAGCAGTGTATTACTTTGGATTTGTACAAAAAGATAAACAATTAGAAAAAATAGAAACAGAAAAAACACAAGTAGAAAAACAAAAAGCAGATTTAGAAAAACAAATTATAGTGATTGAAAAAGAAACTAAAAATCAAAAGACAGAAGAAAAAACAGCAAAAGAAGAAGTAACATATGAAAGTTTAGAAGGTAAATATACAAATACAAAAAAAACAAGTGAAGAAAAATCTTTATTATATTATTTAACTTTATATAAAAATGGTACATTCCAATATGAAATGTGTTCTGATGGAATACCAAGAGGGTACTTAGGTAATTACATAATAAATGACAATAAAATAACTCTTGTTTTCTGGTTTAGTACGGCATCAGATATTAGAGTAAAAGCAACAACAGGTACAATTAATTTAAAATTAAATACAGATGGAACCATTACAGATAATAATGATTTATTAAAGGAATCAGATAACAATGTTTTATTGAAAAAAGATATAGAGGAAAGTAAAAATATTTATTTAGAAGGAACAAAAACAATGGTTGAACATCTAATAAACAATGGCGGATTAATGAATAATTTAAATGGAAACATATAAAAGAAAAGAACATTCAATTATATATAAGAAAAAAGGACTAGCTTTGCTAGTCCTTTTTAATGGTTAGGATAATCTATCATCCTAATAAAAAACTATGTGATTTCAGATTTTTCAATTTTCAAAAAGTATGCAATAGCAATATTTTTATTCCAAAACAGATTTATTGTTATTGACTATACTGAAAAAGCAGTATAAAATAAAGCTATAAATTATATATTGATAAAGGGTAAAGTGTCTATGGGAAATAATAATAGTTTTGAAGAAATATATAGTAAATTAGAGAAAAAAGATTTTTCGAGTTTAGAAGAAGAAAGAAAAAAAGCATATAAAGGTGGGATTCCAGGGGAGGGATCTACATCAGTAACTGCTTTAGCTTTTTATTTAATATTACCTATTGGATTTATGTATATATTTTTTGTATCTTTAAACAATGGAATAGATACGATTTTTTCTTCGGAGGCTAGTACAACTACTAAATATGTATTGTTAGGTATAATTATATCTGTTTTAGTACTGATAGTTCGATATTTGAGAGTAAAAGCAGGGAAAAACAAAGAAAAAAGATATAGAAAGAGATATATATCTGAATTTAATAAAATTTTTATAGAATTAATAAATCCTAATTATTCATATAATGCTGAAAAAGGAATATTAGAAAAAAATTATAAATTAGTTGACTTGTTTCTGTATGAAGATTATCAAGCCAGAGGGCTTATTTCTGGATATTTGAGTAATAGATATAACTTCCAAGCGGGACAAATTACAACATGGTGTTCGTATGAAGATGATAATAAGCGTATTAAATTTGTAAAGTTTGATGGGATATTTTATGAAATTGATTTGCCATTTTCTATAAATACAAAATTATATTTAAGAATTGATAAAAATTTAGATGATACAAATTTTGTAAAGAAAATTTTTAATGCAGATGGTCAACTTACAAGGTTAAAGGTAAAAATGGATTCAGAAGAATTTGAAGAAGCGTTTGATATATATACAGAAAATAGAGTTTTAGCAATGCAAATTTTTACTGCAGATGTTATGTTAGAATTGATGCATTTATATTCTGGTACTTCGAATAAATTTGAAATAACGATTGATAATAATAAATTATATATTAAGTTTGATACGGGTGCAATATTTAAAGCACCCGCAGATTTAAATATAGAAGTATTAAATAAAGATATTTTATATAAATATTTTGAAAAATTTGAAAATACTTTAAAAATCAGTGAAAAATTTGTAAAAATAATAGACAATGATAATATTTTATAAGAGGAGTTATAAAAGGTATGATGGCAATTCTATAATAAAAAAGATATAAAAATAGCTCAACAAATAAGGAATAAATCAAATAATATATACATTTTATTTATTAATGTCAAGATTAATAAAACATTTGCCAAAAATATACTGTTATGTTATAATATGTCTATACGTATGAAAAAGAGGGAAATATAAATGATTTTTTTAGTAATAATATATATTCTAGTATTTATAATATTTTTATTAATAGCATTTTCAATTGCACAAATAAGAGCTGCAGGAATGAAGGTAAAAGATTTTTGGTCTTTTATAGAAGCTAATCAAATGCTAGATAAATTATATAAATTTTCAAGAAAATATGAAAATCTTAATAGTCAAGAGCAAATAATTTTTTTAAAAGAAGCGGAAAAAGTTTTTGATGCATTTGATAAAGTACCAGAGATATTATGGGAAGAAGAATATCAAAAATATATGGAAGTTTTAGATAAATATAAAGATGTAAAAATGGTAAGATGGGCCCAAAACTAGAGCCCATCTTACCATTTTTACATTTATTAGTAGCCAAACGCAGGGGTTTTATATATTTTAGAAGCGAATTTCCTCGGGGGGACCGCCGTGGGCTGTTAAAGACGTAAGTCTTGTTACAGCGCCGGTGGGAAGAAATGAGCGAATTAAAATATATAAACCCCGACGAGATTTGGCGGAAATTTATCTATTTATAAGTTTCAAAATAATAAAATTTGCATATAATATCTATAAGGTGAATAATAAAATGAATAAAATAAGATATTTTGATCATAGTGCAACAACTAGAGTAAAAGAAGAAGTATTAAAAGAAATGTTACCATATTATAATGTGGAATTTGGAAATGCTTCATCCATATATAGTTTAGGTAGAAATGCAAAAAAAATAAAAGAAGAGGCAAGGAAGAGAGTAGCAGATGCAATAAATTGTAAACCAGAAGAAATATATTTTACATCATGTGGAAGCGAAAGTGATAATTTAGCAATTAAGGGAATTGCTTATGCAAATAGAAATAAAGGAAACCATATAATAACAAGTAAAATAGAGCATCCAGCGGTATTAAACACATGTAAAACATTAGAAAAAGAAGGATATAGGATAACTTATTTAGATGTAGATAAAGATGGGATTGTAAATTTAGAAGAACTGAGAAATTCAATAACAAATAGAACTATATTAATAACAATTATGTTTGCAAATAATGAGCTTGGAACTATAGAACCAATTTATGAAATAGGAAGGATTGCAAAAATGCATAATGTTATTTTTCACACAGATGCAGTTCAAGCAATTGGAAATATAAAGATAGATGCAAATCAATTAAACATAGATAGTTTATCTATGTCTGCACATAAATTCTATGGACCAAAAGGTATTGGAGCATTATATGTAAGAAATGATATTGATTTTAGAAAAATTCAAGATGGAGGACATCAAGAAAAAGATAAAAGAGCAGGAACTGAAAATATTCCTGGAATTGTAGGATTAGGAAAGGCTATAGAAATAGCAAATAAAAATATAAATGAATATAATGAAAAATTAAAGTATTTAAGAGATTATTTAATTCTAGAAATAGAAAAAAGAATTCCTAATATAAAAATAAATGGTCATAGAACAAAAAGGTTACCAGGAAATGTCAATGTAAGTTTTAGTGGGATAGATGGAGGAGATTTACTATTAAATTTAGATGAAAGGGGAATATGTGCATCAGCTGGTTCTGCATGTAGTACTGGAAGTGAGAAACCATCACACGTATTAACAGCAATTGGATTGTCAAATAATTTTAGTAAAGGAGCACTTCGAATAACATTAGGAGAAGAAAATACTAAAGAAGATATAGATTATTTAATAAAAAATTTGGTTGAAATTATAAGTAGATTAAGAAAAAATCAAATAAATTAATAAGAGCGAAGTTCCATCTTCGCTCTTATTAAATCATACTTTTAAATTTTTAATTTCTTTAATTTCATTAAATAAACTACTTACCTGTTCTTTCTTTTTATAATAAGCAATAGAATACTCTTCTAAGATATATATGAAGTTTCTTATCGTTTCTCCACCTTCAAGTAAAGTATCTATACAAGATTTAAAGTATTCTTTTTTCTTTTCTTTTTTTGCAGTTTGCATTTTAAGATTATATTTATTTATAAGTTCAAGTCTATTAATTTGTTCTTTAATATATTTCATATAATCTAAAATGTAGCTAATTTCATATTCAGTATCTTCAATAACTACCTTGAAAAGAGCTTTAACAATTTTAGAATTTAATTTTCCAAGTTTTGCATTAGATTCTATAGACCTTAATGCTATTGATTTAGGAACAAATTGAGTTTCTTGAATAAGTAATCTTAGAGTGTCTGTAATACCAATATGAGATTTATACTGTCTTTTACTAACAATGGCGTCAAATTCGTCTGCAACGCGAATTATTTGACCTTCTAAAGGTAAATCTTTTTTAGTAATATGATTAGGATAACCTGAACCATTTAATGCCTCGTGATGGTATAATGCACCATTTGCATAAGGTCTGAGTTTCAAGTCTTCTATGCACATATTATAACCAAGAGTTGTATGCGTTTTCATTACTTCATATTCTTCGTCTGTCAAGGGCCCCTGCTTTTGTAAAATAGAAGAAGGAATAAGTAACTTACCAATATCATGTAAATATGCACAAATTGTACAATACACAGTAAAATCTTTATTTAATTTAAGATTTTCACATAATCTACATGTAATATTAGCAACATTTTCTGAGTGCTTTCTTGTAAAAACATCTAAACTATCAAGCATACTTAACTGATAACGAATAGATTCATCTAAATTATAAGATTTTAAAGTTGTTTTACTATAAAAATCGATATTATTTTCTTTCATTTATATACTCCTAAAATATATTATATAAATATTTTATATGAAAGAAAAAAATAGGTCAAGTTTTAATGATAAAAAAATAATAATTTATATCTCCATTTGGCTACTTAAAAAACCTGCAGCAGATTGAGCAACCTTAAGTTCAGAATCTCCCATTTTTGTATTTTGTTCTTTCGAAAGAAGAACAATACTACCAATAACATCTCCATCAGAAATAATTGGATATATAACTTGAGAATTATTAAGAGTAGTATTATTAGAATTTTGAATAATAGGTAAGGCTTTTTCATTGTTTTCTTTACTAGTATAAACCTCTTTATTCTCAATTAGTTTTTCAAGTTCAGGACTAATAGCTTTTTCTAAAAATTCTTTTTTAGAACCACCAGAAACGGCAATTACAGAATCTTTATCAGTAATACAAGCTATATGCCCTGTTGTTTTTGCAAGGGTTTCTGCATAACCAGTTGCAAATTCAGAAAGTTCACCAATAGGTGAGTATTTCTTTAAGATAACTTCTCCTTCTTTATCTGTAAATATTTCAATAGGATCTCCTTCTTTTATTCTAAGAGTTCTTCTTATCTCTTTAGGAATAACAATTCTACCCAAATCATCTATTCTTCTAACAACTCCAGTTGCTTTCATTTAAAACATCCTCCCTTAAATTTTTTAATTATGGTTTTTATTTCATGATTTTAGTATTGCAAATGAAAAAGAAAATTATTCAAAAAAAATACAAAAAAAGTCAATAAAATTTTTAATATTAACCTACAAACCTTGTATTTTCCTAAAAAAAAATATATAATAGAAAAGATTGAAAAAGGAGGAATAAGCCTAATGGAAATAAGTAGAGAAGAAATATTACATATTGCAAAACTTGCAAGCTTAAAAATAAAAGAAGAAGAAATAGAAGAATATAGAAAAAATTTGCAAGATATATTGAATTTTGCAAATACAATAAATAGTGTAGATACAGACCATTTGGAGGAAACAAATGGAGCAAGTGCGAATATAAACATTTTAAGAGAAGATGAAGTAAAAAAATTTGAAGACAAAGAAAAATTAATGCAAAATGCACCTGAACAAGAAAACAACATGTTTAAAATACCAAAAGTTTTAAATTAGTGAAATGAATGATTATAAAAAAATGTAGGGGCTAGTCTTGACTAGCCCGCGGGTCTGTCAAGACCGACCCCTATAATTATATATTGAAACTACGAAATAGGAGGAAATTATGAATTTATACGAATTAACAGTTCATGAATTAATAGAAAAATTAGATAAAAATGAAATCACACCAGAGGAAATTACAAAAAGTTATATAGAAAGAATAAATGAAAAAGAAAAAGATATAAATGCATTTGTAACATTAACAGATAATGAAGCGTTAGAAAAGGCTAAAACCATAGACAGAACTATTTCGAAATTTGCAGGAATTCCAATAGGAATAAAAGACAACATTTGTACAAAAGGAGTAAGAACAACATGTAGTTCTAAAATGTTAGAGAATTTTATTTCTCCATATGATGCGACAATAATGAACAAAATAGATGCAGAAAATATGATTGTTTTAGGAAAGTTAAATTTGGATGAATTTGCAATGGGTGCATCAACAGAGTATTCTTATTTTGGAACAACAAAAAATCCATGGAATTTAAATACTGTACCAGGAGGATCATCAGGAGGTAGTGCAGCAGCAGTTGCAGCAGATATGATACCATGGTCAATTGGTTCAGATACAGGTGGCTCTGTTAGGCAACCAGCATCTCTTTGTGGAGTTGTTGGATTAAAACCTACTTATGGGCTAGTTTCAAGATATGGATTAGTTGCATTTGCATCATCACTAGATCAAATTGGTCCTATTACAAAGGATGTTGAAGACTCAGCTATGCTTTTAAATATAATAGCAGGATATGATGAAAAAGACTCAACTTCTGTAGAAGTACCTAATAAAGATTATACAAAGAATTTAAGAGATGGAGTAAAAGGCTTAAAAATAGGTGTACCAAAAGAATTCTTTGGAGATGGAATAAATAAAGAAGTGAAAGAATCTATACAAAAAACAATTGAAATTTACAAACAAATGGGAGCAGAAGTAGAAGAATGTACATTAGATATAGCAGATGAAGCTTTAGCAGTATATTACATTATTGGATGTGCAGAAGCAAGCTCAAACCTAGGAAGATTTGACGGAATAAGATATGGTTATAGAACTGAAAACTTTGAAAACTTAAACGATATATTTATAAATTCAAGAAGTGAAGGATTTGGGGCAGAAGTTAAAAGAAGAATAATACTTGGAACTTATGTATTATCATCTGGTTATTACGATGCATACTACAAAAAAGCTCAAAAAGTAAGAACCTTTATTAATCAAGAATTTGAAAGATTATTTAAAAAATATGATGTTTTAATAACACCAACATCACCAACGGTAGCATATGAAATTGGAACAAAATCAAAAAATCCATTAGAAATGTATTTAGCAGACCTTTGTACAGTATCATTAAATATAACAGGGCTTCCAGGGATATCAATCCCATGTGGAGTAGATAAGCAGGGATTACCAATAGGAATGCAAATAATAGGAAAAAGATTTGATGAAGAAACAATACTAAAAGCCGCATATGCAGCAGAACAACAAATTAAATTTAGAGAAAGCTACAAACCGCAATTTAAAAAAATGTAGGGGCTAGTCTTGACTAGCCCGCGGGTCTGTCAAGACCGACCTCTACAAAATTAAAAAAGGAGAAAATTTATGTCAAGAGAAGATTATGAAGCTATAATAGGACTAGAAGTACATGCAGAACTATCAACAGAAACAAAAATATTTTGTTCATGTCCCACAGAATTTGGTGGAAAACCAAATACACAAGTATGTCCAGTATGTATGGCAATGCCAGGAGCTCTGCCAGTATTAAATAAAAAAGTAGTAGAATATGCAGTAAAAGCAGGACTTGCAATAAACTGTGAAATTACACCTATCAGTAAAAATGATAGGAAAAATTATTTCTATCCAGATTTACCAAAATCTTATCAAATATCACAATTTGATAAGCCTTTATGTGTAGGTGGGAATGTAGAAATTGAAACAGAAAATGGTGCAAAAAAAATAGGAATTATAAGAATTCACATAGAAGAAGACGCAGGAAAATTAAACCATGATGATTATGGAAGAAATTCACTTGTGGACTTAAATAGAGCAGGAGTTCCATTAATTGAAATTGTATCAGAACCAGATTTAAGATCAAGCAAAGAGGCAGATACATATCTGAAAAAATTAAAATCTATTTTGCAATATATTGAAGTATCAGACTGTAAAATGGAAGAAGGATCTTTTAGAGCAGACGTAAATGTTTCTGTACACAAAAAAGGAGAACCATGGGGTAAAAGAACAGAAATGAAAAACATGAGTTCATTTAGGTCAATAACAAGAGCCATAGACTATGAAATAGAAAGACAAATAGATGTAGTAGAAAATGGTGGAATGATAGAACAAGAAACATTAAGATGGGACGAAGTATCTGGAAAAACATTTACAATGAGAAGCAAAGAAAATGCACAAGATTATAGATATTTTCCAGAACCAGATTTAGGAATAATAGAAATTTCTGAAGAGTGGAAAGAGGAAATTAGAAAAAGCTTACCAGAAATGCCAGAAGAAAGAAAAGTAAGATATATGGAAGAATTAAAACTTCCAGAATATGATAGCAATATAATAGTATCCTCAAAATATTTATCAGACTTTTTTGAAGCAGCAATAAAGGTATGCAAAAATCCAAAGTCAGTAAGTAACTGGATTATGACAGATATAATAAGAGTGCAAAATGAGGAAGGCCTAGAAGAAATGCCATTTACAGCTGAACAGTTAGGAAAGTTAATACTTTTAATAGACAAAGGAACAATAAGCAGTAGTATAGCTAAAAAAGTGTTTGAAGAACTATTAGAGGAGCCACGTGACCCAGAACAAATAATAAAAGAAAAAGGATGGGTACAAATATCTGATGAAGGTGCAATAAAAGAAGTTGTATTAAAAATATTAGAAGCAAATCCACAATCCATAGCAGATTATAAAGCAGGAAGAGATAGAGCATTAGGATTTCTAGTAGGACAAGCAATGAAAGAAACAAAAGGGAAAGCAAATCCACAATTATTAAATAAGTTATTTTTAGAGGAATTAAGGAAATAAATTGACAAAATCAAAGAAATGTGTTAACATAATAAATGCAGCACGTTTTGTGCTAGCTTTATTAAAAGGAGATACAGCTTATGAGCAAGGGTTCTAAAGGTGGACACGGTCCTTCTGGCAGCACCAAGGGTGGTACCCATAATGGTGGCGATCCTATTCGTGGCAAGTAATTCTCCAGCACGAGGCACAGGTATACCTGTGCCTTTTATATTATTTAAAGAGTTTATCAATTGAAAATCCACATATAAAAAAAGCTACAACACAAGTTAAGCTTAACTTAAATAAATTTAAACCACTTAAATATGCAACATGTGAAATTGGATATGTATTATATAAAGCAAGAATATAAACTGCAAGTAAAGCAATAATTAGAGAAATCTTAAACCCAGTAATCATAATATTAATAATTTTTTTATCTATAGTTTTTATATCATTAAAAAAAGTTTTTATCATTTGTAAAACCTCCTATATAAAAATAGTAACATATTTTTATTCATAAAATCAAAGGTAATTTTAGGTAATAAGTAGTTTCTAAAATGATATAAAGACATCCGCCAAATCTCGTCGGAGCTTATATATTTGCATTTTTATCGTTGCCCCACCCAAGAAAATGTAATTCACTTCCGTTCAAACATTTTCTAAGACGGTCACCCCGGAGTCGCTCAAAAAATAAAATATATAAGCTCCTGCGTTTGGCTATTTTAATAATAAAAATAAAAGCCAGTGATTTTATTCACTGGCAAGGCTTTAAGCACCTATTTTGTTTAATTTTTTAGCTATATTAGATTTTTTTCTAGAAGCAGTATTTGCTTTTAGAACACCTTTTGAGCAAGCTGTATCAATTTTTTGAGTTGCAACTCTTAAAAGTTCTTCAGCTTTTTCTTTATTACCTTCTGCAACAGCAGCTTCAAATTTTCTAACAGCTGTTTTATATTCAGATTTAATCATATTATTTTGCAATGTTTTTTTCTCAATAACACTAACTCTTTTTATTGCTGATTTAATATTTGGCATTTTAGCACCTCCCTAAAGTAAAAATAAATAATCACTTTTTCCATTTTAGCATAATAAATACAAATTTGCAAGCAAATTTCAAAAAAACATACCATAATTTCCTAAAAATAATAATTTAGATGAGAGATACTTATGGTGATAATTGTAGGGGTCGCCCTGGAGTGCGACCCCCTACAAATTACGCCGTAGGTTTTTATCCTATAAATTATTATTTATTAAAGTATGTAGTAACGAATTATCTTTACATTTCTAAGGAAATTTTATATAATAATATTCGAGGCGATAAAATGAATGAGATTTTATTAAAAGCAAAAGGAAATATGTTATTAAAAGAAAAAGACCTATCTGAATATGCATGTAAATCTGAAGATGGAATATGGCTAAAAGAGGATGAAGAAGATATAAGACCAATATTTTATAGAGATATAGATAGAATTATACATTCATCAGGTTATACAAGATATATAGATAAAACTCAAGTTTACTCTTTTGTACAAAATGACCATATAACAAGAAGAGTTTTACATGTTCAATTAGTAGCAAAAATTGCAAGAACAATAGGAAGAAGTCTTAGACTGAATGAAGATTTAATAGAGGCAATGGCATTAGGACATGATATAGGGCATACTCCATTTGGTCATAAAGGAGAAAGTATATTAAATGACATATGCAAAGAAGAAAATATAGGAGCCTTTTGTCATAATGCACAAAGTGTAAGAGAATTACAAACAATGGAGGGACTAAATATTAGTCTTCAAACTTTAGATGGGATTTTAGCACATAATGGGGAGATTTTAATAAATAAATATACATATAATCCAAATAAAACTAGAGAAGAATTTGAACTGGATTTAAAGAATGCTCTTCAAATAGATAATTATAGTAAGCAAATAAGACCAATGACATTAGAAGGATGTGTAGTAAGGTTATCAGATATACTTGCATATATAGGTAGAGACATTGAAGATGCAATAAAAGTTGGTGTAATACAAAGAGAAGATATACCAAAAGAGGTAACTAAATTACTTGGAAATACAAATTCTACCATAGTAGATACATTAATTAAAGATGTAATTTTAAATAGTTATGATAAACCATATTTAAAGTTTTCAGATGAAGTTTTTGAAGCATTAATGAAATTAAAGGACTGGAACTATAAAACTATATATGAATCAGATGTGGCAAATAAGAATTATGAAAAAATTGATAAATTATTTAAACCTTTGTATAATAAATATCTTGAAAAACTACAAACAGAAGAATATAAAATTTTAAAAGGGAAAGATGCATCTGAAAGAAATTTGTATGAATTTATTAATAAAATGTCTGAATATCCAGACTTTAATTTAAAAAGGGCAGTTATAGACTATATTGCAGGACAAACAGATAATTTTTTCTTGAATGAATGTAAAAAATATTTAGGACTAGAAGATGTAGACAAATTATACAAATAAAACAAAAATTACATAAATTATTCAAAAAAGGAATATACTACTAAATGATAATAATTTTTAAATGTAGGGTCGATTTTAATCGCCCGTGCTTCGAAGAACGGGCGAACAAGTTCGCCCCTAAAAAATGTATTGCAAATTATTATTTATATTTGTATTTAGGGGTATATATTTTATGGAAAAACTTGATTTAGAATTAATAAAAAGTGTAATAGAAACAAAAAGAGATTTAGAAAATGCCACTAAAAATTTTGAGATTGCAGAAGCGGAGTTAATAGACTATTATTCATATCAAATAAAAGCGAATAAAGCAAAATTTAGTTATTTAATAAAGGAAGCAAAAGAAAAAGGCTATGAGCTGGACATGATAAATGAATTAAAAATAAAAATACAAGAAAAACAAGCAATTTAAAAGTAATATTTATTATAAACAATCATAAAAATATAAAGGACAGGTTTAATAAAGATGATTGTAGAGGGCGAATAATTGCGTTCAAAAATCAAACAAAAAAGGAGAGATTTTATGGGATTAACTAACATATTAATAGTTATAGGATGTGCATTAGCAATTTTTATAGTAGGAAAAATATTTTTATTTCCAATAAAAAAAATATTAAAACTAGTATTTAATACTGTTACAGGTGGAGCAATAATATACATAATAAATTTAGTAGGAGCAAACTTTGGATTGCATATAGGTTTAAACATAATAACATCACTTGTAGTAGGAATACTTGGAATACCAGGAGCAATACTTTTAATAGTTTTAAAACTTATAATAGGATAAAATTAATTCATATTTTCTAAAAAAATATTTGCCAAAAGTTAATAATAATAGTATAATAAATGACATAGTTAAATTTAAATAAAGGGGTAATAAAAAATGGAAGAACTAAAAGTATTAATCGATGAAAAAACTTTACAAAAAAAAATTGAAGAACTTGCAAAGAAAATTATGAAGGATTACCAAGGAAAAGAATTAACATTCATATGTATTTTAAAAGGTTCAGCTATATTTGCTGTTGATCTTGCAAAAAAAATAAAAAACAATATACAATTTGAATTCATTAGGGTTTCTAGTTATGGAGATAGTACAGTAAGCTCTGGAAAAGTTACAATGAAATTAGATTTACAAGATAGTATAGAAGGAAAAGATGTAATTATTATTGAAGATATTGTTGATACAGGTAGAACTTTAACATACTTAAGAGATTATTTGAAAGATAAAAAACCAGCAAGTTTAAAAATTTGTACTTTATTAGATAAAAAAGAAAGAAGAGAATTTGATATTGAACCAGATTATACAGCATTTGTTATACCAGACAAATTTGTTGTAGGATATGGTTTGGATTATGAAGAAAATTATAGAAATCTTCCATTTGTAGGATATTTTGATGTTTAATATAAAAGAAGAATTAAAGAAACTCCCTAATAAACCGGGAGTTTATATAATGAGAGATAAAAATGATACTATTTTATATGTTGGAAAAGCTGTAGTATTAAAAAATAGAGTAAAACAATATTTTATGAAAAATAACAAAACTGCAAGGATAGAAAAAATGGTATCATTAATTGATCACTTTGAATATATAGTGACTGATAGTGAAGAAGAGGCACTAATTTTAGAATGCAATTTAATAAAGAAAAATATGCCTAAATTTAATGTTTTATTAAAAGATGATAAAACATACCCATATATAAAAATAGATATAAAATCAGATTTTCCAAATGTATTTATAACAAGAAGCCTAAAAAATGATGGAGCTAAATATTTTGGCCCATATGCAAATCCGGGTGCAGCAAAAGAGATGCTTAAGTTTATAAAAGAAAGATTTCAAATAAGACAATGTAAAAACTTTAAATCTAAAAACCGAGCATGTATTAATTATGATATAAAAAGATGCTTAGCACCTTGTGTAAATAAAGTTTCAAAAGAAGAATATAAAGAACAAGTAAACCAAATAATTATGCTGTTAGAGGGGAAAACAGAAGAAATAATAAAGTCCTTAGATAAAGAAATGAAAGAACTATCTCAGAAACAAGAATATGAAAAAGCAGCAATTGTAAGAGATAAAAAGCAAGCAATTGAAAGAATTTCAATAAAACAAAAAGTATCAAATATAAATGAAAATTCAATAGATGTAATTGGAGTTTATAAAAATGAGTTATCTGTTTGTGTAGAAATATTTTTTGTAAGAAATAGTAAAATGATTGGAAGAGAACATTATTTTTTAGATAATATGCAAGAGGAGGAAACAAAGGTTATACTTTCAGATTTTATAAAACAGTACTATTTACAAAAAATTGATTTGCCAAATAAAATAATGATGCAAGAAAAAATAAATGATGAGGATATAATTATAAAACTATTATCTGAAAGATCAAACAAAAAAATAGATTTCAAAGTACCACAAAAAGGTGAAAAGCTTCGTTTCATAGAAATGGCAATTAATAACGCAAAAATTACTTTAGAAAATAAAAATAAGGAAAAAGAAAGTATTGTTTTAGGGTTAAAAGATGCTTTAGATTTACCAAACTTACCTAGAAGGATAGAAACATTTGATATTTCAAATTTTTCTGGGGATTACATGGTGGCAGGAATGTGTGTTGCAATAGATGGAGTAATAAAGAAGAACTTATCTAAAAGATTTAAAATAAAAACAGTGGATGCACAAAATGACGTGGCTTGTACAGAAGAAGTGCTGACAAGAAGATTAAAACACTCTATCGAAAATCCAAAAGGAACTTTTGGTAATTTACCAGATTTAATATTAGCAGATGGTGGAATAACACAAATAAGAGCAATAAAAAAAGCAATAAGTAAATATAATTTAGAAATTCCGGTATTTGGAATGGTTAAAGATGATAAACACAACACAAAGATGCTAATAGATGAAAATAGAAAACAAATATATTTAAAAGAAAATCTAATGTTTTTTATAACAAATTTTCAAACAGAGGTGCATAACACCGCAATAGAATATAATAAAAAGTTAATGAACACAAATATAACAAAATCAAGTTTAGACGAAATAAAAGGAATAGGTCCAAAAAAGAAACAAGAATTATTACGAAAATTTGGAAGTGTAGAAGCTATAAAAAAGGCAGAAATAGATGAAATAGCAAAAACATCAGGAATAAATGAAGAATTAGCGAAGAAAATCAAAAAAGAACTAGAATAACATCGACCAAAATTTATCATAATTATTCATAACTTTGAATAGATTTATTACATAAGGGAGTGAATAATTATGATAGAGATAACAAGAGATAGTGTAAATTATGGAGAATATGTGGACAACCACTATAAGAAAAACACAAAAAGTGGATTTACAAAAAAAATATTTAATGAAAACAAAACACTAATGTATTTGTTTGTAGCATTTTTTATATTTGCAATTGCGAACCTAATGTTGATATACAATTTTTTTAGATTGTTGAGTAAAATTAGTTAGAGTTAAATCAGCCCAACGCTGGGGTTGTATATTTTATTTTTGGAGCGATTCCGGGACGACCACCGTAGAAAATGTTTGAACGAAGTGAATTACATTTTCTAGGATGGGGCAGTGAAAAAAATAAAATATATAACCCCGACGAGATTGGGCGGAATGAAAAAGATATAATTAAATAATGGAGGAAAAATGAACATAGCAAAAAACTGGAAAGAATACGAAATACTAGATATGGCAAATGGCGAAAAATTAGAAAGATGGGGAGAGTACAAACTAATTAGACCAGACCCTCAAATTATTTGGAAAGAAAAAAGTTTTCCAGAAAAGTGGGCAAAAGTGAATGCAAGATACAATAGAAGTAAAACTGGTGGAGGAAACTGGGATTTTAAGACAAAACTTCCAGCTGCTTGGCAAGTTAAGTATAAAAATTTAACATTTAATATTAAACCAATGGGATTTAAGCATACAGGTCTTTTCCCGGAGCAAGCTGTAAATTGGGACTGGATGATTGACAAAATAAAAAACACAAAAAGAGAAATAAAAGTATTAAATTTATTTGCATATACAGGAGGCGCAACAGTGGCATGCTTATCTGCAGGAGCATCTGTGTGCCATGTAGATAGTTCTAAAGGTATGGTTTCTTGGGCAAAAGAAAATGTAATATCTTCTGGTTTAGAAAAAAGACCAGTAAGGTATATAATAGATGATGTTATTAAATTTGTACAAAGAGAAATAAGAAGAGGTAATAAATATGATGCAATAATAATGGATCCACCTTCTTATGGAAGAGGAACATCTGGAGAAGTATGGCAATTTGAAAATAATATATCCGATTTAGTTAAACTTTGCTGTGAGGTTCTAAGTGATTCGCCATTGTTTTTCTTAATAAATTCATATACAACTGGAATCTCAGCAGAAGTTCTAAGTAATATTTTAAAAATAAACTTAAAACAATATAATGGAAAAATAACAGCAGGAGAAATAGGACTTCCAATGAAAAATTCTGATTTAGTACTTCCATGTGGAATATATGGAAGATGGGAAGGGCTTATGTAAATTTTATAAACATAAAAAATCATATATGAAAATTTAATTCTTAAATTTCATATATGATTTTTTTATATTTCGTATAAAAAACACGAAAAATGTAGAATAAACATATAAAATCACCTTATAAAAATAGAGGTGATTTTTTGATAGAAAAAATATGTATTGCCTTAACAAATAAAATAAGAAAAGAAATGCCAGAGATAGATGATGAAAGAGCAGAAGTTATTAATTATGGGTTGCAACTTGTATTAGGAGAAATTCCTAAAATCTTTTTAATATTTACCATATCATATGTACTTGGAGTTTTTAAATTAACTCTATTATCATTCTTATTTATATTACCATATAGGTCTGTATCAGGAGGAACGCATTTACATACACATATTGGATGTATAATTGCAACAAGTGTATTTTATATAGGAAATGCAATTATTAGCCAATATCTAGTATGGGGAACTGATTTAATAAAATATATAACAGTATTTTTAATATGGGCATTTAGCATAATAATGGTTAAAAAATATGCACCTGCAGATACTCAAGATGTACCAATATTAAGAAAAAAGGAAAGAAAAACAAAGAAGGCACTTTCATTTGCAGCCATGACAATAACTTTAAGTTTAGGTTTAATTATTAAAAATAATACAATATCTAATCTCCTAATTATAGGAACACTTTTACAAACAATAACAATTACAAAATTTATGTATAAAATAACAAAAAATAAATATGGATATTTAGAATATATAAAAAGGGAGAACACCCAAACTATAAACTGATTTTGCCACATAAAATACGTACATAAATTATTCTAAAGATAAAGGGGGGAATTATAATGTTAAAATTATTAGCAAAAGTTGCAGAAAAATATGCAAAATCAACAAATACAGCATCTGTAATATTCTCAATATGGCACCAACCAAAAATGCCAACATCTTTAATAAAAAAAGATTAATTTAAGATAAAAAAATAGGAACTTTTCGGTTCCTATTTTTTTATAAATTAACAATAAATTTCAAATTGTTGCTTAAAATATTTTTCGGATTTTGTTGTATATAAATCTAAATTTTTATTTTTTTTCATAAATTGTCTTACTTCCCATAATCCAAGTCCATGGTTTTTAGCATCTTCATTTTTCTTTGATGTTTTACCTTTTTCAAAAATTTCATCTATATTTATATCTTTGTTTGAATAAGTATTTTCTATGATAAATAATTGTTTGTTTCTTTTATTATCTTTTCTAAAAGTTATAATTATTTCTTTTTCAGAGCATTCTTTTGCAGCTTCAATTGCATTATCAATTAAAATTCCTAAAACTCTAGTTAGTTCATAAATTTTCATATTTATAGTAGATAAATCCATGAAAATTTCTAAAGTTATTTTAATTCCAAGTTCTGTAGCAGTGTGATATTTAGAAGTAAGTAAACTATATATTGCAGGATTATTAATAACTTCTGGACTTAGGAGTGATAAATTATTAACTCTTTGACAATCATCTAAGATTTCTGAGTAATACTTTTTAAGACCATCTATATTATTTGTAGAAATATAACCACCAATACCTTGAACAATATTATTAAAATCATGTTTAAAACCACGAATATTATCATATAAAAGTGTTAAAGTTTGATTATACAGTTTTTCTTCCTCTAAATTTTCAGTGGTAACTTCTAATTTAGAGGTTCTAGACAAACTAAAGAGACTAATTAAAAAGTATAATACTAAAATAAGTAAGCTTAAAATAACAAGATGAGTAGGTAAGTAATTTATATATGTAAATTCTATATAATATTGAAGTGCAATGGTAATAATTCCAACAATCAGGTTAAGTATTAAAAAACGATTGTTATTTTTCTTAAAAACATCTAATACAAAAATTTTAACATTATTTTTAATAAATAAGAAGTAAATACTAATAATTATAGAATAAGAAATACAACAATGAATTATTCTATACAAAGGAGTTTGAGATATTAATACTGAAGATATATCAAATAAATACGTTTCAAATAACACTATAGGAGTATCAACTACTATAGCAACAAGATATATAATGATTTGAGATAATATAGCCTTTAATATGCTGGTACGAAAAATGATAAATACTAATACAGGACAAAGAAACACATTTACAAAAGTGTTATATGGTGCGGGAATAAATAGAATATTAATCATAGCCATAAGTCCAAATGTTATAACATATAAAATTTGTTGTTTTCTATTATAAGTGATTTTTAATAATGTAGTAAAAACCATCATATATAAAAAAGATTCAATAAAAGCAAAAGGGCTAATTATAGTATTTGCTACTTTTTGATTTTGAGTTATTAATGTGTTCCAAACTGTTTGAAAAATTTCCATTTTTTAATACCTCCATAAAATTTGTTTTATACTTTGCACCAATATTGCAAAAGTGATTATTTTTTAATTCTAAAATATTTTCATTAATTTTAAACTTTCGTACATTATTAATGTTAACTATATAAGATTTATGACATCTTACAAAGTTATCTGGTAGACAAGTTTCAAATTTAGAAAAAGAACTATATGTTTCGTAGTTTTCCTTAGAAGTACAAAACACCAATTTCATACCATCCTTTTTTATATAATTAATATCATTAGAATTAATTAAAGTTTTACTATGGTTTATTTTTATAAACTCAACAGTTTCTAAAGATATATCATCTATCAAACGCAAAACTGTTTCTTCTAAACGCTCTTCAATAATTGGCTTAGGTAAGTAATCAAACGTTTTATATTTATAAGCAAGTAATGCATACTCCAAATGTCCAGTTAAAAAAATAATATAGATATGCTTATTTTTCCTTCGTATTAAATCAGCTATATCACAGCCTGTTAAGTTAGCATTTAAATTAATATCTAAAAACAATACATCTACTTTATGATTCTCTATGTAATCTAAGACTTCTTGAGGTTTAGATGCACAAGCACATATTTTTGCCTCAATATTATTTTTTATAAAAATAGATTCCAACATTTTAGATAATCTGTTTAAAGATGGAATATTATCATCGCATAGAACAAAATTTAACATATTTATCACCAACTAATAAAAGTCTGGAGTATTAGAATTTTCAAGGTAATTTAATCGACAAAAAAATAAAAAAAATTCCTAATTTTTCCAGAAACATATTTAATATAATCTAATTTGATATCGATGTCAAGTGAAAAATGTCAAAAAAAATAAAATACAACAATACAATAAATATTAACTTAAAAGTTAATAAAACAGATCCAGATGTTACAGACAAAATATTATAAAAATATGTTTTTTGGCAATAATAAAAAAGGAGGGAAAACATGTTTAAACCAAAACTTATTTATTATGAAAAAGATATTTTAAATTATCCTTTGGGACAAGAATTAATGAATAAATATAAAGATACCAATAAAATAGAAATAGAAAATCATAATAATATTGAGGAAATGCGAAACAAGCAAAATAGTGAATTTATGAATATGAAGCAAAATTTAATTATTGGAGTTAGAAAGACACATAAATTTACAGAAAATCATAAAACATCGGATTATTTGGTGCCATACACATCATCTCGGGTGTACAGCTGCTTGTATGTATTGCTACTTGGTTTGTAACTATAATAAATGTGCATATTTAAGACTTTTTGTAAATAGAGAGCAAATGTTAGATAAAATTATAAGGATATCAGAAAAAAGTGAAAAAGAACTTACATTTGAAATAGGAAGTAATAGTGACTTAATATTAGAAAATACTATTACAAATAATTTAGTATGGACTATTGAAAATTTTAAAAATACAAGTAAAGGTCTTTTAACATTTCCTACAAAATTTGATATGGTAGACCCCATATTAAATTTAAATCATAGAGGAAAAGTTGTTGTTAGAATGAGTGTTAACCCAGAGGAAATAATAAATAGAGTAGAATTTGGTACGTCTAGATTAAATGGTAGAATAGAAGCAATAAATAAGCTAAAAGACGCTGGCTATAAAATAGGTATTTTAATTGCCCCAGTAATATTAGTAGACAACTGGAAAGAATTATATCTTGAATTGATAAAAAAATTAAGTGAAAATTTATCTGAAAAAGTAAAAAAAGATGTTTTCTTTGAAATAATATTTATGACATATAGTTATGTTCATACAAAGATAAATGAAGAAGCTTTTCCAAATGCAATAAATCTATATGATAAAGAAAAAATGATGATGAGAGGAAGAGGTAAATATAGATATAAAAATGATATTGTAGAAGAGGGAAAAGAATTTTTAAGAGAGCAGATGGAAAAATATTTTCCAAATAATGAAATTGCATATATGGTTTGAAAGGAAGTAAGTTAAAACTTATTTTCTTTTTCATATATAACAGAACAACAAATATTACAAAAATATGTCATTTTAATTACATTGTATTGTAAAATATTGAAACATATTGTCATTTGTGATAAAAATAAATTATATAATTTGTTTTGAAAGGTGGAACTTTAATGAAATTGAAAATAAGAATAATTAGTCTTATATTAGTAGCAATAATTGCTATTACTACTTCTATATTCGCAATTACAGAAGTAGATAATGGAGTAATGAAAATTTTTATAAGAACAAGAGGATATGAATTTGATGGTTTACATTCATTTGATGTTAAAGGGTATATTACAACTGATGAAGCAACAGGTGAAAAAACTTTAATAAGTAGCACATTTGGAAATCATGGATATCACACTTTTTTAAATGTAAATGGAAAAAATGGAGAAATGAGTGGAGAACTAACTTATACAGATAGAGACGAACTACAAACAAGACTGTTGGCAATGCAATATACAGCATATAATGCTGAAAATGAATGGCAAAATATAGATGGTATTGATTTAAAAGTTAATACTATGTTTATAAATAATGGAGAACAATTACAAATAATATATACACTAAAAAACACAACAACATCATCATTAACTTATTCTTTGGCTACAACTGCAGATGTTCAAATAGATGGAGATGATAGAGCAACAATAGAAAGACTAGAAGATGGTTCTGGAGTAAGACTTTGGACCAAAGAAGGATATACAGATAAACCAGTTCAATTTGTATTTTATGGAAAAGATGTAAATGGAGCTACTGATGTAGATAATTTATGGATTGGTTCATGGAGAAATACATATATGACAAATATGTTTAATAACAATCCGGAAGAAACTAAAGTTGAAAATTGGGATAGTGCTTTTACATATTCATGGGTTAATCGAACAATAAATGCAGGAGAAACAAAAACTTATTCTGTATTGATGGAAGTTGGAGAAATTAATATACCAAATACAGGTATAGTTTTAGATGATAATACAAAATTTTATTATACAGATGTAAAAATAAATGGAACAGTTATTGACGCAGACCTAAAAGATAATATTGTTATACATTATGTAGTTGATGGAACAGAATATACATTACCTGCGATGTCTACAACAGGAACAAGTAAAGATTTTGTTCTAGATTTAACACCTTTAAGTTTATCGGCTGGAACAGAACATTCTTTAAAAGTTTGGGCAACTGATAGTACAGATTGTGAAAGTAATGTTGAAGAAAGAACTTTTACAGTTACATATTTAAAAAATCCAGAATTATCTGTTTCAGAAACAGATTGGGCTAAAGATGTAACATTTAAAATTTCAGATACTGTAAATGAAGAACAATATGTAGATAAATATCAATATAGAATTAACAACGGTTCTTGGGTTGACTGCCAAAAAGATACTGATATTCCAATTCAAGAAAGTGGTATACTTCAAATAGATGCAAGAATAGTAGGAACAGAAACAAATGATTATTCTGATATAATAACCAAAACTGCAAAAGTAGATAAAGTAAATCCTACAAACACAGTGCCTACAGCATCTAAAACAACATGTAGTATAACTGTTATTTCAGCTCAAACAGATGAACATAGTGGAATAGATGAAACTAAGACAATGTATGCAATAAAAATTGGAGATAATTGGAGCGATTGGCAATCAAACAACACATTTACGGGACTTATACATAATACAGAATATGTAGTAAAAACAAAATCAACAGATATGGTTGGTAATAGTGGAGAATCACAAGAATTAACAGTAAAAACTGATGAATTGCTTTTAGGAAATTTAATATTGAAATTAAATAATAATGAAGGTGCAAATTATACTGAAGACACATGGACAAATCAAAATATTTATGTGGCAGTAGAAGAAAATAGTGTAGGTGCAACAACTAAATATTATTCAAAAGAAAATTCTGCAGAAACTATTGTAGCAACAAATCAAGAAACTACAGTAACAGCAGATGGAACAACAACATTATTACTTTCAGTAACAGATGGAACAAATACAATAACAAGTGATGTTGAACACATATTAAAAGTTGATAAAATTGCTCCAGTAATAAATGAATTATCATTAGATAATGAAGAATGGACTACAACGGGAAAAGTTATTACAGGGAAAGCAGTAGATGGACTTAGTGGAATAGTTGCTTATCAGTTTAGCAACCAAGATAATATAACAGTTTCATCAAATGGATGGAATAATATAGAAAATACAAATAATGAAATAACTCAAACTTTAGAAGTAAATGAAAGTGGAAAATATTATTTCTATGTAAAAGATGCTGCAGGGAATATTGCTTCCGTTAGCATTGATACTAAAATTGATGGATTAGGACCAGTTATAACATTTACGAGAGCAAATGGAGAAACAATTATAAATGTAACAGATACAGGGTCAGGAGTAAAAACTATACAATATGCTTGGACAACTGAAAATGTAGAACCTAATAGTGAAAACTGGGTAGATTATACAGAAGCTGTTACTTATAATGGTACAAGTAAAGGAACAATATATTTATGGGCAATTGCAAAAGATAATGCAGAAAATACAACAACTTCATCTACAATATTTAATGAAATAAAAAAACCTGAAATATTGGCAGAAGATGAATTTGTTAATGAATATGCATCTTTCAAATTGAATAGTGAAAATCAAGATGAGGATATAACTTATCAATTTAAAATAGATGATGGAGAATGGCAAAATATAAATAAGGATAGCTTATATACTATTACAAATATTACTGATGGTGAAATAAAAATTAGTGCTAGAGTTTTAGATAATGCGGGAAGATATAGCGAAATATCTACAAAAACAGTAACAGTTACTATTTTAGAACCATTACCACCAGAGGAAGATAATAATACAAATGATAGTAATCCTGGAGACCAAGAAGATAATGATAATAATAATTCTAACAATGGCGGAAATGAAAATACAGGAACAAATACAAATAAACCAAATTCAAGTGATAAAACAACTGCTGGTGGATCATTACCACACACAGGACTGAATACTTTGACAGTAATATCAATAGTAACATTAGTTATAGGAGCTATATTTGCATATAGAAAAGTTAAATTTTATAAAGATATAAAATAAAATATATAAGAGATGCATTAAACTACTATAATAAAAATGCATCTCTTTTATATAGGGAAGGATAAAAAATGAAAAAAATATTGATTTGTATAGCTATTGTAGCTGCCATTATTATGGCAATATTTATATATAAAAATTTTATTAAAGATAATAATGAAGCGTCTAAAGGAAATGAAGTTGTATTAAATGATGAAGGCAATTTTTTATTATATATTGAGGATATTTTACAAGAAAATGAAAGAATAAAAATAAAAGGAAATATTCTAAGTGGAAAGATAAATACTAATGATGAAATAAGTATTGTAGGGCTTGGTAGAAAAGGAATTGATACTAAAATAGTGAAATTAGAAATTAATAATAAAGAGGTTACTTCAGCTAAAGTAGGAGATTTAATTAATATTACTTTAGAACCAAATGTTAAAAAAGAATATATGGAAAAAGGTCAAGCTGTTATAATTTCCGGAAGTACAAAGCCTATTTATAATATAGATGCACAGATAACTTCTACAGAATTAGAGATATCAGAGATTAAAGAAAAAGGAAATGTATTTTTTATTAACTCAGATATCAAGTGTTCTATAAGCATTGTATCAGAAGAAGATAAACAAATAAAGATAAAATTAGATGTTCCTATTGTTGTAGAACAAGGATTAGAATTTGTAATAAAAAATCATAGTAGTACTATTGCCAGAGGTATTATTAAATAATTAGAAAAACAAAAATATAAGTAGATATGGAAACATATCTATTTTTTTATGCAAAGTAATAATTTATAAACAAAAACATAAAATTAGAAAAATGAGATCTATTCTAAACTATTGATAACAAGGAGATTATTAATTATGAAAAGGAAAGTATTTTTATTTAGTATATGTTTAGTATTCACGTTTGTTTTTGGATTAATTGCTATGAGTTCAAATGAAAGTAATAATTTAACAGTGACTACTGGAACTGGAACACTTAGCAATAATAAAATAGGTTGGGGGATAAAAAGAGCTCAAAATCATGAACAACCAGATTTAGGTTCAAACAACAAAAAGTTAATAGATGAAAATGAAGATATAGCAATGGGAAATTCTGAGGATAAATATGTATATTTGACATTTGATAATGGATATGAAGCTGGGTATACAAGCCAGATTTTAGATACCTTAAAACAAAACAATGTAAAAGCAGCATTTTTTATAACAGGGCATTACTTAAATAGCCAACCAGACCTAGTTCAAAGAATGATAGATGAAGGGCATATTGTAGGAAATCATACGGTTAACCATTATAGCTTACCTGATTTATCAGATGATGAATTAAAAAAAGAAATACAAATATTACATACAGCAGTATACGAAAAATTTGGGTATGAAATGAAATATTTAAGGCCACCCAAGGGAGAGTTTAGCCAAAGAACTTTGGAATTTACTAAAAGTTTAGGCTATACAACAGTAATGTGGAGTTTCGCATATGATGATTGGGATGAACAAAAGCAAGGAAGAGAAGGATATGCAAAAGAAAAAGTAGTATCTAACATACATAATGGATGTGTTATATTACTTCATGCTAATTCAAAGGATAACTGTAATATACTAAATGATGTAATTAATCAAGTAAAAAATATGGGTTATGAATTTATAACTCTAGATGAATTTAAGAGATAGGAGGAAAAAATGCATAAGAAAATTAACAGATTATCACAAATATTAGATATGCCACGAGAGTTAGATAAAAAACAAACAAAAGTAACAATAATATCTTTTGACGAAATTTTAATAGAAAATTATAAAGGAATTATGGAATATGAAGAGTTTTTTGTAAAAGTAAATACAGAAATTGGAGTTATAAATATTAATGGTTTTAATTTAAACCTGGAACAAATGACAGATGAGGATCTTTTGGTAAAAGGAATAATAAACAGTATAGATTTAGAAAGGGTAAATTAATGATTTTCAAAATTCTTTTTTATTATATATTAGGTTACTTAAATATAGAAGTAGAGGGAATCTTTGTAGAAAGATTTATAAATATTTGTAAAAGTAAAGGCATTTTATTATGGAATGTAAAAATGAAAAAAGGAGTAATACTGCATGCAAATATTGGGATAAAAGATTTTAAAGATATTAGAGTAATTGCAAAGAAAACAGGAACAAGAATTAGAATTCAAAAGAAATGTGGAGTTCCGTTTATAATACATAGATATAAGAAAAGAAAAATTTTTATTGGAATAATAATAGCAATACTAGGGTTTATTACTATTATATCTAATTTTGTATGGAATATAGATGTTTTAGGAAATGAGAATATATCAAAAGACGAAATCTTAAGAGCATTAAAAGAGGAAGGATTGAAAACAGGAGCATATAAAGGAAACTTAGATACAACCAAAATTATAAATAGTATAAGATTAAAAAGAAATGACATAGCTTGGATTGGTATTACAATAGAAGGGACAAATGCAGAAGTTGAAATAAAAGAAACTATCACAGCACCAGATGTAATAGATAAAGATGAATACTGCAATATCGTTGCAGAAAAAGAAGGGATGATTACAAAGATAAATGCTCAAGATGGTACTGCTGCTGTACAAGTAGGAGATATAGTGAAAAAAGGAGATGTATTAGTAAATGGCTATTTGGAAGGTAAATACACTGGAATTAGGTATGTTCATGCTATAGCAGACATAGAAGCAAAGGTATGGTATTCAAAAAAAGAAAAAATTTATTTAACACAGCAGGTTCCTACGGACACAGGTAATACCGAGGAAAAGTATAGTTTAGTAATAAATAATTTTAAAATAAATTTGTATAAAACCCTTTCAAAATTTGAAAATTATGATACAATAAATGAGAGCAAAAGATTAAAGTTATTTTCTAATTTTTATTTACCAATAGAAATAATAAAAAGAACCAACAAAGAGTATGAAATAAAAAATGTAACATATACGGAAGAGGAACTTATAGAGATTTCAAAACAAAGAATAGAGGAAGAATTAAAAACACAGATATCAAACCAAGAAAACATTATAAATGAACAAGTAAATACATACGCAAATGAGGGGTATATAGAAATAGAAGTTATTTATGAAGTGCTTGAAACTATCGGAGTAGAAGACAAAATAGTTTTTTAAATGGAGGGGAATATAAATGGAACAAAGAAGTTTGCGAGTAGTTGAAACAAACAAGACGTTTTTTAATAAAATAACAAATACACTTTCAAGGCTATTGGTACCTACAAGAATAGGATTAAACAGCATGATGATTTCTATAAAAAGAAATAGTGTGATAAAAGCATATTTAAATTATATACAAATGGATAATGCTACAGAAGAAAAAAGAGATTTGGCAAGTAAGAAATATGAAGATGCATATTCTTTATATTTAGAAGTGATAGACAAAAATATAATGGATTCGCTATACAAAAAAGTAAAAAATGGAATAGCTTCAAATTTTGAAAAAGAAGCTTTAGCAAAATATTATTTTGTAGTTAGTTTAAAAAATAAAAATTATTTAGAATATAAATATAAAAAACAAGAATATTTATTACACATAGATTATGAAACAGCTAACAATATAAAAAAGGAAAGTTTATTAAATTTATATAAAGAGTTCTATGTAGCTAAAATGGATTCGTTGTATAAAGGTTTATTAAAGAATTATTCAGTTGAAATTACTGATAATATAAAAAAAGATGTACCATCAGACAAAACATATGAGAAAATTTTTTCAGGAATAGAAAATTATGTATCTGAGATTTTACCAATAAAAATATCGTTAAACCCTGAAAATAATAAATATAAAGAAGAATATGAGAAATATGAAGAATCTTCTTTAGGGAAGTTAAATGAGCAAGAAAAAATATTGAAAAATATGACTCTAATTGGAATAAGCAGAACATTTTTTACACATAGTCTTCCACTTGCTGCAACTGAGAGGTGTTATATTCAGCTGATGAAAGAAGTAAGGGAAATTATTGTACGAGAGAGTAATAAAACAAAAAGAAAAAAAGCTTACGAAACATTAGTGAAGATAATAGAAGAATACAACTTAAAATTATTATCAACAAAAGTGTACTGGGATAACCCAGATGATAAAGTAAAATATAAAACATTTTGGGATAAATATACTGAAATAAATAAAATAGCTAATAAAAAAGAAAAAGAAGAACAAAAGCTAATTATTTTCTTAAAAGAGGATATAAAAAAGTTATATGTGAATAAAAGAAAATATAAAAAGATAATAAGTTTGCATAAAGAATGTTTAGTAGAACTTGGAGCAATGAGGGTTTTAAAAGATAGATGTAGAACAAACCAAGAGCCTCTAAAAGGAGAAAAAGGTATATGGAACATGCAGAAATAAATTTCTTGGAATTAGAAGAAAATACAGAATATGAAAAACATATAAAAAAAATAATAGATAAATGTTTCAAAGAAGAAAAAATAGATAACAAAAAATTATATATAAATGTGGTTTTAACAACACCAGAAAATATTCGCCAAATTAATAAAGAACAAAGAAAAATTGATAAAGAAACAGATGTATTATCATTTCCAATGTTTGAAATGGAGGATATAGAAAAAGTACCAGATGATCAATTTGATGTTTTGGGAGATATAGTAATTTCAATAGATAAAGTAAAAGAACAAGCAATAGAATATGGTCATAGTTTTGAAAGAGAATTATCTTATATGGTTGTACATGGATTTTATCATTTAATGGGATATGACCACATGATAGATGAAGATAAAGTAAAAATGAGAGAAAAAGAAGAAAATATATTAAATAAACTGAGAATATTAAGATAATAATTAATTTTAATAAAAGTGAGGTAATAAATATGCAAAGAAGAAAAAAAAGGACAAGCAATAATAGTGGAAAAGGAATAATAGTAGTATTAATAATAGCAGCATTAATATTAGGAGCAATGTTTTTAGTAAAATATTTAAATAGTGAAAAAGAAGTATCAAATAATGTAATAGGACAAGAAGAGAAAAAAGAAGAGGTAGTTAAAAAATTACAAATAGTAGATGAAGACTCAAAGTCTAGACCTTATGCTGTTATGATAAACAATAATCATTCAGCATGGCCACAATGTGGAATTCAAGATGCATATTTAGTATATGAAATAATTTCTGAAGGTGGAATAACAAGAATGATGGCACTTTATAAAGACCAAGATACAGCAAAAATTGGATCTGTAAGAAGTGCAAGACATTATTTTATAGATTATGCAGAAGAAAATGATGCAATATTTGTACACTGGGGAGGAAGCCCTCAAGCATATTCAAGACTATATACAGGAATAGATTCATTAGATGGTATAGCATTAGAAGGAACAGTATTTTTTAGAGATAAAACATTAAATAGAGATTATGAACATACTGGTTTTACGAGTATGGAAAATGTAAAAGAATACGCTGAAAGCAAAGGATATACAAGAGACACAAATAAAGATTTACTTTTAAATTATTCTGTAGATGAAATAGATGTATCTACTTTGACTGGAGCTAAAAGTGCTGTAGAAGTAGATATAAAATATTCATATTATCACTCAACAAGTTATGAATATGATGAAGAAAATAAGGTTTATAAAAGAAGTATGAGTGGGAAAGCAAATGTGGACTTAGAAACAGGTGAGCAATATACAGCAAAAAATATAATTGTCTATAGTGTATCAAATTACACAATAAATGATGGTGAAAATAAAGGAAGACAAGAGCTAAATAATATTGGAAGTGGAAGCGGATATTATATAACAGATGGATATGCTGTTCCGATTACTTGGGAAAAAACATCACATAGTGGACAAACTGTGTATAAACATGCAGATGGAACAGAAATAACTGTAAATGATGGAAACACATTTATTCAAATATATCCAAAAAATGGAGAACTAACAATAACACCAAAAGTAGAAGAAGTAACAACAGAAGGAAATACAGTGCAAGAATAAGGAAAAATGATGATTTGTGGAAGGATTTTGCAAACAATGTAGGGGCGCATGATTGCGCCCAGGGATTTATAATCAATTTATTATGGGGCGCAATCATGCGCCCCTACACATAAAAAAATAATTTTAATTAAATTGCTAAATTCTACAAATTTAGCAATTTTTATGATATATAATATGGAGGAAATATGGAAAACTTTAAATCAGGATTTGTTTCTATTCTTGGAAGAACAAATGTAGGAAAATCAACTTTATTAAATTCATTAGTAGGAGAAAAAGTAGCAATTACAACATGCAAAAGCCAAACAACAAGGACTGCAATTCGAGCAATTGTGAATAGAAAAAATTCTCAAATTATTTTTATTGACACACCAGGAATTCACAAACCAAAAACAAAATTAGGAAATACAATGTTAGAAACAGCATGGGGAACAATATCAAATGTAGATATTACATTATTTGTTGTAGATGGAAGTAAGCAAAACTTTGGAAAAGGCGATAAAATAATATTAGAGAAGATAAAGGAAGCTAGAGCAAAAACCATATTAGTTATAAATAAAGTAGATTTAGTAAAAAAAGAAGATGTTTTTAAACTTATAGATTTGTATAAAGATGAATATGATTTTGAAGCCATAATTCCAATTTCAGCAGAAAAACAAAAAAATACAGAAGAACTACTCGATGAAATTGAAAAACATATGCCAGAAGGACCAATGTATTATGATGTAGATGAATATACAGACCAAACAGGAAGGCAACTAGTAGAAGAAACCATTAGAGAAAAAGCATTAAAATTATTAGATGAAGAAATACCACATGGGATTTATGTAGAAGTAGAAAAAATGAATTTAAGAAATACAACTAAAGGTGAAGAAATTTATGATGTAGAAGCAATAATATATACTCTAAGAAATTCACATAAAGGTATAATAATAGGCAAAAACGGAGAAATGTTAAAACGTATAGGAACATATGCAAGACAAGACTTAGAAAAAATGTTACAAACAAAAATAAATTTAAAAATATGGGTAAAAGTAAATAATGATTGGCAAGACAACAATAGTATTGTAAAAAGATTTGAAAACAAATAAAAAGTGTGTTTTGTATTTTAAATTTGGTATTTTGAAAAGATTCATATAAAATACCAAACACCAAATACCAAATACAAAAGATAGAGAGTAATAAAATGATTTTTAAAAATTATAAATTGTTTAATAATGAATAAAAAACATAAAAAACACAAAAGATAAAAACAAAACTAAAGGAGATGGTAGACAGATGATAAAGCAAATAGCGTGGAACACATTTAAAAAAACAGGAGATATAAACACTTTTTTAGAATTAAAACAAGTATCAAATATGGAACAAAATATGATGCAAAATATAAAGGCGGAAAATTATGAAAATTGTAAAAACGAAAGGAATAATAATTGCAGAACATAATGTTGGGGACTTTGATAAAATGCTTACAATTTTAACCCCAAATTTAGGAAAAATAGAATGCTTAGCAAAAGGCTCTAGAAAACCAAAGAGCCTTCTTCTAGCTGGAAGTCAGCTTTTATGCTTTGGAGAATATATGCTTTATAAAGGCTCAGATAATTACAGCATGAATTCATGTGAGATAATAGAACTTTTTTACAAAATTCGTATTGATTTAGACAAATTAAAATATGCAGCATACATAACAAAAATTATAAATGATGTAACAACAGAAAATCAGAACAATTATAGAATTTTACAATTATATTTAAATACTTTATATGTAATTGCTGAAACAGATAAGGCTTTAAATTTAATTACAAGTATTTTTAGAATTAGATTAATGTCTATAATTGGATTTAGACCACAAATAGAAGAATGTTCTATTTGTAAAACAAAAGAAAAATTAGAATACTTTAGTATAAGAGAATCAGGTTTTAAATGTGGCACATGTGCAAAACAAGATGGTGGAGCAATAGAAATAAGTGAAACTACTAAAGATGCAATAAGATATATAGTTTTATCAGATGCTAAAAAGATATATTCCTTCACAGTGCCCGAGACAACACAAAAAGAATTGGAAATAATATCAAAACTATATGTGACAGAAAATTTAGAAAAAGAGTATAAAATGTAAAAAACATTTGCAAATTTAAATATGTTAATATATAATACTGTTATCTTAAATGAGAAAGGAAGATTATTATGAATATAACAATATCAGGAAAAGATTTAAAAGCAACAGAGGCAATTAAAGATTATGCTGAAGAAAAGTTTGCAAGATTAGAAAAATATTTTGGAGAAGATTTTGATGTAACTCTTACAATTAGAACAGAAAGAGAAGAACAAATAGCAGAAGTATCAGTAAAAGCAAAATCTGATACATATAGAGCAGTTACAGCTCACAAAGACTTATATGCATCAATAGATAAAGATGTAGACATTGTAGAAGGACAAATAAGAAAAACAAAAACAAGAAGAGAGAAAGCGAATAAAGAAGATTCAATAAAAAACTTAAGCGTTGATGTAGCAGTGCCAGAAGTTGAAAACGAAATAATAAAAACAATATATTATGATATAAAACCAATGACACCAGAAGATGCTGTATTAAAATTACAAGAAAAACCAGCAGATAGATTTATAACATTTGTAAATTCAGAAACAAATAGAGTAAATGTATTATTTAAAATGAAAGATAATAAAAACTATGGTTTAGTAGAACCAGAGGCGTAAAATGTAGGGGTTGGTCGTGACCGACCCTTTATTTTAATTATTACATAATAAAGAAAAGGGCAAGTTCAGAACTTGCCCTTACTTATGTAAAAGCAAATCCTAAAATTACCCTAAATTAAGATAAACAAAATTATTTATTTATCATAAAAATAGTTAAACTAAAACTATTTTCCTATCATGCTGTTTTCAGCTCTTTGGATTAATTTCTTAACCATGTTACCACCAATTTTACCAGCGTCTCTTGAAGATATATCACCATTATATCCATTTTTTAAGTTAACACCAACTTCGCTAGCAACTTCATATTTGAATTTGTTTAATGATTCTTTGGCTTCTGGTACTAATGTTCTATTAGAATTTGAGTTTGCCATTAATTTCACCTCCTAGGATAGATAAATTAGAATTAAAAAAGCTTATCAAAGCTTTTCAATATTAGAATGTTCAAAAACAAAAAAAATAAACTAGAAATTTTTGTAAAAATCAAATATTACAAAAATATTACAAAAACATTAAAAAAACATTACAAGTGCTAAAAATATTGTTTTTTACCGGACTTTGTTGTAAAATAAAATTATTAAACTATGTATAAATGGGGGAATAATTATGTCATCAAATCCAATACAAAGAAAAACAAGAAATGCATTTCTTTCTGGAATGTTAATTATGCTTTTAGTAGCAGTTGCAATATTTGCAATACTATATTTTACAATTTTTACAGGTACAACTGGAACAAGTGGTACGGGAAAAGGTGAGGCTGTATATGTATATAGGTTGATAGCAGATGTTAAATCAGGAGAAAAAATAGAAGCCAATAAATTAGAAAGAGTAAAATTATATTCAAACGAGACACCTTCTGATTATGCGAGAGATGATGTGACTTTATATAAAAGTAAAGTAGATTTGAAAAAAGGAACAATTTTAAGTAGCAGTTTATTATATAAAAATGAAAAAGTTTCAAATTCTACAAGATTAATAGAATATAACATGTTAACACTTCCATCAACTTTAAGTATTGGTGACTATGTTGACGTAAGGTTTACTATGCCAAGTGGACAAAATTATATAGTGTTATCTAAAAAACAAATAATGAATTTACGAGATACTACAGTTACACTATATTTAACTGAAGATGAAATTTTAATGATGAGTTCCGCAATAATTGAATCATATGTTATGAGAGCATCAAATCTTCAAGTAGTTCAATATGTTGAAGCAGGATTACAAGAGTCATCAACACCAACATATTCTGTAAATTCAGATGTGTACCAGTTAATAATGAGCAATTCTCAAAAAGGAATAAATATAGAAGATTATGGAAAAATAAATGATAGTTATAATGCAAGTTTAAGAACTATAATTGAACAAGAATTAGGACAATATTCAGGATCTGAATTGACTAATATAGAAGAAGGAATTATACAAGAAAAAGAAACTTCAATGGAATTATACTTATCTGGATTAGCAGGATACTAAAGGAGGAAATATTTTGAAAAAAATAGGATTTATAGGAGCATATGATAAAATAGATTTAATGCTTTATGTAGCTAAAGTTATAGCAGAGATGAACAAAAAAGTTTTAGTAATAGATACAACTATAATTCAGAAAGCTAGATACATAGTGCCTTGTATTGCTCCTAGTAAGTGCTATATAACAGAATATGAGAAAATTGATGTAGCAGTAGGATTTAACACATTAGATGAAATTGAAAAATATCTAAGTGTTGAAGAGTTGCAATATGATGTGGTACTAATTGATATTGATGATAATGAAAGATTTAAAGAATTTGATATGGCAAAAGCCAACAAAAATTATTTTGTTACAGGATTTGATAGTTATTCTTTAAAAAAAGGATTAGAAGTAATCGGAAAAATGGATGATAAATTACTTATGAAGAAGGTTTTATTTTCACAAGAAATGCTTGAGGAAGAAGATGACTATTTAAATTTCTTATCATTCTATTATGCAGTTAGATGGGAAGATAAAAAAATATATTTTCCATATGAAATTGGAGATAGTACCGCAATAATTGAAAATCAAAGAACTGCAAGAATTAGATTTAAAAATTTAAGTGATGCATATAAAGAAGGGCTATGTGAGATTGTTCAAGACATAATGCCTAATGAAAAAAGTGGTGAAATAAAAAAAATAATATTCAAAAGAGGAGAATAAAATGGCAATAATAACATTTTGGAACAATGGTAAAGTGGAAACAAATCAAAGTATGACAATTGCTGCAGTAGCTACAACACTTGCTATAAATTATAACTATAAAATTTTAATAGTTAATACTAAATATAATGATGTATCACTTGAACGTGCTTTTGAATCTAAGAATAATATAAATAGTTTTTTCTCAAAAGGAAAAATGGATTTAGATACAGGATTAAGTGGAGTTGTAAAAGCAATTGTAAGTAATAAGACATCTCCCGAGATAATTACAAATTATACTAAAATAATATTAAAAAATTTAGAATTATTAACAGAAAATAAAGCAAGTAAAGAAGAATTTGAAAGATATATACAATATATAAAAGATATAATAAAATTAGCTAATAAATACTATGATATTGTTTTGGTTGATTTGGAAGGCGATATAGAAAATCAACAAGTAAAACAAATATTAAGTTTATCAACAATAAAGGTTATAACAATGGTACAGAATTTAAATGTTATAGATGACTTTATAGGAGAAAAAGCCAAAAACCCAATCTTGCAAGAGGAAAATAAAATAGTTTCTATAGGAAAATATGATGCAAAATCGAAATATACAGAAAGAAATATTTCAAAATATATAAAAGAAAAGAAAGTATTTGGAATTCCATATAATACAATGTTTAGTATGGATGCCCCAGAAGGAAAAGTTGCAGATTATATTATAAGATTTAAAAGAGTGAATTCATCGCATATAAATGCAAATTTTATAAATGCACTAAATAAAGAAACAGAGGAAATAATCGAGATGATAAAGGAAACATCAAGAAAAATATATTAAAGGAGATTCTTAAATGATTAATGGTATAATAAATGTATGTTTAATGCTATTGGTAGTTATAATTGTAATGATTATTGTAAAATACAGTCTTGATAAAAAGAAACAGAATGTTGAAGAAGAGCATGTTAAGGATGATAAAACATATACAATAGATGCCATGATAGCTTTTGTAAAACAAAGACTTGATGAAATAACAAAAGTAAATTTATATGATATAGGGCTATCAGAAGAAGAATTAAAAAGAAGAAAAGCAAAAAAATATGAACTTAGAAAAGCATTAAAAGGGTGTACATATGGAGATGTAAATGATAAAAAATATGTTAAAGAATTAATATATGATTTATTATATAAAGAATATGGTGTAAATGAAATAAATATTTCAAAAGCAATTCCATTTGACACACCATCACTTTTAACATCACAAGATAAATTTGATATTATTATATTTATGTATAAAAAAGACTTTGGTTATGAAGCTTTAACTCAAATGATAAAAAAATATAATTTGGCAGTATTAAAATATATAGATGGAGAAACAAAGCCATCATATGTAATAACAGCAGATGAAATAAATAACATATATAATGAAGAAAAATTTGATTTAATGTTTTCGGACAAGTTAAATGTAGTAGTTCAAAGGATTTATCAACATTATAAAGGATATAGTAGCATTGATGAAATAAGAGATATGAATATAGATGGAGTATCTGGTGGTGTATCTGGTTTGCCAGAGAGCTTTTTAAGTCAAGTTGCTCAAACAGATAGTGATTATTTAGGACAAATAACTGAGCATAAAGTGCCTAGAGCTTGTGACAGTATATGGATATTTTTCCAAGGTAAATCAATAAGACTTGCATTCCTTTCATTTGGAAAAGAAAGTGAATTAAAAAGAGTTTGCCAAAACATATATAAATACAATAATCCAGGACAATTATCTGATTCTAATGGATTTAAAATAAACGAAATGAAAGACGGTTCACGTGTTGTTGTTGTAAGACCTTCAATGTCAGAAACATGGGCATTTTTCGTAAGAAAGTTTGACGTAAAAAGAGCAACATTAGAGCAATTAATAACAGTACCAGGAAAAGAAGATGCAATAGACCTATTAAAATTCTTAGTAAAAGGTGCACGAGTTATTGCCTTAACTGGTGAGCAAGGTTGTGGTAAAACAACAATGCTTATGGGTATGATAGAGAACATATATGAAACAATGAACATAAGAGTTCAAGAAACTGCATTTGAGTTACATTTAAGAAAAATTTATCCTACAAGAAACATATTATCATTTAGAGAAACTGATACAGTTTCAGGTCAAATGGGATTAGACGTTCAAAAGAAAACAGATGGTAGTGTTAACATTATAGGTGAGGTTGCAACTGACCCTGTTGCATCTTGGATGATTCAAGCAGCACAAGTTGCTTCTAAATTTACATTATTTACTCACCATGCTAAAACATTTCCAAATTTAATAACAGCTCTTAGAAACTCAATGCTTAGAACAGGTGTATTTACAGATGAAAAAACAGCAGAAGAACAAGTTGTTCAAGTTTTAAACTTTGATATACATTTAGTAAAAGACTTTAGAGGAAGAAGATACATAGAAAGAGTAACAGAATGTGTGCCTATTGAACAAAAAAATGAGTATGTTTTTGAACACTCACCAAATGAAAAAATGGAAGAAAAATTTGATAGATTTATTGATAATACAACAAAATATTTTACAAAAGTAACAAACAAAGAGTTGTATAAATATGTAAATATAATGGAGTACCATAATGACGAATATGTTATCACAAATAAAATCTCTGATGCAAACATAAGAGAGATGAAAAACAATATGAGCGAAGATGATGTAGAAGATTTTGACAGATTTATTGAAAGAAATTGGGGGAAAGAACAAAAAGAAACAGTACTTGTTGGGGCATCATCAGAAACTAAAAAAAGAGGCAGAAAACCAAAAATGAATTAATAATTGTGTTTAGTGTTTGGTTTTTGGAATTTTGTATATATAAATTTTAGTGTGAGCCATGTAGGGGCGACCATTGGTCGTCCGCTCTTCGTAGGTTAATCTAAAAACAAAACACAAAAAACAAAAAACAAAACACAAGTAAAAGAGGTGAAATAAGTGTCAGACCAAATACTATACTATATAATTGGAATTGCTGGAGGAGCATTTATACTAATATTAATTGCATATCTTGTACTACAAAAACAGCTAAATAAAGGTGATATGAAACGTATAAAAGAGCTTAGACAAGGAACTAAAGAAAATTCTTTTTCTGCTGATGTAATATATCAGAAATTATATTTAATATTTAAAAAAATTCCAATAACAAAAAGATACTTATTAAAAATAAGAAGAAAATTAGAAATCATATATATGCAAGACGAATATAAAACAAGAAGGCAAGCAGCAAAAACAATGTCACAAGCATTACTAGTTATAATTCCAATAACACTTATTATAATCTTACTTACAAAAGATGATACATTATTACTTGTAATTTTATTATTGTTCGAAGCTTTTTTAATAGAAACAATAATAACAGGAAAAATAGATAAGTTAGATACAAAATTATTAAAACAGCAAATAGATTTTTTCGCAGAAATAAGACATGCTTATAATGAATATAACATGGTAGAAGAGGCAATATATGAAATATCCCAAAATGATGAACTAGAGGTTTCAAGACAAGGAGAAAAAATATATGAAATTTTAATATCAGATGATCCAGAGACAGAACTAGAGAAATATTATGATGTTGCACCAAACAGCTATTTAAAAGAATTTGCAGGAATATCATATCTTACTAAAGAATTTGGAGATAGAACTATTGATGGAGCATCTTTGTACTTAAAAAACTTAAATAATATAACTAAGGAAATGCAATTAGAGATTTTAAAAAGAGACAAATTAGATTATGTATTTCAAAGTTTATCATTTATTTCTTTAGTACCTGTATTGCTTTTAACACCACTAAAAAATTGGGCTATAAGTAGCTTCTCTTTTACTTCTCAATTTTATAATGGTAAAGGTGGTTTAATTGTTCAAATATTATTATTAATATTAACTTTTGTTTGCTATATCTTGATAAGGAAAGTAAAAGATACAGGAAGTATAAAAGATGAATATAAAGATCCAAATAGAGTATGGCAAATGAGGCTTTATAAAAAACAATTTATAAAACCAATTGTAGATAATTTTATACCAAGCAAAAAAACAAAAGAATATAGAAAAAACGTTAAATTAATGAAAGAAGCAGCTGCAAAGCAAAAAATGGAGACGTTATATGTAAATAGAATAATCTTATGTATAATAACGTTTGTAGTTACAATAATGTTTTTTAGTTTAGTACATAATGTTGCTGTAAATTATATATATACAGAGCCTGTATCAGATTATAATTTGATGGGAGGACTTTCATCAACTAATACAGAAGAAGGAATGAAGAAAAGAGAAATTTATAATCATTTTTTAGATAGATTTAAGGGAAAAAATATTACTGAGGAAAACCTAAGAGAATATGTTGCCAGATCTGATTATTTTGAAGATGCAACTGATGTTGAAATAGATGAAGCAACAGAACATATTTTTAATGAATTAGAAATAATAAATAAGGAAAACTTGCAATGGTTTGAATTATTAATTGCATGTGTAATTGCATGGATGGGATATCAAGCACCTATATGGATGTTAGTATTCCAGAAAATTTTAAGAAAATTAGAAATGGAAAATGAAATAATGCAATTCCAAACAATTATAACAATGCTTATGAAAATAGAAAGAGTAAATGTAGAGATTATTTTGGAATGGCTAGAAAGATATTCTAATATATTTAGAGAACCAATAACTAAATGTGTAAATAACTATGAAGCAGGAGCATGGGAAGCTTTAGAAGAGTTAAAAAATGACATAGCATTTCCACAATTAATAAGATTAGCAGAAAGTATGCAAGCAGCAGTAGAAAAAATACCTATTGAAAAAGCTTTTGAAGAGCTTGAAAATGAGAGAGACTATTACCAAGCAAAACGTGAAGAAGCTAATAACAAACTAATATCTAAAAAAGGTTTAATTGGAAAAGCTGTAGGATTTGCACCAATGATATGTGTATTCTGTGGATACTTAATAGTACCATTAGTGCTAATAGGATTAACTAGCATGACACAAACATTTGCAACAATGTCAACAATGTATTAAATTGGAATTTAGAATTTGGGATTTTGTATTGCAAAAATGTAGGGGTCGACGTCCTCGGCGACCCGTTCTTAGAATAAAATTATATAATAAAATGTAGGGGCAAGGTTCCACCCTTTCCCTCGGGCGGATGTGGAAGTATGCCCCTACAAAAATAAAAAGGGAGTAGGTTGTTTTATGGAAAATGCATCAAAAGCTCTGCTAATAGCAGGTGGAGTTTTAATTGCAATAATAATAATTTCAATGTTTATAATGATGTATAATAGAATGGCTAGCATACAAAAAGCACAAGAAGAGCAAACAAAAATGGAACAATTAGCTGCCTTCAACGCAGAATATGAAGCATATAACAAAAAAGTAATGTATGGAACAGATGTAATAACAGTTATAAATAAAGCAATAGAGAATAATAATAGATATTCTGGAAATGAAGATTATATAATAATTGTGAAATTAGATGGTAATGAAATGACAAGTAGTAGCAGTTTAATAGGAACAGATAAAGAACAAACAATATTTGAATGTTCAAAAATAGAATATAACGATTTGGGAAGAATTTGTAATATTGAAATAAAAACGAGATAATAATATTTGGATTCTTTTTAAAGTAGGAGAGAAAAATATGGAAAATGCAAGTAAGGCATTACTAATTGCAGGAGTTGCATTAATAGCAATATTAATATTAAGTATAGCAATATATCTATTTACTTTATATTCAAATCAGGCAAAGGAATATAATGATATAATATCAGGTACAGAACTACAAAAATTCAACAGTAAATTTGATGTATATATTGGAAGAGATGATATAACAGCACAAGAAATAGCTTCTGTATTTAATTTGGCAAAAGAATATCAGGGATCAGTGGAGATACAAATAAATAAAACATTTTCAGGAACAGAAGAATTTGTTAAAGAATTTTTTAATTCCACATTTTCTTGTACTGATTCAGTATATGATAATAATACAGGAAAAATAGTAAAACTAGTATTTAAAGAAAATTAAATATTAGTCAACATGAAAAATAAAAATACTAACAAAAATTTCCGACAAAAAGTAAAAAAATATTGCATAAAAAATAAAAAAACATTATAATTAAAGGAGAAAATACAAAGATGAAGAAATTATTAGTAATACTATTATTACTATTTCTGATAATAATATTTTCAATATATGCTTTACTAATTAATAATAAAGCACAAAGTACTTCTTTAGAAAATTATAATAGAGAATATATAGAATACCTAAATAGAATAATAAATGGTACAGAACTTGCAACACTAATAAATAAAGTTACAAATTTAAATGAAAATAACAATATAGAAAAAGATGAAAAAAAACATTACATAGAAAATGAAGAAAACTCAGTAAAGATAGAAATAAAAATGTTACTTACAGAAAAAACATATCCAATGGAAGAAATATATAATAATAATACTGCAGAATTTGTAAGACATTTTAGCTTAGAAAAATTTAAATGTATAAAATTAGAATATCATAATAAAACAGGAAAAATAAGTAAGATGGTTTTTGAACAAATATAAATAACGTTATTAACTTTTAGAATAAAAATAATTCTAAAGAATAATAAAAAAAATTCAAAGGAGGAAAAAATATGGAGAACGCAACAAAAGCATTATTAATAGCAGCTGCTATATTAATAGCTATAGTTTTAATAGCACTAGGAGTTGGATTATTAAACTCAACAGGAGATACAACAGACGATGCAAAAAATGTAGCTAATGCATTAGAATCATCTACATCTACTGCAGCAAATGGTGTAGTTGGTGAATTAACAGGTATGTTCCCTTCAGAAGATGAAGAATAAAACATCTAAGGATAAATTTTATTTATCCTTAGACTAAAGCTTAAGAGATAGCCTTGAGTTTTAGTCTGAGGATAAAATGTAGAGAACGATTTCTTTGTCGTTCCAAGGGAATTAGAGGAGTTGATTAATATGGAGAATGCAACAAAAGCATTATTAATTGCTGCATCAGTATTAATTGTAATTGTGTTAATTGCAGTTGGAATAAAAATATTAGGTTCAACACAAGGTGTTACAAATAGTGTAGATGAAGTATCAAATGCAATGGAAATTTCAGTATTTAATTCACAGTTTATAGATTATGAAGGAACACAAACAGGAGCACAAGTAAAAGCTCTATTAAATAAAGCAGCAGCAACATGGCGTGATGGTAGCTTACATAGGGTAACAGTAAATGGTTGTGATAGTGCTAATGAGATTGCTGATTACAGAGCTACAATTAATATTAATACAACGTATAAAGTTACTGTTGGATATGACTCAAAAGGATATGTAAATAGTATAACAATAGAAATACCTTCATAACATTTTAGGGGGGACGAAATTATGGAAAATGCAACAGATGCTTTATTAATTGGTTTTGCAGTATTAATTTTTATTATTGCGTTATCAGTAACATTTAATTCATTAAGTCAAGCTAAATCTACAGCAGATATAGTTTTGTTTTATAGTGATAGAGAAAATTTTCAAACATCTTTGAAAGCTGATGAAGAGGAACGAAATGATGGTGGAAGAACAGTAGAAATAGATACTGTTGTTGCAACAATTGCTAGATGTTCAAAAGAAAAATTTTCAGTTAAAATAATTGATGAAGACAATGAAGACATATATAAATTTGAATATGATGTACAAACAGAAGAAGATATAAAAAAAGAAATAGATAGATTTATAAAGGAACACACCGGAGCAAGCTACAGAGAAACTTATGTAGAGGTTACAACAAGTGGAACAACAATTACTGGAGAAGATGGAACACAATTAGAACAAAATGTTGGGAAAAAAATATATATAACATATACAAAAATTTAATAAAGAGAGAAAGGAAGAAGAATTATGTCAGATACTTTAATTACAATAATTGCAATATTTTTAGCTGCAATATTAATGTTTATATTCCCACTAATGACAGTATCAAATACACAAGATGACATATCTCAAGTAGCAGTTCAATCATTAGTTGCAGAATTTGTAAATAATGCTGCAACAAAGGGGAAAGTTACACAAGATGATTATAATACATTTCTATCAAAGCTATATGCAACAGGAAATACATATGATGTTCAATTAGAACATAAAATAATGACTACTAATCCAAATAAAGGGGCAGCAGATCAATTAGGAGAGAACTTATATTATTCAGTATATAATTCTACAATAGTAGATGGAGCTAATGGAATAAATAATAGTGAAGAATATTTATTAAAAAAAGGTGATTATATTAGTGCTACAGTAAAAAATACAAACACAACAACAGCGTCGCAAATAAAGAATTTTCTATATTCAATTGTAGGAAAGGACACTTATACAATTGCATCAAATGCATCAGCATTAGTAGTAAATACAGGGAATTTTTCAAATTAAGAAAAACACTAAAAGGGTTAGGTAAATTACTTTGCCTAACCCTTTTAGAAACGTAGGAGGATACATGAAGTTACAGAATTTAATAATTATTTTTATTATAATTATAATACCTATTGTTTTGATTTTTTCATTATATTTAAACTTAGAAACTAAGACAATAATGTTACAAACAAGTTATGATGAAAAGTTAATTGAAGCAACAAAAGAAGCAGTAGAAGCATTTGAAATAAATACTACAGAATGGAATAGTAAGTATTCATCTCTTGCAAATTTAAAAAGACAAGAAATAATGTCTGCAATAAATGTTTTTACATCTAGTATGTCAAACAAACTAGGAATTAGTGGTACAAGTAATGAAGAAATACTAAGTTATGTACCAGCAATAGTATTTACAATGTATGATGGCTACTATATTTATGCACCTACATATGTGCCTGAAACTATCACAAATGAAAAAGGAGTACAACTCTTTTTTTATGAAGATAGTGGATCTGAAGGGGCACAAATTACCGCATCAGCGACTCAAAATATTGGAGGTACAATAGTTGAGGGTAAACCGATGTATAAAGGGACAGAGAAAACAGGAACGTATAATGGTGAACCAATAACTTTTACTACAGAAATAGTTAATGCTGAGAAAATTTATAAACATGTACTAAAAACTTTTGTACCATATACAACTACTTATGGAAATTATGTTATTAATTATACATTAGATAATTACATAAGAATTTATGGAGATATTCAATCAAAAGAAGGATATGTACTTAGTGAAGATGAAAGCATAACAAAGCCAGATATAAACTCTATTTCTGAAATAAAATATAATGGAAAATCAATAGAACCAGAAATTTTAAAGGAAAAAATTTATGTAAGAGATAATCCTGAAAATGATGCAGTATTAAAAGAATATAAATATATTTATAATTCAAATAATGATAAAAGATATTATGGTGATGATGGAATATTTTTTATAGTTAATGATGATTGTATAAAACAAGTGTTACCATCAGAAAATATAGTGGTAGGAAGTACATTAGCAGAGTATAAAAAAGTTTTAATTTGCCCTAATAGTAATAATAATAATTATTTAGAATTATACCAGTTAATAAATGGAAATGATAATGCATGGTATTATAAAGGAAGTAATAATGAATATATAAAATATGAAGGATTTACAGATTCAATTGAAAAGTATGAAGATTGTAGTGCAATTAATTATTATATAGAAACATTGAGTTTTAATTCTTGGTTAAATGAAAATAGAACTAGTATTAATATAAATGAAATTATGGGTAAAAAGCGAGAGACAATAATAAAAGATATTAATAACAATTTAAATTTATCTATTTCAAATTACAATGCAAATTCTAAAATGGATTATAAAATATTAGAATTATCAGATAAAGATTGGGATCAAGCACTTTCTAATATTTCAATGATAACCTTTTTCCAAGGAGCAAAGATAGGATTAAAAACATACAACAACTATGTTGTGGTAACAAGTACAGAAAATAATGAATATGTAAGTGAAAATTCTTTATACTATTTAAATAGTACAGATAATTACTATCACAGATATGGTTGTGTTATGATTCAAAATGAGGTTGTAAATGAATCATATAGAAATACTGAATTTAAGTCAACAAGTTATAGGTATAAAAAAGATAGTGAAGAAAAAAATGGTTACTATTATAAACATAATAATCAGAGTGAAGATAATATACAGCAATGTTTTGATTGTATTGTTAATAGAAACACTTTGACTTCAGATAATGCAAATACTGAGTTATATAATAAAATACATTATACAGCATTAGCAAGAGAAAGATATGTTCAAATGTCAAAAATTAGTTTAATAATTGATTTAGATAGGACAATCACAGTAACATTTGATGCGAATGGAGGATATTGTGCTACACCAAGTAAAGAAGTAACATTTAATAGTACTTATGGAACATTACCAGATGCAACAAAACATAAAGATTTTGCTGGGTGGTATACAGCTAGAGAAGGAGGAACTGAAGTTAAAAGTGCAACAGTAGTTACTGCAAGTGAAGACCACACATTATATGCAAGAGGGAAGATTGATGTAATTCTTGATGCAAATGAGGGGGAATTTGAAGATGGAAGTGATAGAAAACAACTAGTTGGATTAATACAAGGAAATCCATATGGAGAATTAGAAACACCTAAAAGAGATGGATATATTTTTAATGGTTGGGAAGAAAATATTAGAGGAATATTGTTAACTAATAATCATAATTATAATTATAATTATAATGTACCTAATGTAGATGAATTTGCTCAAGATTTAGAGTTAGGACATGTTGACAAAATTATATTAGTGGCGCAATGGGAACCTATTTCATATATAATACAATATCATGGAAATGGAAGCACTGGAGGAAATACACAATCTTCTACACATATGTATAATATAGCAAAAAATTTAACTGAAAATGGATTTATAAAGCAAACTATAGATGAAAGTAAAACATGGAATCATACATTTTATAAATGGAACACAAGAGAGGATGGAACTGGAACATTTTATGACGATAAACAGTCTGTAATTAACTTAGCTTCAACAAATGGCGAAGTAATTCATTTATATGCAATATGGGATGGGCATTTAGATATAAATTGGAGAATAAATGGAGTTTTAGTATATTCAAGAACAGACGATATTTTGTTAGCAAATTTATCAGGTAATAATATTAGTGAACAATATAGAAGAGATTTCTATACTTTGGTGCCATATGGAACTAGCTGGAAAATTGATGGATTGAAATTACAAGATAGAGAAATTCCTTATTCAAGAGACGGAGTAGTTGGTGTAGGTGGTTATTCAATAAATATACCTGTAAACACAATAGGTATTAAAGTAAATAACTCTGAATATGGAACAGTATCAGAAAAACTATTATACGTATTAGAAGATACAACTTATACTACGAATAAAAATGTATTAACATTAAGTGATGGAAGACAAATAACTGCTTCAATAAAAGAAAAAGAGGGGTATACAACAGAGTTCGTAGGATGGAGTGATACAGAGGGAACAATTGCTCCTAATACCGAAATAACAGCTAACTTTAAGAGAACTGAAAAAACTAGATATACAATAAAATATGATGCAAATGGAGGAAGTGGAGCTCCAGCCGCTCAAACAAAAATAGATGGAACAGATTTAACATTAAGTAGTAAAACTCCAACAAGAACTGGATTTATCTTTAAAGGTTGGGGAACAACTAAAACAGCAACTTCTGCATCATATCAACCAGGAGGAAAATATAAATCAAATAGTAATGTAACACTATATGCTATATGGCAACAAGTAATAAATGTAACAAGTGTTACATTAAATAAGACAGCAGATCAATGGATACCATTAAAAAATAATAATAATGCTGGTACATTAAGTTTAAATGCAACAGTTGCACCATCTAATGCAACGAATAAAACTGTAACATGGTCAAGCAGTAATACTTCAGTTGCAACTGTAAGTAATGGAACAGTAACAGCAAAACGAGCAGGACTTACAACAATTACAGCAACAGCAGGAGGAAAAACTGCTTCAGTAAGAGTATATGTATATAATGCTATTTTTAAAAACCCTAATAGTTATGTTAGTAATTATACCATGTATAATAATTCAGAATTTAACGTAGAATCAGGTTATTTTAGGTTTAGTGTTAATGCTAAAGTACAAGTAATCATAAGTCCAACAAATAGTGATAAAACTAAGTGGAAATTAGAAAATTACAATGTTATTAGTGGAACATTTACTATCACAAAGTATGAAGGTAAAAATGGACAATATTTGAATTTGAGATCTACTAGTTCATACGTTGAGAATTATGGTGCTTGGTAAAAACAATTATATAAATTTTGTAGCTTAGTATGAATTTATTTCATACTAAGCTATAGAACGGAGTTATTTATGAAAAATAAAAAAAATATTTTTGTTATAATTGCAATATTAATAATAATTTTTGCTATTATTGCTACAATAATTGTTAATAATATAGGGAATAATAATGAAGGATTAGTAAATATTGCAGAAACAACAATAGAAGAAAGAACACTATGGAATGATTTTCTAAATTCAAATCCATATTTATCACAAATAGAAACAATATCTGAATATATAGATGAAACAGACTTAATAAAACTTGCACTTACTTCTGATAACGTAGAAATAGAAAGAATAGTAACTGAAGAAATAGAAAAAAATCCTTTACTTACACTAGGAGAGGGCTATAAAAAATCAAGAGAAAATATAAATAAATATTTAAGTAATATTTTAAGTAAAGAAGATTTGTCTTATAACTTTATAGACACATATGTAGAAGAAGATAATTATTTGTTAATAGGGGAGGATTACATATATTATACAAAAATAGAAATACCAGAAAAAATATATATTGCAGTAAATTATAAAGAAGAGAATAAAAATTATGAAGTTCAAATTTATGAATATGATGTAACAGAAAAAAATAAAGCTATTTTAACATCAATGATAGAAACTGGAGATATAAATAGAAAAGTTAAAACAATTAATAAATATACTTTGGTTGGTAATGTTGAAAATGATAATATAAAAATTACTGGGAAGACAAGCTTATAGTTATATATTAAAAAATGAAAATTAAAAAAATCACATAATAGAAAAACAAAATGGTTATCCTAATTTTAGGGTGACCATTTTGAATTTTTTGAAAAAATTTTTATTAATATTAATTTTATATATAATATTAATATATGTAACAAATATAACAGGAATACCAGAAAGGATAATATTGTTTGAAGAAGAATCGTTGAGTTTAGGAACAATATTTGGTATTTCTGAGAAAAAAGAACAAGTAATTACTGCCTCATCAGGTGATGAAAATAGTAATATAGTAAAACAAGAAACTATAACATTAAGTTTATTTAATTTATTAGATATAAAAAATGTAAATGTTACTACAATAGAAGAAACAAGTGTAGTACCTTTGGGAAATACTATAGGACTAAAACTATATTCGAGTGGAGTTTTAGTAATAGGAATGACAGAGATTGAAGGCAAAAAACCATATGAAAATTCAGGAATAGAAGAAGGAGATTTAATAACTTGTGTAAATAATAATCAAATAACAACAACACAAGAATTAGTAGAATGTGTAAGTAATAGTCAAGGAGAGATTATAGATATAACATATATAAGAGATGGGAAAGAATATGAAACATGTATAGAACCAGTGATAACAGCAGATAATGAATATAAATTAGGTTTATGGGTAAGAGATGGGGCAGCTGGAATTGGAACAGCTACTTATTATGAACCATTAACAGGAAAATTTGGAGCACTAGGACATGGAATTACAGATTACGATACAGACAAGTTAATTTCAATAGAAAGTGGAGAAGTAGTTACAACAAATATAGTTGATATAGAAAAAGGGGAAGAAGGAAAGCCAGGACAAATAAAAGGGACAGTAAGTAATGGAGAAGTAATAGGTGAAATTTATAATAATACAGAGTTTGGTATTTATGGAGAACTTACTAACAAAAATAAACTTAATATAATAGAACAAAATAGTTTGCCAGTTGCAACAAGAGATGAAATTGAGGAAGGAAAGGCAAAAGTGATTTTAACATTAGAAGATGGAATAAGAAAAGAATATAATATAGAAATTACAAAGATTTATAAAAACAATAATAATGATAATAGAAGTATGTTAATTAAGGTAACTGATGAGAGTTTGTTAAATTTAACAGGAGGAATTATACAAGGAATGAGTGGAGCGCCAATTGTACAAAACGGAAAGTTTATTGGAGCAATAACCCATGTATTTGTAAATAATCCGACAGAAGGATATGGGGTATTTGGAGATTTAATGATAAAAGCATCGAACTTATATTAGGGTTGTAGGGGCCGCTACCGGCGGGCGACCCGCAAAAACATATATTAATAAAAAGGGTCGCCGAAGGCGGCGACCCATAAAAACTATTTTTTGTCTTCTTTTACAATTTCTTTCATAGCTCCTAATGAAGATAATGCATTTGTAGCATCAAAAGGAATAAATACTTTATTTGCATCTCCTTTTGCAATTTCTTCTAAAGCTTCTAAGGATTTTAATTGAACTAGTTTTTCATCTGGATTAGCTTTCTTAATTGAATCATAAACTTTTTTGATTTCTTCAGCTTTTGCTTCAGCAATAGCTTTTATTGCAGCAGCTTCACCAGCAGCTTTTCTAATTCTTGCTTCTTTTTCAGCTTCAGCTTCTAAGATAGCAGATTCTTTTTTACCTTCAGCAATAGTTATAGCAGCTTGTTTTTCTCCTTCTGCTTGTAAAATTGCAGCTCTTTTATTTCTTTCTGCATTCATTTGTTTTTCCATTGCATCTCTAATATCTTCTGGTGGATTAATATCTTGAATTTCAACTCTGTTAACTTTACATCCCCATTTATATGTAGCTTCATCTAATAATTGTCTTAATTTATTATTAATTAAATCTCTTGAACTAAATGTTGAATCTAAACTAATTTTACCAACAATATCACGAATGGTAGTAATTGCTAAGTACTCAATACCTTTTTTCAAAGATTGAATTTCATAAACAGCTTTTGCTGGATCTGTTATTTGATAAAACACAACAGTATCAATTCTAATTGTAACGTTATCTTGAGTAATAACTCCTTGTGGTGGAATATCCATAGTTTGCTCTTTTAGACTAACAACACTTCTTACTTTGTCAATGAAAGGAATAATTATTGTAAGACCAGCGTCTGCAACTTTATGGAATTTACCAAGTCTTTCTATAATATAAACTTCTGCTTCTCTAACAATTTTGATCGACATAAATAATACAACTAATAATACGATTAAAAATATAATTAAAAATATCATAAAACTCCTCCTAAAAATTAACTTCCAGAACTATTATAACATAATTTTATGTAAAATGGAAGAATTTTCTTAAAAAATATGTATTTTGTTTTGGTATAGGCTAATCTATAATGCAAAAATATAGGGGCGCTATCTAAGGCGACCCGCTAATATGTTATTTGTTTATGAAATGTCCTTTTCCTCAACAATCATTTTTGCAATATTATAAATCAATTTTGCTTTTTCTGGAGAACATTTAATAAGTAAATCTGAAAAACTATTAGATAAATAGTTTTTTGAAGTAGTAGAGACTCCATTTAAAATCTCTCCTTCTGTAACACCGTAAAATCTCGCAAATTTGGTTTAGACGTTTTAAATTAATAAGAGCATCTCCACATTCAATTCTACTTAAATAAGCAACTGAAACATCAAGTTTTTCAGCTAAATTTTCTTGAGTTAGTTTGTTTTTAGTTCTAGCTAATTTTATTCTTTCGCCAATAACATTATAATCTAATGCCATAAAACCCCCTTCGAGCTAACATTTGCTCTAAAAATATTTTTACCTAATTCAAAGAAAATATAGCATTAGTTAGTTAAATTTTACAGAAACCTATAAATAAATATTTACTAACAGTAAAGTTTTTGCCAAGATATAAAATAAATAATAATTTATGTGTTTTGTGTTTGGAATTTTGTATTTTGTATTTGGAAAATATATTATAAAAATGTAGGGGCAGGGTTCCACCCCTGCCCGTAAATCAATAATTTTTTTGAGCGGGCGGAGATGGAGCTCCGCCCCTACAAATTACGCCACACATGTCCATCGCATAAATTATTATTTATTTCTAAAAAATAGCACTAAAAAATTTTTTTAAATAAGACTTGCTTATTTTTTGTTCTTAGTGTAATATTATACAATAAAACGAAAGAATGCAGATAGAAATTTTATAATAAAGGAGGGAAAAAAGAGTTTAAAGTTACAGCGCCAGGACAATTATAATATTGTTGACGAGGATTAGAACTTATCGAAATTTTCGGCGGATGGTTCTATGGCTATAAGTTACGGTCATAAAAAGTTTACTTAAAAACTAATAGTAATATTAGAACAAAGGTAAATTTTGAGTAACTTCTAATTTGCGTGTCTTTCAATTCTAAAATGATTTAAGGAGGATTACCTATGTGTGGAATTGTTGGATATATAGGAACAAAAAAAGCAAGTCCGATTTTAATACAAGGGCTTTTGAAATTAGAATATAGAGGATATGACTCAGCAGGGATTGCAACAATAGAAAAAACTGGAATCACAGTTATGAAAGATAAAGGAAGGGTTAAGAATTTATACGATTTAGAAGGAATAGATGATTTAGAAGGGACAGTTGGTATTGCACATACAAGATGGGCAACACATGGAAAACCATCTAAAGTTAATTCTCATCCTCATATGGATCAAGATAATTTATTTGCAGTTGTTCATAATGGTATAATAGAAAATTATAATGAAATTAAAAGTGATTTGAGTTCAAAAGGATATAAATTTTTATCACAAACAGATACAGAAGTTATACCAAATTTAATAAATTATTATTTTAAACAAGATAAAAATAATGATGATAAAAAAATATTAAGAGCAGTAAAAAATGCATGTATGGATTTAAAAGGAAGTTTTGCAATAGAAGTACTTTCTAAAGAAAATCCAGAAAAGATGATAGTTGTAAGAAAAGATAGTCCACTTGTAATAGGAAAGGGGATTGATGAGTTCTTTATAGCATCAGATATACCAGCTATTCTTTCTTATACAAAAGAATTTTATCTTTTAAATGATTTTGAATTTGTAGAAATACAAAATGGAATAGCAAAAATATATGATAAAGATTTAGAAGAAATTGAAAAGAAAATAACGAAAATAGAATGGGATAGTAGTAGTGCTGAAAAAGATGGATATGAACATTTTATGCTAAAAGAAATACATGAGCAACCAGTTGCAGTAAGAGAAACAATAGGAGCAAGATTAAATAATAAAAAAGTAGATTTTGAAGAACTAAATCTTACTAAAGAGTATTTAGAAACTATAAATAAAATTTGTATAGTTGCATGTGGTACAGCAATGCATGCAGGATTAGCTACTAAGAAGATATTTGAAGAGTTTTGCAAAATACATGTAGAGGTAGATATTGCATCTGAATTTAGATATAGAGATCCTATTGTAGATGAAAAGACTTTAGTAATATTTATAAGTCAGTCAGGAGAAACTGCAGACACAATTGCAGCATTAAAACTTTCAAAAGAAAAGGGAGCAAAAACAATTGCAATATCAAATGTAATAGGAAGTTCAATAACAAGAGAAGCGGATTATTATATATATACACATGCAGGACCAGAAATCGCTGTTGCTTCAACTAAAGCATATACTTCACAAATAACTTTACTTACAGTACTTGCAATGTATATAGGGGAATTACTAAACAGAGTAGAAGAAGAAAAAATAGAAAAATTAAAAAAGGATTTATTAGAAATACCAAGCAAAGTTCAGGAAGTTTTAAAAGATGTAAGTTTAATACAAAAGTTTGCAAAAAAAGTTTATCAAGAGCAAGATATGTTTTTCCTAGGAAGAGGAGTAGATTATGCAGTAAGTTTAGAAGGATCATTGAAATTAAAAGAAATATCTTATATACACTCTGAGGCATATGCATCAGGAGAATTAAAACATGGACCAATTGCGCTAATAGATTGTGGAACAACAGTAATAGGAATTGTTACTGAACCTGATTTAGTAGAAAAATCTGTAAGTAATTTACAAGAAGTAATAACAAGAGGTGCAAAAGTATTGCTTATAACAAATGAGGACATGGAGAATAAAGGATTTGAAACTATAATAAAAATACCAAAAACAAATAGATTATTATCGCCAATATTATCTGTAGTACCTATGCAATTACTTGCATATTATATTTCAAAAAATAAAGGATTAGACGTAGATAAACCAAGAAACTTAGCAAAATCAGTAACAGTTGAATAAAAATATAAAACAAATCCCCCATACTACGGTTTTGAGTATGGGGGATTGTTCCGAAAAATGCCTTCGGATGGCTTTTTTGCCGAAATATTTCCCGGCATACTGCCAGTAACTTTTGTTAGCTGGCGTTGTATGGCAGAAGAGCCATACAATAATGTCTGGTAGCAACCAGAACAAACATATTATAGATTAAAAAAAGTAAAATGTCAACATTTGTAAATATTTATAATTTATAATAAATCGAAAAATGTCGAGATGTTTTCTTGAAAAGCATATTGTTTTTTTGGCAATAATGTTATATATTAATTCATATAGGAAATGAGAACGAGCAGATGTGGTTTGCCTCCTACATAAGAGGAGGTGAGGCGTATGGTAGAAGAAACATTATTAGTAATAATATATTTACTTTTTATTGCTCTTGTGGCAGTAACTATCATTGCGTTTGCCTTGATTATAGCGATTGCAGTAATTATTAGCAAACAAAAATAAACCAATAAAAAAACGCATCTGTAATTTGCCTCTTGTAGATGCGTTTTTATTATATCAATTTGGTAAGCCACGTTTGTGGTTTCTCCATTTCCTATAATTATTATACATTTGTATTTTCTTTTTGTCAAACAAAAATACAAAATTTTTTAAAAATGTATTGCAAATTTTATTTATTGTGGTAAAATACAAATAGAAAATTTGTTTGCTAATAAAAGGAGATAAAAATGTTTGCATATATAAAAGGAAGTTTAGAAGTAAAATCAATAAATTATGTTGTAGTAGAAAATAATGGAATAGGTTATAAAATATACATGTCTGCAAAATCATTAGGAACAATAGGTAGTGTTGGTGATGTGGTAAAAGTATATACACACTATCATGTAAGAGAAGATGATATAAGCCTATATGGTTTTAATACAGAAGAGGAACTTAGAATGTTTGAGATATTAATTAGTGTAAGTGGAGTAGGAGTAAAATCTGCTTTGACAATGTTATCTGATATAACACCATCTAGTTTTGCACTTGCAGTTATAAATGATGATGTTACAAGACTTACAAAAGTGCCGGGAGTAGGCAAAAAGACTGCACAAAGATTGATTTTAGAATTAAAAGACAAACTAAAATCTGAAGATATAACATGCGGAGAAATTGAGGTAGAAGAATGTAAAAATAACTGTGCAATAAATAATGATGCAATTGTAGCACTTCAAGTATTAGGATATTGTAAAAAAGAAGCAGAAACTGCATTAGAAAAAATAGATATACAAAATCTAAGTGTAGAAGAAACAATAAAGGAAGCTTTAAAATATTTGAGTAGATAAAAATATATTAAAACACACACTTCCTACTTCAACAAATAATACTAAACCAAGAAAAGATAGGAGAAAAACATGGACCTAAATAAACCTTTAGCATACAGAATGAGACCAACTACACTAGAGGAATTTGTAGGACAAGAAGAAGTTGTTGGAAAAGATAAAATTTTATATAGAACAATTAAAGCAGATAGATTATCTAGTGTAATATTATGGGGACCAACAGGATGCGGAAAAACATCTCTTGCAAAAGTAATTAGTAATACTACAAAAAATAATTTTATAAAATTAAATGCAGTAACAGCAGGAATTTCAGACATAAAAAAAGCAATAGAAGAATCTAAAAATGCGTTTTTAAATCCAAGTGGAAAATGTATATTATTTATAGATGAGATACATAGATTTAATAAACTTCAACAAGATGCATTACTTCCTTTTGTAGAAGATGGAACAGTTATACTAATAGGAGCAACAACAGAAAATCCATATTTTGAAGTTAATAAAGCATTAATTTCAAGATCTATGGTTGTAAAATTAAAGCCTTTAGAACCAGAAGATATATTTAAAATATTAAAAAATGCTTTAGTAAGTAAAGAGGGCTTAGGAACATATAAAATTAAGATAGAGGATGAAACTTTAAGAGCAATTTCTAAATTATCAAATGGAGATGTTAGAACAGCATTAAATAGTTTAGAAGTAGCAGTACTTACAACAGGCCTTGATAAAGATGGGTTTATTAATATAACTGACGAAATTGTAGCTGAAAGTATGGGCAAGAAAAAAACAATGTTTGATAAAAGTGGAGATGCTCATTATGATAATATAAGTGCATTTATAAAATCTATGAGAGGAAGCGATCCAGATGCAACTGTATTTTATTTAGCAAGAGCAATTGATGGAGGAGAAGATCCAATGTTTTTAGCTAGAAGAATTGTAATTGCGGCAGCTGAAGATGTTGGCTTAGCAAATCCAAATGCACTTGTGATAGCAAATGCAGCAATGCAAGCTGTTCAAACAGTAGGGATGCCAGAAGGAAGAATAATATTATCTGAAGCGGCAATTTATGTTGCATTATCAAAAAAATCAAATGCAAGTTATATGGCAATAAATAAGGCACTTGAAGATGTAAGAACTAAAGATACCGGGGAGATTCCTATGCATATAAGAAATGCAGAAATAAAAGGAATGGAAAACTTCGGATATGGACAGGGATATAAATATCCACACAACTATCCAGGGCATATTGTAGAACAACAATATTTACCAGATAAAATGCTAGGAACAAAATATTTTGAAAAAGATGAAAACATAAATTTAAATTAAAAAATATAAAATTAGAATAATAAAAACAAAACAACCAATAATTAGATTATAGGTTGTTTTATTTTTAGGAGGAAAAATGTTAAAAAAATTTTTAGTTGGTTTATTCGCTGGAATTGTTAGTGGCCTTTTTGCAGCTGGTGGAGGAATGATAGTTGTACCAGCATTAATTCATTTATTTAACTTAGAAGATAAGAATGCAAGAGCAACATCAGTACTTGCAATATTACCAATGGTAATTACAAGTGGAATATTTTATTATAACAATAATTATATAGATTGGAAGCTAGGAGCTACCTGCGCAGTTGGAGGAGTTATAGGAGGATACATAGGTGCTAAATTACTAAAAAAATTACCAACAAAAATTTTAAAAATTGCATTCACATGTTTCTTGATTTATGTATCAATAAAAATGATGATTTAAATAATAATTTATATGACAATATAATAATTTTAAAATTTCAGCCGTTTTGTATATTTTATAAAAAATTAACATTCGACAGCCCTTTGAGGCGGGGGAATGCCAGCGTATGCCTTGGAGAATTTAATTTTTTAGAAAATCATACAAAAGTTAGGCTGAAATTCTCATAAATTATTATTTATAAGGAGGAAACTTATGTTAAAAATATTAACTGGACTGGTTTCAGGAATTGTAAGTGGTACAGGCATGGGCGGAGGAACTATACTAATATTAATATTATCGGTATTCATGCGGAATAGACCAACATGTGGCACAAGCTACAAACTTAGTATTCTTTGTTCCAACATCAATTACAGCAATAATAGTATCTATAAAAGAAAAATTAATAGATTGGAACACAGGAATATGGGTAGCTTCAGCAGGAATTGTTGGTGCTATTATAGGAGCAAAAATTTCTGTAAATATGAATGTGGACATGCTTAAGAAATGGTTTGGGGCTTTTTTAGCAATTATTGCAATATATGAGATATATTCTCTAATAAAACAGTATAGAATTAATAAAAAAACAGATAATAATATAAACAGATAAATTTAATAAAAAATTGTAGGAGAGGACTTCCACGTCCGTCCGCGGGCAGGGGGTGGAACCCTGCCCTACAAAATTAAATAAAATGAGGAGGAATGTATAGTGAAATTTGTAAAAGGAATAATTATAGGAAGTGCAATAGGAGTAGGTGTAATGATGATGTATTCAGAAGGAATGTTAAATAAGAAAAAAATGAAACAAATGGTAAGAAAAATGAATGTATTATAAAAAAAAATTTTAAGAAGGTTGGATATATCCAACCTTCTTAAAATTTTATAAATTTATAAATTGCTTCTGCAAAGCCACCCTGTTCTACTGTTTTTTTTGTGGTGTATTGTGCAATCTGCTTTAATTCAGAGTATGCATTATTTACAGCAATTCCAATTCCGGCATTTTCTACCATATCTAAGTCGTTTAGATTGTCGCCAATTGCTAGAATTTCATCTTTATGTATTTTTAAATAATTTCCTAAAATTTCAAGAGCATTTCCTTTACTAGCGTTTTTAGGAATAATGTCTAAATATTCATATTCCTTATTTATAATTTTATCTTTAAAATTACCATATTTTTTTATATTTATAACAGAGACATCAAAAGTATTTAAAATTTTTTCTTGGATTTTCTCTAGGGAGGTGGTAGAAGAAATTACTACTTTTGAAATAGGTATTTCTTTTTTTGATAAATAATTTAATAAATCAGGAACAATTTTAAACTCTAATTTATTATTATAAATATTAGTTTTTTGAAGTTTATAGTTTCTTAAATCTAAATATAGCAATTCTTCTGTTATAATTTGATTTTTTGTGTAAATATGAACATGTAAATTGTTTTCTTTAGCAAGTTTGATAGTACTTGTTACAATAGAAGAATCTAATAAACTTTGATAAATTTCTTCACCTGTTTTTAAATTTATAATAGAAGTACCATTTCCAAAAATACCATAAGAGGCATTAAAAGAAGAACATAGACCTTTATATATAGAATATGTTTTTCCAGTACATACAACAAAAGGGATATTACTTTTGTTAATATCAGAAATAGCTTTAAAATTATCTTTATAAATACCGTTGTTTTTATCAATTATAGTTCCATCTAAATCACTGGCAACTAATTTAATCATAATAAAAAACCCCCAACATTAAAAGTATACCATAAAATTACTATTATGTAAAGCAAAGTTTTTGCTTTAAACTACTTGCAAATTCTGAAAATTATGATATAATACTACAGTTGAATTTATTAACTTATGAAAGGATTGAATTTAAATGAGCGTTAAAGTAGAAAAAACAGACAAAACAAATGAGGTAAAACTAGAATTCACAGTTGAAGCGGCTAAATTTGAAGAAGCTATACAAACTGTATACAAAAAAAGTGCAAAATATTTTAAAATACCAGGATTTAGAAATGGAAAAGCACCATTTAAAATGGTAGAAAAAATGTATGGAATACAAATATTTTATGAGGATGCTTTTAATGAAGTAGCATCAAAAGTATACGAAGAAGGTATAAAAGAATCTGGTGTTGAAGTTGTAAGTAGACCAGAAATTGATATTAAACAAATGGAAGCTGGAAAGGATTTAATATTTACAGCAGTTGTACAAACAAAACCAGAAGTGACTTTAGGAAAATATAAAGGTATAGAAATTAAAAAGCATGAGTATACTGTAACTGATGAAGAAGTTGAACACGAATTAGGACATATGGCAGAAAAAAATGCAAGAATAATTACAGTAGAAGACAGAGCTGTAGAAAATAATGATATAACAGTAATTGATTTTGAAGGATTTGTAGATGGAAAAGCTTTTGAAGGTGGAAAAGCAGAAAACTATGAATTAACAATAGGAAGTAATTCATTTATTCCAGGGTTTGAAGATCAAATTATAGGAATGAATTTAAATGAAGAAAGAGACATTAAAGTTAAATTCCCAGAAGAATATTTCTCTAAAGAATTAGCTGGAAAAGATGCAACTTTCAAAATAAAATTACATGAAATAAAGAAAAAAGAAATGCCAGAAATAAATGACGAATTAGCAAAAGACATTAGTGAATTTGATACAATTGATGAATTAAAAGCATCAATAAGAGAAAGTAAAGAAAAACAAAATGAAACAAAGGCAAAATATGAAACTGAAGATGATGCAATTGAAGCTGTTTGCAAAAATGCAAAAGTAGAAATTCCATCAGGAATGATTGAAACAGAAATAGAAAATATGGAAAAAGACATGGAATCAAGACTTGGATACCAAGGAATGAACTTAGATAACTATCTTCAAATGATAGGAAAAACAAGACAAGAATTTAGAGACGAGTACAAACCACAAGCAGAAAAACAAGTAAAATCAAGATTAGTATTAGAAGCAGTATCAAATGATGCTAAAATAGAAGTAACAGAAGAAGAAATATCTTCAAAAATAGCAGAAATGGCAAAAATGTATGGACAAAAAGAAGAAGATGTGAAAAAGAATGAACAACTAATAAACTATGTAAAAGAAAACTTAAAAACAGAAAAAACAATAGAATTCATAGTATCAAATGCAAAAATAAAATAATAAAAAATGGGGCTGGTCTTTCTAAAAAACTTTAAAAAACCTGCCCCACTTTTCAACCAGATCAAAGTATTATATATAAAAATATGAATAAAGTAGCCAAACGCAGGAGTTTTATATATTTTAAAAGGGAATTTCCTCGTGGGGACCGCCGTGGGCTGTTAAATGCGAAGCATTGTTACAGCGCCGGTGGGAAGAAATGAGCGAATTAAAATATATAAACTCCGACGAGATTTGGCGGATTTAAAAAGGATAATTTTAGGAGGTAAAAATATGGATAATAGTTTAGTCCCATATGTTGTTGAACAAACAAGTAGAGGAGAAAGATCATACGATATTTTCTCAAGATTATTAAAAGACAGAATTATATTTTTAAGTGAGGATGTAAATCATGCAACAGCAAGTTTAGTAATAGCACAAATGTTATTTTTAGAATCAGAAGATCCAGATAAAGAAATATCATTTTATATAAATAGCCCAGGAGGTTCTATAACAGATGGAATGGCAATTGTAGACACAATGAATTATATAAAATGTCCAGTAAACACAATTTGTATAGGATTAGCTGCAAGTATGGGAGCAGTGCTTTTATCTGCAGGAACAAAAGGAAAAAGAATGGCAACTAAAAATGCAGAAATAATGATACATCAACCATTAATTTCTGGAGGACTTTCAGGTCAAGCAACAGAAATAAAAATACATGCAGACCACATGGTAAAAACTAGAGAAAAATTGAATAAATTCTTAAGTGAAAAAACTGGTCAAAGTCTAGAAAAAATAGAAGCAGATACAGAAAGAGATAATTTTATGACAGCAGAGCAAGCTCTAGAATATGGATTAATAGATGAAATATTAGACGAAAGAAAATAAAACTGTAGGGGTCGGTCTTGACCGACCCGCGGGCTAATCTTGACTAGCCCCTACAAACGGGAGGAGAAAAAATGGCAAATAAGAAAACGAGTAATGGTATAAGATGTTCTTTTTGTGGAAAACCACAAGAAATGGTAAAAAAGATAATAGCAGGTCCAAATGTTTTTATTTGTGATGAATGTATTGGTGTGTGTAATAACATTATGGATAATGAAATATATGAAGACGAAAAAGGATACACAGATGTTAAATCTGAAAAAATACCAACACCAGCAGAAATAAAGGCAATACTTGATGAATATGTTATTGGTCAAGAAGAAGCTAAAAAAACTTTATCAGTTGCAGTATATAACCATTATAAAAGAATAAATTGCAAAGAAATTATAGATGAAGTAGAAATTCAAAAAAGTAATGTATTACTTCTTGGACCAACAGGTTCAGGGAAAACACTTCTTGCACAAACATTAGCTAGGATTCTTAATGTCCCATTCGCAATAGCAGATGCAACAACACTTACAGAAGCAGGATATGTTGGGGAAGATGTGGAAAACATCTTATTAAAACTAATACAATCTGCGGAATATGATATAGAAAAAGCACAAAAAGGTATTGTATATATAGATGAAATAGATAAAATATCTAGAAAATCTGAAAACCCTTCAATAACAAGAGATGTAAGTGGAGAAGGCGTTCAACAAGCATTATTAAAAATAATAGAAGGAACAGTAGCATCTGTACCACCACAAGGGGGAAGAAAACATCCTCATCAAGAATTAATACAAATAGATACTAGCAATATTTTATTTATATGTGGAGGAGCATTTGAAGGACTAGAAAAAATAATAAAAGACAGAACTGGAAAAAAATCAATGGGATTTAATGCCCAAATTGAAAGCAAAAAAGAACAACACACATATAAAGTTTTTGAAGAACTATTACCACAAGATTTATTAAAATTTGGTTTAATTCCAGAATTTGTTGGAAGACTTCCAATTATAGCAACACTTCAAGAATTAGATAGAGATGCATTAGTAGAAATAGTTACAAAACCTAAAAATGCTTTAGTAAAACAATATAAAAAATTATTGGAACTAGATGGAGTAGAACTTGAATTTGAAAAAGAAGCATTGAATGCAATAGTAGAAAAAGCAATAGAAAGAAACACTGGTGCAAGAGGATTAAGGTCAATAATAGAAGACATAATGAGAGATATTATGTTTGATATACCAACAAATCCAAAAATAGAAAAATGTATAATAACAAAAGAAACAGTAGCAAACAAAAAAGAACCAACATTAATAATAAATGAAAATAAAGTAATAGAGGAACCAAAAAAAGAAACACCAGTAAAAAAGAAAAAAGCTGGAACAAACAAAACAGCATAATAAAAGTATTTTGTGTTTGGTATTTGGTTTTTGGAATAAAAATGCTAAATTAAAAAACACCAAATACCAAATACAAACCAATAAGGAGAAATATATGTCGCACATTATAATACATACATTAGTAGATACTTTGAAAATATTACCATTTTTATTTCTCACATATTTACTAATGGAATATTTAGAACACAAAACAAGTGAGAAGTCAAAAAATGTAATCAAAAAATCAGGAAAATTTGGACCAATATTTGGAGGATTGCTTGGAGCAATTCCACAATGTGGATTTTCTGTATCTGCAACAAACTTATATGCAGGAAGAGTAATCACAACTCGGAACATTAATATCAATATATTTATCAACATCAGACGAAATGCTTCCAATATTAATATCAAATGGAACAAACATTGGACTAGTTTTAAAAATCGTGGCAATAAAAGTTGTAATTGGTATAATTGCAGGATTTTTAATAGATTTGATTTTTAGAAAGAAAGAAGAAAATAGAGAACATATACATGAATTGTGTGAGCATGATCACTGTCATTGTGAAGAAAGTATATTAAAATCTTCAATAAAACATACAATTCAAATATTTGCATTTATATTAATTATTTCATTAGCTTTAAATTTTGTATTACATATAGTTGGAGAAGAAGCTCTAGCGGGCTTAATATTAAATAGACCAATACTTGGACCAATACTTGCAGGTTTAGTTGGGCTTATTCCAAACTGTGCATCTTCAGTAGTATTAACAGAATTATTTGTAAGTGGTGTAATAGGAATAGGAACATTAATAGGTGGATTACTAGTAAACTCAGGACTTGGAGTAATAGTTTTATTTAAAGTAAACAAAAACATAAAAGAAAATATAAAGATAGTTTCAATATTATATGCAATTGGTGTGATTTCAGGAATAATAATTGAGTTAATAATATAAAAATTGATATGTAGGGGCGGACTTCCATGTCCGCCCTTTGTAAAGGGCAGGGTTCCATCCCTGCCCTTACAGTTATATTAAAAAATTTTGTTCTATAAGAGGATTTTCTGAATATAATAATTTTAGGTGATTTGAATGATAAAAATGAAAGAAATGACAGTAGAAGGAACAGGTAGTAATTTGATTAGGGTTTTAAAAGGAAGTACAGCATCAGTTGTTATTACAATAGTTTTGTTACTAATATATTCAGCGTTGCTTACATATACAAGTTTAAATGAAAATACTATGCCTATATTTATAATTGCGATAACAGGAATAAGTATATTGGCAGGAAGTTTAATAAGTAGTTTAAATATAAGAAAAAATGGACTTACAAATGGAGCGTTAGTTGGTTTAATTTATATTTTGGTAATATATTTACTATCAAGTATAATAGGTCAGAACTTTTCTTTAAACATATATTCAATTATCATGATAATTGTAAGTGTAATTGCAGGTGCAATTGGGGGAATAATTGGAGTGAATAGAAAGTAAAAAAAATTTCTTAAAACCTATTGACATTTAATGTAAATAGGTATAAATTATTAGCAGTCAAATTAAAAGACTGCTAAAATATTTGAAGGAGGATTGATTTAGAGTATGATAAAACCAGTAGCAGATAGAGTTTTAATAAAAATGAAAGAAGAAGAGGAAACAACAAAAAGTGGAATTATTTTATCAAGCGGAGCAAAAGAAAAACCACAAATAGCAGAAGTAATTGAGGTAGGACCAGGGATAACACATATAGAAGGAAAAGAAGTAAAAATGTATATAAAAAAAGGGGACAGAGTAATAGTAAGCAAATATTCTGGAACAGAAGTAAAATATGAGGGGGAAGACTATTTAATAGTAAAACAAGATGATGTATTAGCAATAATAGAATAGATGTGTAGGGGCTGGTCTTGACCAGCCCGTAATTAGCGGATAGGTCAAGATCGACCTATACAAATAATCGTAAAAGGGAGAGGTTAAATTATGTCAAAGGAAATTAAGTTTGGTGAAGATGCCAGAAAAAAGATGTTAGATGGAGTAAACATTTTAGCAGACACAGTTAAAGTAACATTAGGACCAAAAGGAAGAAATGTTGTATTAGATAAAAATTATGGAGCACCATTAATTACAAATGATGGTGTAACAATAGCAAAAGAAATAGAACTAGATGATCCATATGAAAACATAGGAGCAAGACTTGTAAAAGAAGTAGCAACAAAAACAAATGATGTTGCAGGAGATGGAACTACAACAGCAACAGTTTTGGCTCAAGCAATAATAAAAGAAGGGGTAAGAAATGTTGCTGCAGGTGGAGATCCTATGGCAATAAAAAGAGGAATAGATAAAGCTGTTGGAACAGCTATTGAAGGTTTAAAAGAAATAAGCTCAGAAATAAATGGAAAAGAAGATATTGCAAGAGTTGCAAGTATATCTGCAAATAATCAAGAAATTGGAGAATTAATTGCAGATGCAATGGAAAAAGTAAGCAAAGATGGTGTAATAACAATAGAAGAATCAAAAACTGCAACAACTGGCTTAAATGTGGTAGAAGGAATGCAATTTGATAAAGGTTATATATCACCATATTTTGTAACAGATACAGAAAAAATGGAAACTATAATGGAAAATCCTTATATATTAATAACAGATAAAAAAATTGGAAATATTCAAGAAATATTACCACTTTTAGAAGCTGTAATGGGAGCATCAGGAAAACTTGTAATAATTGCAGATGATATAGAAGGAGAAGCTTTATCTACATTAGTTTTAAATAAACTAAGAGGAGTATTAAATGTAGTAGCAGTAAAAGCACCAGGTTTTGGAGATAGAAGAAAAGAAATGTTGGAAGACATAGCAGTTCTTACAGGAGGAGAAGTAATAACTTCAGACTTAGGACTAGATTTAAAAGATACAATGCTAGAACAATTAGGAAGAGCAAGACAAGTAAAAGTTCAAAAAGAGAACACAATAATAGTAGATGGATTAGGAGATAAAGAAGAATTAGCTTCCAGAGTAAAACAAGTAAAAGCGCAAATAGAAGAAACTCTAAGTGAATTTGATAAAGAAAACTTACAAGAAAGACTTGCAAAAATTGCAGGAGGAGTTGCAGTAATAGAAGTTGGAGCAGCAACAGAAGTTGAAATGAAGGAGAAAAAATTAAGAATTGAAGATGCTCTATCTGCAACAAAAGCAGCAGTAGAAGAAGGAATTGTATCTGGAGGAGGAACAGCACTAATTAATGTAATGCCAAAAGTAGAAAAAATAGTAGAAACTTTGCAAGATGATGAAAAACTAGGTGCAAAAATAGTATTAAGAGCATTAGAAGAACCATTAAGGCAAATAGCTACAAATGCAGGAGTAGAAGGTGCTGTAATTTTACAAAAAATAAAAACAAGTAAGATTGGTATTGGATTTAATGCAGCAAAAGAAGAATATGTAGATATGAAAAAAGAAGGAATAGTAGATCCGACCAAGGTAACACGTTCAGCTTTACAAAATGCGGCAAGTATTGCATCTATGATACTTACAACAGAAAGTGTAGTAACAGATAAAAAAGAAGTAAAAAAATGTGAATGTGATGGGCATAACCAAATGCCAGCAGGAATGGAAGGGATTTATTAATTTAATTTTTACTTGACTAGCCTTACTATTTTTTGATATACTCATATTAATCTGAATAGAAAAATTGAGGTGATAAAAATGATAATAGATAAAGCTGGAAATATGTTTGAAGATAGAAGAAAAAAAGATGAAAAAGTTAAAAGCGATAGAAGAAAAGAAGATAATAAAATAAGAGTAGGTACAAAAAGTGTTAATAAAGCTAAATAATAAATTTAAGACCTATGTGTTTAAACATAGGTCTTAATAAATGTTAGAGTAATAGAGGAGAGAATATGGACATAGACAAATATCTAGATAAATTTGATAAATTTACAAAAGATCCTACTTTAAATGCAATGAAATATATTATGGATAGATTTGATAATCCAGAGAAAAAGTTAAAAATAATTCATGTGGCGGGAACTAATGGGAAAGGCAGTGTATGTGAAATGTTATCTAGTATTTTTTCACATACAAAATATAAGGTAGGAAAATTTATTTCACCACATTTAATTAAATTTAATGATGGAATATATATAAATAATAAAGAAATTTCAGATGAAGAAGTAGAAGAAATTATAATCCCTTTATCTAAAGTAGTTGATGAATATAACAGAAATCATGAAATTCCTGTAAAATGGTTTGAAATAATTACATCTTTAGTTCTTATTTATTTTGCAAAAAATGAATGTGATTTTGCAATATTGGAAACAGGATTAGGTGGAGAAACAGATTGTACCAATATTGTAGATTCAATGGTTTCTATAATAACTAATATAGGATATGATCATATAGATATATTAGGAAATAGTATAGAGAGTATAACTAGACACAAAGCAGGGATTATAAAGAAAAATTCAGATACAATATTTGTTAAACAAGAACAAAATATTAATTCTATAATACAAGAAAAATGTGAAAGTAAAGAAACTTTATTACATTTGCTAGATGAAGGAGACATAAAAAATTACAAATGGCATGAAGATTTGCAACAATTTGACTTTAAACAATATAAAAATGTAAGAATTAACTTAAAAGGAAAAAAACAAGTTAATAATGCAATCGAGGTATTAGAATGCATAAATATTTTAAAGGAAAAAGGATACCAAATTTCTAGTGAAGCTATAGAATTAGGTCTAAAAAATGTAATTCATAAAGCTAGATTTGAAACATTAAGTACAAATCCTCTAATTGTTTTTGATGGAGGGCATAATGAAAGTGCAATAGATAATTTAATGGAAAATATTAATGTATATTTTAGTAATTATGAAAGAGTTTATATAGTTTCCATATTGAAAACAAAAGACTATAAAACAATATTAAAAAAAATATGTACAGACAAAAGCGCAATATTTATCTTTACATCAGGAAATGATAAAAATAGATATGTATCGAAAGAGGAATTATATAATATATCAAAAGAATACTTAAATGAGAAAAATATCTATCAAAAAGAATTGGTGGAAGCAATTGATTATACACGAAAAAATTATTCGGATCGAGCAATTCTTATTATAGGAAGTTTTTATGTATATAAAACAGTAAAAGGTAATATTTAATTTTAATATTACCTTTTTGTCTTATTTGTAATAAAATGGGAATAATAATTTATGTGTCTGGTGTTTTGTATTTGGTTTTATTATAAAAATCTCAAATATAAATCCTAAAAAAACACATATAAAAAAGTATTAATATGAATAAAAAATAATCTAAAATAATGAAAAAATCAATTGAAAAAATATATATTATATGTTATAAAAGATTTGTTAATATTAGAAAGGAAGGATAGATAATGAGTAAAAGCTATGAATTAGTAGATAGCATAGAGAGTTTAACTGTAAGATTAGAAAACATTAGAAAAGCGCAAAAGGAATTTGCAACATTTAGTCAAGAAAAAGTGGATAAAATCTTTTTTGCAGCAGCTACAGCAGCGAATAAAATGAGAATACCTCTTGCAAAAATGGCAGTAGAAGAAACTGGAATGGGTGTTGTAGAAGATAAGGTCATCAAAAACCATTATGCTTCAGAATACATTTATAATGCTTATAGAAATACAAGAACATGTGGTGTTATAGAAGAAGATAAACAATTTGGAATAAGAAAAATTGCAGAACCAATTGGAGTAATTGCAGCAGTAATTCCAACAACAAATCCAACATCAACAGCTATTTTTAAAACATTATTAGCATTAAAAACAAGAAATGGAATAATAATAAGCCCACATCCAAGGGCAAAAAAATCTACAATAGAAGCTGCAAAAGTAATTCTAGAAGCAGCAGTAGAAGCTGGGGCACCAGAGGGAATTATTGGATGGATAGATGTGCCATCATTAGATTTAAGTAACATGGTAATGAAAGAATGCGATATGACTTTAGCTACTGGTGGGCCAGGAATGGTAAGAGCTGCATATTCAAGTGGAAAACCTGCAATAGGAGTGGGACCAGGAAATACACCTGCAATTATAGACGAATCTGCAGACATTGTTTTGGCAGTTAATTCAATAATACATTCAAAAACATTTGATAATGGAATGATATGTGCTTCAGAACAATCTGTAATCGCTCTAAATTCTATATATAATGAGGTAAAAGCAGAATTTGCAAAAAGAGGATGTTACTTCTTAAATAAAGAAGAAATTGAAAAGGTTAGAAAAACTATAATCATAAATGGAGCTCTAAATGCTAAAATAGTAGGACAAAAAGCTCATACTATAGCAGGACTTGCAGGAGTTGAAGTTCCAGAGAATACAAAAATATTAATAGGAGAAGTAACAAGTGTAGATTTATCTGAAGAATTTGCACATGAAAAATTATCTCCAGTTTTAGCAATGTATAGAGCAGATAATTTTACAGATGCATTAGACAAGGCAGAACATCTAATTGCAGATGGAGGATATGGTCATACATCATCTTTGTATATAGATACAATAAAAGAACAAGAAAAGATAGAAGAATTTGGAAAAAGAATGAAAACTTGTAGAATTCTAATAAATACACCTTCTTCACAAGGAGGAATAGGAGATTTATACAACTTTAAATTAGCGCCATCACTAACTTTAGGATGTGGCTCTTGGGGTGGAAATTCAGTATCAGAAAATGTAGGAGTAAAACATTTATTAAATATAAAAACAGTAGCCGAAAGGAGAGAAAATATGCTTTGGTTTAGAGCACCTGAGAAGGTATATATTAAAAAAGGTTGTTTACCGGTAGCGCTAGATGAATTAAAAAATGTAATGAGAAAGAAAAAAGTATTTATAGTAACAGATACTTTTCTATATAAAAATGGATATACAAAAGTTATAACAAATAAATTAGATGAAATGGGGATAGAACATACTACATTCTTCAATGTAGAACCAGATCCAACACTTGCAAGTGCAAAAGAAGGAACAAAAGAAATGGTGGCTTTTGAACCAGACTGTATAATAGCAATTGGTGGAGGAAGTGCAATGGATGCTGCAAAAATCATGTGGGTAATGTATGAACATCCAGAAGTAGACTTCCAAGATTTAGCAATGAGATTTCAAGATATAAGAAAAAGAGTTTACACATTCCCAAAAATGGGAGAAAAAGCATATTTTATAGCTGTACCTACATCTGCAGGTACAGGTTCAGAAGTAACACCTTTTGCAGTTATAACAGATGATCAAACAGGAGTGAAATATCCTTTGGCAGATTATGAATTAATGCCTAATATGGCAATTGTTGACCCGGATTTAATGATGAGCGCACCAAAAGGTTTGACTTCAGCATCAGGAATAGATGCAGTGACTCATGATTTAGAAGCATTAGCATCTATGCTTGCAACAGATTATACAGATAGTTTAGCTATGCGTTCATTAAAAATGGTATTTGAATATTTACCAAGAGCATATGATGATGGACAAAATGATGTAGAGGCAAGAGAAAAAATGGCAAATGCTGCAACAATGGCTGGGATGGCATTTGCAAATGCATTTTTAGGAGTATGCCATTCTATGGCACATAAATTAGGTTCTTTCCATCACTTGCCACACGGTGTGGCAAATGCACTTTTGATAAATGAAGTGTTAAGATTTAATAGTAGCGAAGTACCAGCTAAAATGGGAACATTTCCACAATATGACCATCCACACACAATAGAAAAATATGCAGAAGTTGCAGATTATTTGAACTTAGGTGGAAGCACAAACGAAGAAAAATTAGAAAATTTAATAAAAGCAATAGATGTTCTAAAAGAAAAAGTTGGAATTAAGAAATCAATAAAAGAATATGGAATAGAAGAAAAAGATTTCCTAGCAACGTTAGACGAAATGACAGAGCAAGCATTTGATGATCAATGTACAGGAGCAAACCCAAGATATCCATTAATGAGTGAGATTAAGGAGATGTATCTTAGAGCATATTATGGTAAATAAAGAATTGTAGGGAGGGGTAGCACTCCTGGGCGACCCGTAGATATATGAAATTTTGATTACTGCAAACGTTGTAGGGGCGAACTTGTTCGCCCGCGCTTCGAAGAACGGGCGATTAAAATCGCCCCTACAATATCTAAAAATTAAAATAAAAAGGAGATTGAAATTATGTATTATAATTTAGATAACCCAATTGCTGAAAGAAGTACAAAAACAGTATATAAAGATAATGATAAAACAATAAAACTATTTGTTTCAAACTATTCAAAATCAGATATTTTAAATGAAGCAGTAAATCAAGCAAGAGTAGAAGAAACAGGTTTAAATATTCCAAGCTTAGTAGAAGTAACAAAAATAGGAGACAGATGGGCTCTTGTATCTGAACATATTGAAGGAAGAACATTAGAAAGTTTAATGGAAGAAAATCCAGAAAAACTAGAAGAATATTTAAATTTATTTGTAGATACCCAAATAAATATATTATCAAAAGAAGCACCACTTCTAAATAAATTAAAAGATAAAATGCAAAGAAAAATAGAAGAAGCTGATATCAGTAATGAGATTAAATATGAATTAAATACAAGACTTGAAGGCATGCCAAAACATAAAAAAATATGCCATGGAGATTTTAACCCAAGTAATGTAATTATAAAAGAAAATGGCGAAGTTCATGTAATAGATTGGGCACATGTAACACAAGGAAATGGCTCAGCAGACGCAGCAAGAACTTATCTTTTATTTTGTTTAAATGATAAAAAAGAAGTGGCAGATAGATATTTAGATTTATTTTCAGAAAAAACAGAAATAGAAAAACAATATATAAAAAGATGGATACCAATAGTAGCAGCTGCACACATATCAAAAGCAAGTGAAGAAGAAAAAACTTTCTTAATGAACTGGATAGATGTAATAGATTTTCAATAATTCTAATAAAATCTATTATTGATAATATTAATATTTATATAAGTAGGGGCGCATGATTGCGCCCCTATAAAATTTATTAGAGAAGTGTAAGAAAATATTTAAGAAATTACTTGTAAATATTTTTTTTCTTGGTATAATATAGTAAGAAAATAGGAAGATACGAAAGGAAAATGTATTATGATAAAAAAGGTTGCAATTATTACTAATGGGGGAGATTGCCCAGGATTAAATGCAGTAATTCGTGCTATAGTTAAAACTGCAGAAGCACATAATGTTGAATGTTATGGTTTTATAGAAGGTTATAAAGGAATGCTTAAAAACGAATTTATAAGATTAGATTCAAATGGTTCTGCATCTGGTTTATTACACAGAGGAGGAACTATAATTGGTTCATCTAATAGTACAAATTTGTTTAATTATAAGGTTGAAGAAAATGGAAATGTAGAATATAGAGATTTATCACAGGTTGCAATAGATAATGTAAGAAGAGATGGATTTGACTGTATTTTTACTTTAGGTGGAGATGGAACACAAAAATCTGCAAGAGATTTTTCAGTAAAAGGCCTAAATGTAATAGGAGTTCCAAAAACAATAGATAATGATGTTGCTCATACAGAAATTACTTTTGGTTACAATACAGCAGTTTCAGTAGCAACAGAAGCATTAGATAGATTACATTCAACAGCAGAGTCTCATCATAGAGTAATGGTATTAGAAGTAATGGGAAGATATGCAGGATGGATAGCTTTAGAATCTGCAATAGCAGGTGGAGCAGATGTGGCATTAATTCCAGAAATACCTTATGATATAGATAAGGTTGTAGAGAAAATAAATAAAAGAAAAGCAGCAGGAAAGAAATTTAGTATAGTTGTAGTGTCAGAAGGAGCTAAACCAAAAGATGGAGAAATGGTTGTAAAAAAAGTTGTTGATGATGGAAAAGGTTTAGACAATGTAAGACTTGGAGGAATTGGAGAAAAATTAGCTGCAGATATAGAAGAAAAAACAGGTATGGTTTCTAGATGTACAGTACTTGGTTATGTTCAAAGAGGAGGAACACCAACTTCTTACGATAGAGTACTTTCTACAAAATATGGATATAAAGCAATGGAATTAGCTTTAGAAGGAAAATTTAACAACCTAGTAACATTAAAAAATGGTAAATTAGATTATGTGCCATTAGAAGATGTTGTTGGAAATAATAAAGAAATAGGTGCAAGATCTGGAGGAACAGAAAGTACATCAATAAAAAGAGTGCCAATGGACGATGATTTAATAAAAGTAGCAAGAAATTTAGAAATAAGTCTAGGGGACTAGAATTTTTTAGATGATTTTTGTGAAATAATAGCTGCACGCAGGGAATTATATATTTTTATTTTAGAACAATTCCGGGGTGACCGCCCTAGAAAATGTTTGAGCGATAGCGAATTACATTTTCTTGGATGGGGCAGCGAAAAAATAAAAATATAAATTCCAGACGAGATGCGGCGGGATGATTAAGGTGATATAATGATAAATTTCAAACAAGAAATAGCTAAATTAATATCTGAAGTAACAAAGATAGAATGGGAAGAGTTAGAGAATTATTTAGAAGTGCCACCAGACACAAAATTAGGAGATTATGCTTTCCCTTGTTTTAAACTGGCAAGAGCTTTAAAAAAAGCACCTCCAGCAATTGCAACAGAAATTAAAGAAAATATAAAAATAGAAAATACTGTAATAGACAATATAGAGGTAGTAGGTGGATATTTAAATATATTCATTAATAAGAAAGTCTTAGTAGAAAATGTGCTAAAAGAAATTGATGAAAAAAAAGAAAAATATGGATATAGTAAAATAGGAGAAGGAAAAACCGCTGTTATAGAATACTCTTCTCCAAATGTTGCAAAACCATTCCATATAGGACATTTGCGTACAACTGTAATAGGTGGAGCATTATATAAAATATATAATGCATTAGGTTATAATACAGTTGGAATAAACTATCTTGGAGACTGGGGTCTTCAATTTGGAAAAGTAATGTCCGGTGTGGAACTTTGGAAAGATGAATATGATTTAGAAAATGATAGCATAAATAGCTTACTTAAAATATATGTAAGATTTAATGAAGAAGAAAAACAAAATCCAGATTTAACTGATATGGCAAGAAGCTGGTTTAAAAAGTTAGAAGATGGGGACGAATACACAACTAAAACTTGGGAATGGATAAGAAAAGTAAGTATAGACAATTATAACAAAACATATAACTTACTTAACTCTAAATTTGATTCTTATAATGGAGAAGCATATTATAATGATAAAATGGATGCAATTGTTAAAGAATTAGAAGAAAAAGGATTATTACAAGAAAGTCAGGGGGCAAAAATTGTTGACTTAGAAGAATATAATATGCCACCATGTATAATAATAACTTCTGCGGGAACTACAATTTATGCAACACGTGATATTACTGCTTTTATAGATAGGATGAATACATATAAATTTGATAAAATGGTTTATGTAGTAGGAGCAGAACAAAAATTACATTTTGAACAATTTTTTAAAGTTTTAGAAAAAATGGGTTATGAAGAATATGTTAAAAAAGCTGTTCATGTACCATTCGGTTTAGTAGTAGATAAAGATGGAGAAAAAATTGGAAGTAGAAAAGGAAACTCAGTTTTTCTAGAAGATATTTTGCAAGAAGCCATTAATAAATCTAAAAAAATTGTAGAAGAAAAAAATCCAAACTTAGAAAATAAAGATGATGTTGCAAGAAAAGTAGGAGTTGGAGCAATAATATTTAATGACCTATATAACAGCAGAATCAAAGATGAAATATTTGATTGGGATACATTACTAAATTTCCAAGGAGAAACAGGACCTTATATGCAATACATCTACGTAAGAACAAAAAGCCTGATGGAAAAAGCAGGCTATAAGCCAGATATAAATAAAGTAAATTTCGATTTACTAAAAGAAGATGAAGTAATAGAAATGGCTAAATTATTATATGATTTTTCAAATATAATAATACTTGCAGCAGAAAAAAATGAACCATCAATTATTGCAAGATACTTAATAAATCTGGCACAGAACTTTAGTACATTTTATAATAATAATAAAATAATAAACGAAGATAAAGAATTACAAGAAGCTAGACTTTATTTAACATATGCATGTGGAACTGTACTAAAAATTGGGGCTGGCTTGCTTGGAATGGAAATGCCAGATAAGATGTAGGTTGTTAATATATTTTGATGAGAATTTGTAGGGACTGGACTTAACCAGCCGGTAAAGTAAAATATTATCGGGTCGGTCAAGACCAACCCCTACAAAATTGCAATGATTCTATTTAATCTTTTGACATAAATTAAAAAAATTAGGAGGTTTTATATGAAAGCAATCGAATTAAATCATCCACTAGTAGAACACAAACTAGCAATTTTAAGAGACAAAAGAACAGGTACAAAAGAATTTAGAGAAATAATATCAGAACTTGCAACAATACTTTGTTATGAAGCAATGAAAGATGCAAAATCTTATGAAACAGAAGTAGAAACACCAATAAAGAAAATGAAAACACATAAAATAGACGAAAATCATTATGCATTTGTTCCGATTTTAAGGGCAGGAACAGGAATGTTAGATGGAATTATAAATGTAATTCCAAATGCAAAAATTGGACATATAGGAATGTATAGAGATGAAGAAACATTTGAACCAAATGTATATTTCTTTAAAGTTCCAAAAGACATAGATAAAAGAGAAGTAATAATATTAGATCCAATGCTTGCAACTGGTGGTTCTGGATTAGATGCAATAGAACTTCTAAAAAAAGAAGGAGTAACAAAAATAAAATTCTTATGCATAATAGCTGCCCCAGAAGGAATAGAAAGATTAGAAAAAGCACATCCAGATGTTCAAATTTATTGTGCTGCAATAGACGAAAAATTAAATGAAAATGCATACATAGTACCAGGATTAGGAGATGCAGGAGATAGAATATTTGGAACAAAGTAAAAAATAATCCCTCTAATTTTAGAGGGGCTTTTTATATATAAAAAACAATTGCAAAATCATATATATATGATATAATAACCTTAAAATTTTAAGAAAAGAAGTGATGTAAAGATGGCAGTTATTTTAGATGGAAAAATTATTTCTAAAAAGGTTAGAGAAGAGTTGAAGAAAAAAGCAGACGAATTAAAACAAAAAAATATTTTTCCAAAACTTGCAGTTATAATGGTTGGAGAAGACCCAGGTTCTAAAATTTATGTAAGAAATAAAAGTAGAGCATGTGAAGAAGTAGGAATAGAATTTGAAGAGTTCTTATTAGATGAAAATATTCGAGATGAAGAGCTTTTAAATTTAATAGAGGAGTTAAATAATAGAGAAGATGTTCATGGAATTTTACTTCAAAGTCCAATTCCAAGTCATTTGGATATAAATTTAGCTTTTAGAACAATAAAACCAGAAAAAGATGTAGATGGATTCCATCCTGTAAATATTGGAAAACTAAGTTTAAATCAAGACTGCTTTGTATCTTGTACGCCATTTGGAATAATGAGAATGCTTGCTGAATATAACATAGAAATTCAAGGGAAACATGCTGTTATAATAGGAAGAAGTAATATTGTTGGTAAACCTATGATACAATGCATGTTAAATAAAAATGCAACAGTTACAGTATGTCATTCTAAAACAAAAAATCTAGCTGAAATAACGAAACAAGCAGATATATTAATTGCAGCAATTGGAAAACCTAAATTTGTAACAGAAGACATGATAAAGGAAGATGCAGTAGTTATAGATGTAGGAATAAATAGAAATGAAGATGGAAAAGTATGTGGTGATGTAGATTTTGAAAATGTATCTAAAAAAGCATCATATATTACACCAGTGCCAGGAGGCGTTGGTCCAATGACAATAGCAATGCTTATGAATAATATTATAAAAGCTGCAAAAAATTAGGGCAAATTTATTACCAAATAATTTGTAATTATAACATGAAGATAAACTCCGACGAGATGAGGCGGATATATTTTTGGTTGGGGGCAGAAAGGAAAAATATGCAAAAATTAAAATACTGGATATGGCTATCTAAAATAGACATAAGCCCCAAAAAAATAAAAAAATGTCTAGAAACATATAATATAGAGGACATATGGAATTTAAAGAATGAAAAAATAAAGAAAATTTTCACCAAAGAAGAAATAAATAAAATACTAAATTTAGAATATAGAAAAAATTTAAAACTACATGAGCAATATATATTAAAACACAATATAGAATTAATAACAATACTAGATAAAGAGTATCCAAATAAATTAAAAAATATAGATAATTCACCAATTTGTTTATATGCTTTAGGAAATAAAAAAATAATTAATGAAAAAAGTATTGCGATAGTGGGGAGCAGAAATTGCTCTGATTATGGAAAAACTATGTCTGAAACATTTGCATATTTACTAGCCAAAAACAATATAACAATAATTAGTGGATTGGCAAAAGGAATAGATAGTGCGGCACATATAGGAACTTTGCAAGCTAAAAGAAAAACAATTGCAGTTATTGGAACAGGTATTGATTTAATATATCCTAAAGAAAACAAAGAATTGATGAGTGAGATAATAAACAATGGTGGATTAATAATTTCAGAATATTCGCTAGGAACAAAACCAAATAAAGAAAATTTTCCAAGAAGAAATAGAATTATAAGTGGATTATCAGATGGAGTACTTGTAATTGAAGCGGGAGAAAAAAGTGGAGCATTAATAACAGTAGATTATGCATTAGAACAAGGTAAAAATATATATGTGGTACCACGGAAATATAACAAATAAAGGATCAAAACGGAAGTAATGAATTAATAAAAAATGGAGCAAAAATAGTAACAAACATACAAGATATAATAGAAGATTTATAAATAATTAGATTACAAACTATATCTTGACAAAACAAACAATATAATATAGAATTTTTATATAGATTAGTAAAAACCTAAGGAAACAGATAATACAAATAAAAAACAAAATGTAGTAAGCGGTTTTAATCGATTACTAATTAAAGAAAATATTAGATAAAAATAGGGGGAAAACAAATGAAAGAGAAAAGAAGAACAAAAGCAAACAGAGGAATAACATTAATAGCATTAGTAATAACAATAATAGTAATGTTAATTTTAGTGGGAGTAACAATAAGTATAGCAGTAAATGGAGGACTATTTGAATATGCAGGAAAAGCAGTAGGAGATACGAAAAACTCTGTGAATAAAGAACAAGAATTAGCAAGTGGAAGGATAAAAGTAGGACAAACATGGTATAACAACATAGATGACTATATTAATAATACACCATCATCAGAACAAGAGTATAAAAATTTTACAATAACACCGGAAAATAGGGCTAAAATAGGATATACAGATGAAATAGAAGAATTAATAATTCCAGCGACATTCCAAGATGAAGATGGGACATGGTATAAAGTAACAAGTATAGGTAAGTCAGCTTTTGATTGTTGTGAAAATTTAATTAGAGTAGTGATACCTGATAGTGTCACTTCTATAGGTGATTACGCGTTTAACAGTTGCTATAACTTAGAAAAAGTCATTTGGCACGATAATTTGACGTCTATCGGTGATAGCGCATTCTGCTTTTGCAATAAATTAACTATCGATTCTCTTCCGGCCAATCTTTTGAGCATCGGGGAAGAGGCTTTTGGATATAATGTAAATTTAATAGAAGATCTTGTAATTCCAGAAGGAGTTACGGAAATTCCTAGATATGCCTTTTGGGAGACAGGAATTAAAAGTGTTGAGCTCCATCCTAATTTGAAAACCATAGCTGATCAAGCTTTTTATTTCACTTGTTTAGAAGAGATTATTATACCTTCAACGATTGAAACTATTGGGTATGATGCCTTTGATGGACCTAACCTTGAAAGAATTATTTTTGAAGAAGGAGTAGAAAAAATTGATAGTCAAGTCTTTGTTGTTTATGATATGAATGAGGCTATTAGTCTTTATTTTCCTAAAAGTTTGAAGATTATAGATGCTGAAGCTTTTGCAGAGACTTCAATAAATAAAATCTACTATGCAGGAACAGAAGAACAATGGAGTGAAATTACATTTGGAGAAGATTGGATAGATTCTTCATTAGAATACACAATAGAATATAATTATGTAGATAGTAGTAATTAAAATATAATTTATTTATAAAAAACAATTCGAGATGATATTTCGAATTGTTTTTTATTTTTATAGCTAAAAAACATATGTTAAAGGATAGAAATAATAAATATTTATCTTGAATTTTAAAATCATATATAATATAATATACAAGGTAGAAAAAAGGGGGTATTCTCTTTATGGAAGAAAAACAAAAAACAAAAGTATATAAGAAAAAAGATAAAAATAAAAAGGATAAAAAACAAAAAACAAAAAATAGAAAAATAATTAAAAGAGTATTTTTAGTTTTATTATTTATTGTACTTGTTGTTGCTGGGATTTTAGTAGGAAAAGTATATAGCATAATGAAAAATGCAAAATTAGATATGTCAACACTAGTTATTCAATATGAGAACTCTGTTGCAAAAGATATAAATGGAGAAACAATAGCAGTATTTAGAGGGGATGAAAATAGAGAAATAATAACTCTTTCAGAAATGTCTAAATATATTCCATTAGCATTTGTTTCAATTGAAGATGAAAGATTTGAAGAACATAATGGTGTAGATATAAAAAGAACAGCTTCTGCTACAATAAAATGGGGACTTAGCAAAATAGGAATAGGTTCTGCAAGTTATGGTGGAAGTACTATTACACAACAATTAGTAAAAAACTTAACTAAAGAAGATGAAAGAAGTTCTACTAGAAAAATAAAAGAAATGGCAAGAGCATATTACATAGAACAAGAACTTTCTAAAAACCAAATCTTAGAATTATATTTAAACTTAATATATTTAGGAGGAAGTAATATTTGTGGTGTAGAGGTTGCATCAAATTATTACTTTGATAAATCTGCAAGTGAACTTACTTTGGCTGAAAGTGCATTTTTAGCGGGGATAAATAATTCACCAAATAGCTACAATCCTTTTGTAGATGAAGAAGCAAAAGCGGAAAGAATGGAATTAATTAATAGAAGAGTAAAAACAGTACTTGCAAAAATGTTGGAATTAGGAAAAATTAATGGAGAAGAATATGATACTGCATTAACTGAAGTAAATAATGGATTAGTATTTACTAAGGGTCAAATATCTGCAAATGTATACTCATATCATACAGATGCAGCAGTTGAGCAAGTAATTAAAGATCTAATGGAAATACATGAGGACTGGAGTAGACAATATACAGAGCTATATGTAAAGAGTAGTGGACTTACTATTTATACAACTCAAAATACAGAAATACAAGAAAAAATGGAAACTGAATTTGAAAAAACAAAATATCAAACAACTTCTAAGAAAACTAAAGATGAAAAAGGAAATTATGTTACATCGCAAGCAGCAATGGTTATAATTGATCATACAACAGGTTATGTTTTAGGAACAGTTGGAGGTTTGGGAGAAAAAAATACATCTTTTGGATTAAATAGAGCAACACAAAGTATTAGGCAAACAGGATCTTCAATGAAACCTCTAGCAGTGCTTGTACCAGGAATTGAAACAGGAAAAATAACTGCAGGAACAGTTTATGATGATGTACCAACTACTTTTTCAGGAGGTACATATCCAGTTAAAAACTCTACAGGAAATAAAGGTTTAGTTACTGTTAGATATGCAATTGGAACATCGCAAAACATACCTATGGTTAAAGGAATACAACAAATAGGTGTATCGAATTCAATAGAATATTTAAAGAAAATGGGAATATCAACAATTGATGATGAAAAAGATAATTATTTAGGACTATCTTTAGGAGGACTAACAAAGGGTATAAGCCCATTAGAAATGGCAGCAGCATATGCAATGATTGCAAATAATGGAGTTTATATAGAACCAACATTTTACACAAAAGTTGTAGATTCAGAAGGAAATACTATATTAGAAACAACTCAAGAAACAAGAACAGTAATATCTAAAGCAGCTGCATATGTAATAAAAGAAATACTTACTCAACCAGTAAAATCAGGAACAGCAACTTATTGCAGAATATCAGGTATAAGCGTAGGGGCAAAAACAGGTACTACAGATGATAACTTTGATAGATGGCTTTGTGGATTTACACCATATTATACAGCTAGCTGCTGGTATGGTTTTGACACAAATGAAGAAATAATTTGGAGAGGAAGTAACCCAGCAGGTTTGCTTTGGTCAGGGGTAATGTCAGAAGTACATAAAGGATTAGCTTCAAAATATTTTTCATCATCAAGACCAGATGGAGTTGTAACAGCAACTATTTGTAAATCATCAGGTATGCTTGTTACAGAAGAATGTAAAAACGATCCAAGAGGAGATCAAACATATACAGAATATTTTGTTAGAGGGACAGCTCCAAAAGAAACATGTACTTGCCATGTAAAAGTAAAAATATGTAATGAAACAAATTTACTTGCAAATGAAAATTGTACAGATGTAACAGAAAAAGTATTTATAACAAGAGATAATATAGAAAATAATACTTCTTGGAAAATAGCAGATGATGCAGAATATACTTTGACAATTACAGAAAGTTGTACAATACATACTGAACCAGAAGAGCCAGAAAACAATGAAATTGAAAATAATGTTGCAGATGGTAACATTACAGTTGAAGGTAATAATGTAATAGATGGAAATACTACAGTTGATGGTGATAATGTAGTTGGAGGAGATACTACAGGAGATGGAAACAATGTTGTAGAGGATAACACAGTAAGTGGAAATAATGTAGTGGAAAACAATACTGTTTCTGGAGATGAAGTAGTGAATAATACTACAGAATAAGGAATAAAAAATGTGCTGTAGGGGCGGACAGATGCGTCCGCCCTTACATATGAAATTATAAGGAGAAATAAAAATATGCCAAAAAGAGAACAATATATAAATTGGGATGAATATTTTATGGGAATAGCATTACTTTCTGGAGAAAGAAGTAAAGATCCAAATTCACAAGTGGGAGCTTGTATAGTAAGTCCAGATAATAAGATTTTATCAATGGGATATAATGGTTTTCCCATAGGATGTTCAGATGACCAAGTGCCATGGGAAAGAGAAGGAGATTTTGCAGATACTAAATATCCGTATGTATGCCATGCAGAATTAAATGCAATACTAAATTATACTGGTACATCACTTAGAGGAAGTAAAGCATATGTAACATTATTCCCATGTAACGAATGTGCAAAAGCTATAATTCAATGTGGAATAAAAGAAATAATTTATATGAATGATAAATATGCAGATACAGATGGTGTAAAAGTATCTAAAAAAATGTTTGACATGTGTAATGTGAAATACACACAATATAAATCTACTGGTAAAAAAGTTGAATTGAATTTGTAGATTTGTTGTTTTGAAAGAATTTTATATTTATTATATTAAAGTAGCCAAACGCAGGGGCTTTATATATTTTAAAAGCGAACTGCCTCGGGGGGACCGCCGTGGGCTGTTAAAGGCGCAAGCCTTGTTACAGCGCCGGTGGGAAGCAGTGAGTGATTTAAAATATATAAACCCCGACGAGATTTGGCGGACTTAAAATTAAGAAATTGTGGAGGAAACAAATGATATTATTATCTAAGCAAGAAGAAAAAGAATATAAAAAATTTTTAGAATCTCATGATAGATGTAACTTTCAGCAAGCTATTGAATGGGGAAAAGTAAAACAAAGTTGGACAAACGAGGTAGTACTTGCTAAAGATGAAAAAGGAAAAATTATTGGAGCAATAAGTGTATTAATTAGAAAAATACCTATTTTTGGAAACTTTATGTATGTATCTAGAGGACCAATATGTGATATACATGATGAAAAAGTTTTAAAAGAATTAACAGATGGTCTAAAAGAACTTGCTAAAAAATATAAAGCATTTACTTTAAGAATGGAACCAGACATAAAAAGTGATGATGAAGAATTTAAAAAAATAGTAAAGAAACTAGGATTTAAAATAAATGATAAGGGAAAAAACTTTAGTGATGGTGTTCAACCAAGATATGTATTTAGACTAGATATAAAAGGAAAGACTGAAGAAGAAATTTTCGCTGCATTCCATCAAAAGACAAGATACAATGTAAGACTAGCAGGCAAAAAAGGAGTAGAAATAAGAGAAGGTACAAGGGAAGATTTAAAAGACTTCCATAAAATTATGATGGTAACAGGAAAAAGAGATAATTTTATGATAAGACCACTTGAATATTTTGAAAAAATGTATGACTGTTTAGCACCAGAACACTTAAAACTAATGATGGCATATTATGAAGGAAAACCAGTATCTGGTATAATAGACATAATTTATGGAAATAAAGTATGGTACTTATATGGGGCAAGCAGTAATGAACATAGAAATTTAATGCCAAATTATTTATTGCAATGGAATATGATAAAATATTCAATTGAAAATAGAAAAGATATGTATGACTTTAGAGGAGTAACAGGAATAGTAGACGAAAAAGATCCTCATTATGGATTATATAGATTTAAAAAAGGCTTCAACGCAGAATTTACAGAATTTGTAGGAGAAGTATATATAAACTTTAAACCTTTTAAATATAAAATGTATAAGTTCTCTGAAAGATTATACAAAAACTTTGCAGAATTTAAATCAAAAATAAAAGGGAATAAATAATGATTTGTATTTTGTGTTTTGTTTTTGGAATTTGGATTTCCAAAAACAAAATACCAAATACGAAACACATAATTTTGAAAGGAAAGTAAATTGAATACATTAATAATAAATAAAAATGATTTAAGACATAATATAGATACAATAAAAAAACAAGTAAATGAAGAAAACTACACAATAATTGGAGTAGTAAAAGGAAATGGCTATGGTCTAGGAATAAAAGAGTATTCTGAATTTTTAATAGACAATGGAATAAATATTTTAGCAGTTTCTACTAATCAAGAGGCTATAGAATTAAGAAAATCTAACAAAAATGTAGATATTTTAAATTTGTCTAGTACATCAATAAAAAAAGAAGTACAAGAATTAGTAGATAATAATATTATTATAACAATTGGATCAAAATTATCAGCAGAAATTGCAAATGAAATAGCAGAAGCAGGAAATAATATTAGAGCACATATTAAGATAGATACAGGATTTGGTAGATATGGTTTTGTATATGAAAATAAAGAAGAGATTATAAATACAATAAGAAATTTACATCCAAACATAAAAGTAGAAGGACTATTTTCTCATTTTTCACTTGCATATTATAAAAATAATTTATCAACAATTAACCAATATAATAATTTTTTAAGTATAATAAAATGCCTTGAAGATGAAAATATTAATATAAAAATGAAACATATATGTAATTCTCCTGCATTTATAAATTTTCCGGAAATGAGATTAAATGCTGCAAGAATTGGTTCTGCATTTTTGGGACGAGTTGATGTTCAAAAAAATATTGGACTAAAAAGAATAGGAGAGTTAAAATCACAAGTCACAGAAGTAAATGTACTTCCTAAGAATTTTAATGTAGGATATTTAAATACATATAAAACAAAAAAGATAACACAAATAGCAATTGTTCCTGTAGGACATAAAGACGGATATAATATAACAATCAAAGAGGATATGCTAAGAACAGTAGATAAACTAAGAACTTTAAAACATAATTTAACAGGATTATTAAAAAAACAAACATTAAAAATCACTATAAATGATAAAGAATATAATATAATAGGAAAAGTTGGTATGTACCATGTGACAGTAGATATCAATGGAAGTAATGTACAAATACGGAGATATAGCAAAAATGAATGTAAATCCAATATATGTAGATAGTAAAATAAGAAGGGAGTATGTATAATGCAAGTTGAAAAAATAGGATTTTTCACAAGAATAAAAAAATCAATATTTAACTTTGAAGAATATGAAAAATTTATAGAAGAATCACCTAAAAAAGCATTTGCATATTTTTTTAAACTGATAGCTATATTTTCAATTTTTGTTACAATTGTATTGGCATATACTCTAAATATTAATGTAAAAAGTATTATAAAAGACATGGAAACTGAATTTCCGAAATTTAAAGTTGAAAATAATATTTTAAATATAGATGAAAAAGAAGAATTTGAGTATTATTTGGAAGACTATGATATTCAACTAATTATGAATGAAAATGAATTAAATTATATACAAAACGATTATAGTAATTGCTTAATTATGTTAAAAGATAAATTAGTTATAAAATATAGTGGAATTATAGAAGAAATTGGGTATACTGATATAGGAAACATTTCAAATAAAACGATTGTAGATTTCTTTAAAACAGAAGAATGGAAAATTCTATATATTAACATTTGCTTAGTAATACTTGTATTAAATTTTATATTATATTCAATTATTATTCTATTAGATGTAGTTACTTTATCTATACTAGGATTGATAATAAACAATTTAATTAGAACAAGATTTAAATATAGAGAAATAGTCAAAATATCAATATATGCAATAACTCTTTCAGTTTTATTATATTTGTTATATATAGTAGTAAATACTTTATTTGGGACAACAATAAAATATTTCCAAATAGCATATAGTACAATTTCATATATTTACTTAATAACGGTAATGCTTATGATAAAAGCAGATATTATTAAAAATACACAAGAATTACAAAAAGTTTTAGAAGAGCAAAAAAAGGTAAAAGAAGAACTAGAAAGACAAAAACAAGAAGAAAAACAAAAGGAAAAAGAAAAAGAGGAAGAGGAAGAGAAAAAAGAGCGTAAGGAAAAAGATAAAGGCAAAGCTCCACAAGAACCACAAACTGACAATGGATAATGAATTTGATTTATGAAGACTGTAGGTGCAAGGTTCCACCCTTGCTCGTAAAAAATGAAGGGAGACAGATATGAAAAACAAGCCAAAAAATAATGACAAAATCTTTTATTTAATATTAGCAATTATTGCTATAATCTGTATAGTTATATGCTCTATTATAATAATGAACAATAAAAATAAAACGAAAGAAGAAAAAGATTTAGCATATACAGAGCTTATAAAATTAATAGATGAACAGCAAGTAGAAAAAATAGAAATGACAGTAGGAAGTACTTCTATAAAGGTAACAATGAAGGGGCAAACTGAAGAAGATGCAAAGACAGCTATTGTCCCAAGTACACAAGCTTTTATAGAATTAATTCAAGAAAAAGTACAAGAAGGGAATAATATAGAATTAATTCAAAATCCTGTAAATGCATTCGTAAGAGTAGGAGAGGTATTACTTAATCTTTTTCCAACACTTTTAATTCTAGTGTTATTTATATTAGTTTTTCAAATGCAGGGATTAGGAGATAAAGGAAAAGTATATGATGCTGAAAGTCATAAAAATACAAATGTTACTTTTAAAGATGTAGCAGGTTTAGAAGAAGAAAAGACAGAATTAATTGAAATAGTAAATTTCTTAAAAGAACCAAAAAAATTCCAAGACATGGGTGCTAAAATTCCAAAAGGAATACTTCTTTATGGAAAGCCTGGAACAGGAAAAACTTTAATTGCAAAAGCAATAGCAGGGGAAGCAGGAGTTCCATTTATTTCTATGAGTGGTTCGGAATTTATAGAAATGTTTGCAGGTCTTGGAGCATCAAGGGTTAGAAAATTATTTGAAAAAGCTAAGAAAGTATCACCATGTATAGTTTTTATAGATGAAATAGATGCAATAGGTTCAAGAAGAACAAGTGGAAGCGGAGCAGAAACAGAAAACAACCAAACATTAAACCAGCTATTAGTTGAAATGGATGGATTTGAAACAGACCAAACTGTTATAGTTTTAGCAGCAACTAATAGACCAGAGATGTTAGATAAAGCTCTTTTAAGGCCAGGAAGATTTGATAGGCAAATTACAATAGCAGCTCCAGATGCAAAAGGAAGAGAAGAAATATTAAAAATACATTCAGCAAATAAGAAATTGTCTCCAGAAATAAATTTAACAGAAATCGCGACAGATACAGCAGGATTTACTGGAGCAGAACTTGCAAATGTATTAAATGAAGCTGCAATTATTGCAACAATAAAAAAACATAAAGAAATTATAATGGATGATTTAGAAGAAGCAGTAAAAAAGGTAACAGTAGGACTTGAAAAACATAGTAGAGTAATATCTGATAAAGACAAAAAATTAACAGCTTACCATGAAGCAGGTCATGCAGTGGTTAGTAAATACCTACCAACACAATCAGATGTAAAAGAAGTATCTATAATACCAAGAGGTGTTGCTGGTGGATATACTATGTACAAGACAAATGAAGATAAATATTATATATCAAAAACAGAAATGGAAGAAAAATTAATTGCACTTTTAGGTGGTAGAGCGGCAGAAAAAATTGCAATAAATGATATTTCAACAGGAGCAAGTAATGATATAGAAGTTGCAACAGGTGTTGCGAAAGATATGGTTGTAAAATATGGAATGAGTGATATAATAGGACCAATAGATTTGACAGTAAAAGATAGAACAGAGATTAATGCTTTTGGTGAAGAAATAGATAATGTAGTTGGAGTAGAGGTAAAAAAACTTATTGATGAAGCATATAAAAAAGCTCAAGAAATAATACTTTCACACATGGATAAACTTCACGCAGTAGCAGAAGTTTTATTAGAAAAAGAAAAAATAACAGCAGAAGAGTTTGAAGAAATATTTAAATAAAAGGAGGAACAAAAATGGGAGAGAAAAAACGTCCAATAACAAAATGGTTATATTGGTTTTTGTTTGCAGTTGCAGTTTTATTTGTATACAAAACACTAGATAATTTTGGAGCAATTAGTGCATGGTTTAGAAATTTAATTGGAGTTTTAGCACCATTCTTAATAGGGATCTTAATTGCATATTTGTTATATACACCATGTAAAAAAATAGAGAACTTATTTTTAAAATCAAAAAAATTGAAAAAAAGAGCAAGAGGATTATCTATTATAACAGTATATATAATGGCGGTTTTGGTTTTAATAATTATTTTTAATGTATTAGTACCAGTAATTGCAAGTAGTGTAGTTGACTTAGTAAGTAATTTTCAAGACTACTACAATATAACATTATATAATTATTATACATTACCAGAAGATTCTATATTAAAAAGTGATATAGTAGAAGAACTTTTTAATAGTTTAAAGAAAATAGATTTCAAACAATTTATAAATATGGAAAAAATCGCTGAATATGCAAAAGGTGCAATAAGTGTAGCAGGAAAGATAGTTGACTTCTTTGTAGCAATAATAGTATCAATTTATATACTAAGACAAAGAGGTGACATATTAAACTTTTTTAGAAAACTTGCTAGAGCAGTTTTCAAAGAAGATACATATAACAATGTAGAAAAATATTTTAATAAAACTAATGAAGTGTTTTTTAACTTCCTAGCAGGGCAACTATTAGATGGAGTTGTAGTAGGAATTATTACAACTATTGCAATGGCAGTACTTGGTGTAAAATATGCTGTACTTTTAGGATTTATGATAGGATTGTTTAATTTAATACCATATTTTGGTGCAATAATAGCAGTAGTTATTGCAGCAATAATTACTATTTTAACAGGTGGATTGACTCAGGCAATTACAATGGTTATAGTAGTAACTGTTTTACAACAAATAGATGCAAACATAATTAATCCGAAAATTATGAGTTCTTCATTAAAAATAAGTCCACTACTTGTAATTTTTTCAGTAACAGTGGGTGGAGCATATTTTGGAGTTTTAGGAATGTTCTTATCAGTACCAATTTTTACAGTATTAAAAGTAATAATAACAGATTATATAGATAATAAAAATAGAATAAAGGAACTAGAGAATGGAGATGAATAAAAATGAACATTTGGCACGATATATCAGAAGAAAGAATATCAAAGGATAAATTTGTAGGAGTAATAGAAATATCAAAAGGATGTAAAAATAAATATGAATTAGATAAAGAAACTGGTAGATTAAAACTAGATAGAGTACTTTATACAGCAACACATTATCCTGCAAATTACGGATTTATTGCAAGAACATATGCGGATGATAATGACCCATTAGATGTGCTTGTACTTTGCCAAGAAGACTTAATACCACTAACACTTGTAGACTGTTATCCTATAGGTGTATTAATAATGATTGATGGAAACCAAAGAGATGAAAAAATAATAGCAGTTGCAGAAAAAGACCCTTTTCTAAATATGTATAAAGATATAACAGAATTACCTGCACATATTTCTACTGAAATAAAACATTTCTTTGAGGTATATAAACAATTAGAAGATAAAGAAACAGAGGTTGAAGAATTTTTAGGAAGAACAGAAGCAGAAAAAATTATAGAAAAATCAATAGCAAATTATAAAGCAAAATTTAATAAATAAGGAGCATTTTCATGATAGAAAAAATCATAGTAACATTAGTCTCTTTTATATTATTTGTTTATGTTTTCTTCTTTAAGATGATAAAAAAGAATGATACTAATTACTTAATTATTTTAGGTATTGAGACAATAGGAATACTTATTAATTTCATACAAATTATTTTTGGAGTATTAAGAACAAGTTTCTTTAATGGAGTTGTGTATATATTCTCTATTATTATTCCTGCTTTGGTGTTCGCTTTAGAATATAAATATATAAATGTTTCAGAAATTATGTATGTATGTGCTAGCCAAATATGTTTATTATTTAGAGGTACAAAAAAAGCAAAAGAACTATTAATTATTTTAAGTTCAAAATATCCAAATAGTTATTTTGCCCATAAGATGCTTGCAGAAATATATGAAAAAGAAGGCGGAATGAGGAAGTCAATAGAAGAATATGTAAAAGTATTGGATATAAAAAGAAATGATTACAAATCTTATTATAAAATATCAATATTATTAAGAGATTTAGGAAGAAATAAACAAGCAATAGAGATGTTAGAAAATCTACTTAAAGTAAAACCAGAGCATTATTTGGCGAGCGAAATGCTTGCAGAGTTACTAATAGAAAATGAAGATTATAAGAAAGCAATTACAGTTATAAATAAAGCTTTAAAAATACATGAAGATAAACAAAGCCTTATATATAATTTAGGAATTGCATATGCAAAAACAAATGATTTTAGTTTATCTAAAAAATGTTTTGAACAGATTATTACTTTAAATAATGAACATTATAATGCTTATTATAGATTAGGACAAATAGCACTATTATATAGAGATTTTGATATGGCAGAAAACTATTTTTTAAATAGCACATATAAAGAAAAAGAAGCAAAATCTTACTATGAATTAACAAAAATATATATGATGAAAAATCAAAAAGATAAAGCAGCATTAACAATACAAAAAGCTATAAATTCAGATAGTAACTTCTATACAATTGCTAAAGAAGAACCAATATTATTTCCAATAAAACAATATATAAAAAAACCAGAACAAATTGTAGAAACAAAAAAACAAGAAGAAACGAAAAAAGAAAAAATGGTAGAAGAATATTTAAACGACACATATAACTTGACAAAAGTATTAAACAAACAAGAAGAGGAAAACAAAAATAAATTCGAATGGAATAGAAAAAGAAAATAATAATTTATGTGATAATATAATAACTTTTAAATGTCAGCCGTTTTGTATATTTTATAAAAAATTAACATTCGACAGCCCTTTGAGGCGGGGGAATACCCGCGTATGCCTTGGAGAATTTAATTTTTTAGAAAATTATACAAAAGGTAGGCTGAAAATTACATAAATTATTATTTTGGTCTTAATAATTATAAATAAACATATAATTCACAAAGGAAGGATGATTATTTATGCCAATATATCAAGCAATAATTTTAGGAATCGTACAAGGGCTTACAGAATTTTTACCAATATCAAGTTCAGCCCATTTAAACTTATTCCCATGGGTATTAGGATGGGGACAGATGCCAGCGTCTTTTGACGTAGCATTACATATAGGAACATTACTTGCAATAGTAATATTTTTCTTTAAAGACTGGATAAAACTGTTTATAGGAGGATATAATCAAGTTGTAAAGAAAGAAAAAACAACAGAAGGAAAAATATTTTGGTATTTAGTTATATCAACAATACCAGCAGGAATATTAAGTTTAGTGCTAGATAAAATCTCAAGTAAACTATTGGGAGATAATTTAAATATTGAAATGATAGTAATTGCAATAACATTAATTATAATGGGAATAGTGCTATACATTGTAGATAAAAAAGCAAAATCAAATACAAAATATGAAGATATAACATTAAAACAATCATTAGCAGTTGGAGCATCACAAGCCTTAGCTGCAGCATTCCCAGGAGTATCACGTTCAGGGATAACAATGACAATAGCAAGAGCAATGGGAGTAGATAGAGAAAGTGCAGCAAGATATTCATTTTTGCTTGCAACACCAATAACAGTTGCAGCAGTAATATTTGATTTAAAAAATATTATTCTTACAGATATAGCAATGTGGCTAGGAATATTAGCAAGTTTTCTTGTGGGAATAGTAATAATAAAATTCTTACTAGAATACTTAAAAAAAGGAAGCTTCAAAGGCTTTGCAATATATAGAGTATTAGTAGGAATAGCAGTAATACTATTGGCAATATTTTAAATGTAGGGGCAACCGATGGTTGCCTTTTATTAATTGGTTGCAAAATTTGTAGGGGTCGCACTTCTTGGCGCCCCATAAAGATAATAATATATCTAAACGGATTGGTTTTGACCAATCCGTTTTTTCGTCAAAACCTCCTATATTTCATCAAAGGAAATATATTTTAAAAATAGAATAATATAATTTGTAGGTGCAGGATTCAGTTATCCTGCTTGTAATATAAAAACATGGGAGGAAAAATATGAATATTACATATGATAAAGAAAATAGATTACTTAAGTTTGAGATGACTGAGGAGATTGACCATTGTATGGCAGAAAAAATTAGAAGTAAGGCAGATTTTGAAATCCAAGAACATACTCCCAAAAAAGTATTAATGGACTTTGAAAATGTTTCTTTTATGGATAGTGCAGGTATTGGGATGATATTAGGTAGATATAAAACTGCAAAAATGGTGGGGAGTACACTTAATATAACAAATGTTAAACCTAGAATAAAAAAAGTTTTAGAGATGTCTGGTGTTTTAAAAATAATACCAATAGTAGAAGAATAGGAGGAAAGCAAATGGAAAAAAATTACGATAATGAAATGAAAATAGAGTTTATAAGTAATCCGAATAATGAGGCATTTGCTAGGATTTCTGTTGCAAGTTTTGTTGCAAGCTTGGATCCTACAATAGAAGAAATTTCAGATATAAAAACTGCAGTATCAGAAGCAGTTACAAATTCAATAATACATGGATATGAAAATACAAGAGGATTAGTCAAAATAAAGGCTAGAATAATACATAATACAATTGAATTGGAAGTAATAGATAATGGGAAAGGAATAGAAGATATAGAAAGAGCAAAAGAAGCTTTATATACTACAAAACCTGAACTTGAAAGGTCAGGAATGGGTTTTACAATAATGGAAAGTTTTATGGACGAAATGCAGGTTAAATCTACTGTAGGAGAAGGAACTACAGTATTTATGAAAAAAATTATTAAAAATTAAATATATTATTACAAAAGGAGAAAACATGTACGAAACGAATACTGAAGATATTATTAAGGCACAAGAAAAATCAGAAGAAGCAATGGAAAAAATAGTAACAAATAATTCAGGATTAGTATGGAGTATAGTAAATAGATTTTTAGGTAGAGGCTATTCAAAAGAAGAATTATACCAAATAGGATGTATAGGGTTAATAAAAGCAGTGCAAAGATTTGATGTGAAATTTGAAGTAAAAATATCAACATTTGCAGTACCTTATATAATGGGAGAAATAAAAAGATTTATAAGAGATGATGGACCAATAAAAATAAGTAGAAGTATAAAGGAATTAGGAGCAAAAATAAGAGAAATACAAAGGGATTACTTAGCTAAAAATGGAAAAGATATAAAAATATCTGAAATTGCAAAAATATTAAATACAAATATAGAAGACATTGCAGTAGCACTAGATGCAAGTAAACCTTTAGACTCAATAGATGAAGAATTATATGAAGGAGATGAAACACAAAGTAAAATATCAAAAATAAGCAATAACAAAGATGAAATGGGGGAATTAATAAACAAAATAACAATAAGAAAGCTAATAAAAGAATTAGAAACAAGAGAACAAGAAATAATAGTATTAAGATATTTCAAACAAAAAACTCAAGTAGAAGTAGCAAAAGCTCTTCGGAATATCACAAGTGCAAGTCTCTAGAATAGAGAAGAAAATTTTATTAGAAATGCGAAAAAAGATTGCGATTTAAGTCAGAAAATGATAAATAGTGAGATTTTTTGCAGTCAGCTCCCATGGAGTAATTTTTTATATTTTTATCACTGCCCCATCCAAGAAAATGTAATTCGCTAACGCTCAAACATTTTCTAAGGCGGTCACCCCGGAGTCGTTCTAAAAATATAAAAAGCAACTCCATTCGCGCTAGTTTATAAGAATATAGTAGCCAAACGCAGGGGTTTGATTTTTATTTTTGGAGGCAATCCTGGGTGTGGAAATCACGAGAAGGTTGCCGGAAATAAATAAAATTAACCCCCGACGAGATTTGGCGGATGTCTTTTTCTAATAAAATATGAAGTAAGGAGAAAAATGAAAAAACTCATATTATTAATTTTAGCAATAGTACTCATATGTTTTATGCTTCCAATAATATTTACAAAAAAATACACACCTAAGCAAACAATCAGCGAAGTACAAAAAAATGAATATGATTATAAACAATATAACACAATAAAGTTATTATATACAGAAACAGGAGAAATCAAAGAAATAAACATAGACGAGTACCTATATGGAGTTGTTTCTGCAGAAATGCCAGCAAATTTTCACGAGGAAGCATTAAAAGCTCAGAGCTTAGTTGCAAGAACATATACAATATATAAAATTATAAATGGAAGTAAACATGAAGGTGCAGATATATGTAATTTGGCGAGTTGTTGCCAAGCGTGGATTTCAAAAGAAGACAGATTTGCAAAATGGGATGAAGGAGATGGTGAAACTAACTGGCAGAAAATAGTAACTGCAGTCGAGGCTACAAAAGGGGAAATAATTACATATAAAGGAAAACCAATAAATGCATTTTTTCATTCAAATAGTGGAGGAACAACAGAAACAGCAACTAATGTATGGGGAGGAACAAATTACCCATATCTACAAACTGTAGAAACATCAGGAGAAGATGCATATACACAATATAGTTCAAATGTTACATTAACTAAAGACGAAGTAACACAAAGAATAAAAGAATATCATCGGAGATATACAAATAAATTTTGAAAATGAAAATGAAATACAAATTTTAGAAAATACAGAAAGTGGAAGAGTAAAAACAATTAAATTTGGAAATATACAAATTTCAGGGGTTGAAACAAGAACAATTTTTGGATTAAGGTCTGCTAAATTTTCAGTAAAAGTGGAAGGCGATAATGTGATTTTTGAAGTTTTAGGTTATGGCCATGGCGTTGGAATGAGCCAAACAGGTGCAGACAGCATGGCAAAACTTGGAAATAATTATGAAGCCATAATAAAACATTATTATACTGGTGTAGAAATTGAAAATGTGTCTTAATTTTAGAATAAACTCGTAAAAAATGGAAATAATTTTACTAAAGATAAAAATAAGGAGGCACGATAATCTTGAGAAGAGAAAGAAGACCAAGATTTAGAAGTTATAAATTTTTTTATATTACAGGTATAGTAGCAGTTTTTTTAGCAATACTGCTTGTAATTTTATATAATGTTTATAACAAAAAATTAAACGATATTTCAGAAAGCATGTTATCTTCGGAACGAATAATTGGATTAGTTCCAAATACTGCAGAGGATGTGACAAATCCAGTTGAAACAACAGGAAGTACTATAAGTAAAACTATTGAACAAGCGCAAGAAGAATTAATAAATAGTATAGAAGAAAATAATGTAGAAAGTGAAACTATATCTACAAATGAAACAGAAACTACAGAAGTGCAAAGTGCTTCAACAGAGGTAAAAAATGAGGAAAAAGAAGTAAAAAGAGAACTATCTTTTTCATATCCAGTAGAAGGCGAAGTTTCAAGAGAATTTGCAATGGAAGAACTAATATATTCAGAAACACTAGATGAATGGACTGTCCATCAAGGATTTGATATTAAAGCAGATAGAACAACTGTAGTAAAATCTGCAGAAGAGGGAACAGTAACAGCAATAAAGAATGATCCAAGATTTGGATTGACAATAATAATAGAGCATGAGAATGGGTATAAAACAGTATATTCGAACTTGTTATCAACAGAATTTGTATCAGAGGATGAAAAAGTAGAAAAAGGGCAAAGCATTGGAACAGTTGGAAATTCTGCAGTTTTTGAAATTGCAGACGAACCACATTTACATTTTGAAATGTTAAAAGACGGAGAATACGTAGATCCGAAATTGTATTTAAAATAATTTACAAATTATGTAGGGGCGGCTATTGGCCGTCCGCTCTTCAAGAAAAAAGTATAATTACATTATTGTAAAAATCCGCCCAATCTCGTCGGGGTTATATATTTTATTTTTATCACTGACCCATCCAAGAAAATGTAATTCGCTTTGCTCAAACATTTTCTAAGGCGGTCACCCCGGAGTCGCTCTAAAAATAAAATATATAAGCCCCTGCGTTGGGCTAACGAATAATTATTTAAAATAAAACTATATTGTATTAGATATTATAAAAATTTTTTTAATTTTTCCACACTTTCTTCTTGATAAGTTACAAAATCATTTATTAAATTTTTAACATCAGTGTCTAAATCGTCATGAGCATTTAAAATTCTTCTACCTTCAATAATTCCCATATTTGTACCTTGCATTAAAATTTCTGAAAGTTTAGAATCAGTTTTATCTTTAATAGTATTTGTTTGAATTCCATACCATAGCATAGCTTTTTGACCTAAACTGTAATCACCAGGCTCAACATTATAATTAGCAAAAGCAGAATTAACTTTATCTAAAATATTATTATACATACTATACTCATGTTTTAAATAGTCAGACATTTGAGCAGTTTCTGCTTTATCTTGAAGATAAGAAATAGAATCCATTCCCATTTTTACACCTTTACAAATTTCCTTTAAAGCTTCAACATTTTTATCCATAAAAACCTCCTTTTTATTTTAGTTTTTACTTAATTTTAATAAATATACGTATTTTGTATTTTGCTTTTTTGAAATATTTCTACAAAGATAAACTAAAAATGTGAAACACTAAACACCAAAATCCAAATACAAAATAAGTATTTGACAATAATTTATAAAAATAATATACTAAATAAAATATTATAGTAGAAAGGGAGAGAACACACATGGAAGAAATATTAACAGTAAAAAATATAATAATATATTTACTAGCAATTAATATTATAACATTTTTTAGTATGGGAATAGATAAATATAAAGCAAAAAAAGGGAGATGGAGAACACAAGAGAAAACTCTATTTACATTAGTAGCTTTAGGTGGAGGAATAGGACGGAATTGCAGGAATGTATTTTTATAAACATAAAACTAAAAAGTCTAGATTTTACATAGGTTTTCCGTTAATTATAATTATGCAAATATTACTTTTAATAGTTGTTTTGACCGCTAAATAGCAATATATCAATATAATAGTTGAATTAAAGCGAACAAACTTGATGTACACATAATTCTAAATAATAAAAAAACAAAAAAAACTATAAACAAAACAGGAGTTCAAAATGTGAATAACCAAAAACAATAAAACCTAGACAATACAAGTTATTCACAAACTTATCCACAGTTTACACAGAAATAAAAGAAGTATTACAAAACAGTTACAGAGGTATACATAAACATTACAGAAATGTTACAAAAATATTACAAACAGCAAACAAAATTACCAAAAAATGACAAAAAAGGACTTAACCAAAACAATCAAAAAGATATAAAAAAAGATTGCAAAAAATAATATAATAATCTATAATAAAAAAATAAATAAAAAATATAGGAGGAAAAAATGAAAGGAACAAAAGAACAAAATTCAAAAAACAAAATACCAAACACAAATAAAGGTATTACCTTAATTGCATTAGTAATTACAATAATAGTAATGTTAATACTAGTAGCAGTAACAATAACAACAGTCGTAAATGGAGGATTATTTGAATATGCCTCAAGAGCAGCAAGAGAAACAAACAGTGCAATAGAAGCAGAACAAACACTAGCGAATGGAAGAATTAAAGTAGAAGGAAAATGGTATGCATCAATAGATGAATATATAGCAGGAAATGAATTGGTATGGGAAGAAAATAAAGATAATTCATTTACAAATGTAAAAACGGGAACTACAGTAAAAATAGGAGACTATGTAAATTATGACTGTGGTGTAGATAGCTATCAAGGTGAATGGAGAGTACTAGGAGTAGAAAAAGGACAACTATTGTTAATGTCTGATGATGATGTAGAAAAAGATTATCCTTTATGGGATAAGGATGGGTATAACAATGGAGTAACATACTTAGATGAAATATGTGAAGAGTTTACAGATAGAGAAATAGCAGTAAGTGGAAGAAGTATAAGAATAGAAGATATAAATAAAATTACAGGATATAATCCAACAGCAGTAGGAGGAGTAGAAGGTGCAATATATGCAGATGGAGAACATAATGAATATGGAAATAAAATAAAATATTGGATGGAATATCACGAAGAAAAAGAAAAATATTATGTATCATATAAAACAACAAATGGATTAGAAAATGCAGACAATGAATTAGTTACAAGTTTTATACATGTTGATGGAACAAAGTTAGTAACAGAGGAAGAATATGATGAAGCAGAAGATAAAACAGGAATAGCAAAAGAAATAATAATAGAGTGTACAGATTATGAGTATTATCCAAATTCTTTAAGTGAAAGTAGTACAATAGATGATGAAAATCCAGTAGGGATTGCAACAAATAGTCCCGCATATGACATGATATTTAAAAATTCAGATGGTAGTAAATCAGATTTTTTAATTGCTTCACAGACCAAAGGTTGTTATGATGGCATTTTCGCCTGGGGATTCCATTCCATAAAAGATGGGTATAAAGATGTACATCATTGTTATTCTGACTGGAGTTACCGGAGTTGGTATTGGTCGTCCATATACCCATGGTGTTAGAGCAGTAGTAACTCTTTCTCCAGATGTTACATTAACACTAGTAGAAGGAACAACAAATGAATATAATCCAACTCTAGCTACTAATTAAATAATATATATAATAAAAAATGGTAAGATAAAAATCTTACCATTTTTTGTAATAAATACACTTTTTTAAATAAAAACTCATTAAAATCTTGAAAATTTGAATTACATAATGTATAATGTACTAGAATTATAAATGTTACAAAAATATTATATCTATATTACAATTTAATGAATTCTATTGACATATTTTAAAAATCAAATAAAATATATAGGTATAAAAGAGGTTTAGACATGAGAGTAATTAGTGGCAAATCCAGAGGAAAGAAGTTAGTTTCCTTGGAAGGAGATAATACAAGACCAACATTAGATAGAGTAAAAGAAGCTTTATTTAATATAATACAATTTGATATTCAAAATGCAGTTGTTTTAGACTTGTTTGCAGGAACAGGAGCATTAGGAGTAGAAGCATTAAGTAGAGGGGCAAAGGAAGCAATTTTTTGTGATAAAGCACCTGAAGCAATAAAAGTAATAAAACAAAATGTTACTAATACAAATAATTTGGATAAATCTACTATATTAAATAAAGATTATAATGAGATACTAGAAAATATATCAAAACAAAATAAAAAACTAGATATAGTTTTCTTGGATCCACCATATAAAACTAATTTAGCAGTTGACGCATTGCAAAAGATAATTAATAAGAATATATTAACAGAAGATGGAATAGTTATTATAGAAACAGATGATATAAATAAAGAAAAAGAAATTTTAAAAACAGAAAAAGTAGAAATTTTTGATAAGAGAAAATATGGAAGCGTATGGCTCATATTTATTCGAAAGGGGTAGGAAAATGGAAATTTTCACATTATTAGAAACTCTAGAGGACATAATGGAAAGAAGTAAAAGCATACCATTTACAGAAAAAGGAATTGTAGAAAAAGATGAAGTGTTAGAAATAGTTAAGGAAATAAGACTAAAGCTTCCAGATGAATTAAAACAAGCAAAGTGGGTAAAAGAAGAAAGAACAAGAATTTTAGAAGAAGCAAAAAAAGAAGCAGATGACATAGTAAGAGAAGCTGAAAATAGAATTATTGCAATGATTGATGAACATGAAATTACAAGAAAAGCATATGATCAAAAAGCAGAAATTATAGAAACAGCAAATGAGATGTCAAGAGAAATTTCAAAAGGAACAAAAGACTATGCAGATGCAATACTTGCAAATTTAGAAAATGCAATAAACAACGTAAGTGTATCAATTAATGAAGCTATAAAAACAATAGAAATTAACAGAAAAGAACTTAAATAATAATCTGAAAGTCAGAAAAATTAAATCTATGATTTAACCTTCTGACTTTTTTAAGTTTAGTCCAAATATATTTTTAGTATATTATTAAGCCGTTTTGTATGTTTTATAAAAAATTACAATTCGACAGTCCTTTGAGACGGGGGAATACCCGCGTATGCCTTGGAGAATTTAATTTTTTATAAAACATACAAAAGGTAGGCTGAATAAATAATATAAAGGAGAAAAAAATGGCAAGAAAAAAAGCAAAAAGAGCAATAAAAAAACATAATAAAGACCTACAGGTAGTATTACTATTATTATTAAGTGTTTTATCAGCAATACTAATATATGTACAGTCTGGTTATATTGGAGAATACTTAAGCCCAATATTAGGTGGAGTTGTTGGATGGATAAAATATATAATTCCAATTGGAATATTTTCAATTGCAATAAATGTAGCATGTGAAAAGGATAAACAATACATGACATCTAAACTAATGCAATATTTTATATTACTTGTTTGTGTATCTGTCGTAATAACAGTATTTAAAGGAAATATAGATGTAGTAAATAAAGAATTTGAAGAAACAGTTTCTTATGCCTACCAAGAAGGAATGAAAAGTATTGGGGGAGGAGCAATTGGGGCAATTGTTGCATATCCACTTATACAACTAATTGATACAGTAGGAACAGTAATACTTGCTATTGGTGTAGGAATAATATCTATAATATTCTTATATGGAATTAAACCAGCTGAAATAGTAAAAAATATTGTGGAAGAAAGAGAAGCTGAAAAAGAGGAAAGAGAAATTTTAAGAGAAAAAGAAGCTAAAAAACTTAAGAAAAATAAGCTTGCAGAAGAGCCGGATATAGAAATAAAAGAAGAAAAAATGCGCCATAGTTTATTTGGTAAAAAAGAGAAAGGAAAAGAAGACGCAGAAATTTTAGATGAGCAAATAAAAATCAAAATACCAACAAATAGTGAAAATAAAACAAATAATAGTCTGTTTGAAAAACAAGAAGAAATAAAAGAAGATAAATCAAGAGAGGTTTTAACTCTAGAGCATGCATTAACAGTTGAAGATCAAAATTACGAATTTCCACCGATTGATTACCTAAAAGAAGGAAAAATTGGAACAAAGAGTACAAAAAAAGCAATTCAAGATACAGCAAGTAAACTTCAAAGAACTTTATATAGTTTTGGGGTTTCTGCAAAAGTAGAAAATGTATCTGTGGGTCCAGCTATAACAAGATATGAGCTTAAACCTGCAGAAGGTGTAAGAGTAAGCAAAATTGCAAATTTAGCAGATGATATTGCACTTAGTTTAGCAGCAGAGAGCATAAGAATAGAAGCTCCAATACCAGGAAAACAAGCAGTGGGGATAGAAATACCAAATAAAGAAAAAGAAATTGTAGCATTAAGAGATATAATAGATAGTAATAAATTTAGAGATTCTAAATCAAAATTATCTTTTGCATTAGGTAAAGATGCTGCAGGGGAACTTGTGGTAACAGATATTGCAAAAATGCCACACGTTTTAATTGCTGGAAGTACAGGCTCTGGAAAAAGTGTTTGTGTAAACACGTTAATAACAAGTATTATTTACAAAGCAAAACCAAGTGAAGTAAAACTTGTAATGGTTGACCCTAAGGTTGTTGAACTTTCAATATATAATGGAATACCACATCTTTTGATTCCAGTTGTAACAGATCCTAGAAAAGCAGCAGGAGCACTTGCTTGGGCAGTTCAAGAGATGGAAAACAGATATCATTTATTTGCTGAGAAAAATGTAAGAGAAATACATGGATATAATGAGGCCTTAGAAAAAGAAGGATTAGATGAAAAATTACCACAAATAGTAATAATTATAGATGAGCTTGCAGACTTAATGATGGTAGCATCAAAAGATGTTGAAGAAGCAATTTGTAGATTAGCTCAAAAAGCAAGAGCAGCAGGAATGCACTTAGTAATTGCAACACAAAGACCGTCTGTTGATGTAATTACAGGATTAATTAAAGCAAATATTGCAACAAGAATTGCATTTGCTGTAACATCTCAAATAGATTCAAGAACAATTCTAGATGTTGGCGGAGCAGAAAAACTACTTGGAAAAGGGGATATGCTATTTGCAATGTCTGGAGGACAAAAGAAACAAAGAGTACAATGTGCTTTTATTTCAGATAGTGAAGTAGAAAATATTGTAGATTTCTTAAAACAAAATGGTGGAGCAACATATAGTGAAGACGTTCTAGAAAAAATAGAGAAAGCAAATTCTACAGATAAAGAATTAGAAGAAGATATGGATGATGAAACAGACCCATTTTTAATGGATGCAATAGAAGCAGTAATAGAAATGGGACAAGCATCTGCATCATACATACAAAGAAAATTTAAAGTAGGTTATGCAAGAGCAGGAAGAATAATAGACCAAATGGAAGAAAGAGGGATAATCTCTGGTTATGAAGGAAGTAAGCCAAGAAAAGTTCTAATGCCAAAAGAAAGATGGGAAGAACTAAAAATGGCAAAACCACCAGTGCAAGGTTCAGAGGAATCTGGAGAAGAATAAGATAAATAATAATTTATTATTTAATTTAAACAAAAGAAGGTGAGTGTTTTTGAAAAAAGAAAAGATAATTCAGAAATTAAAGATAAAAGACTACAACAAAGAACTAGAAGAAATTCTATTAAATAAAACTTTTTCTAAAAACACAAAAAACTTACTTTCAAGTATGTTTTACAAAATAGAAAACTCATACGAAGATTATAAAAAAACAAAAGTGCAAGTGTCTTCTAAAAAGGAATTTTTGGAAGAATTAATAAATATTATAAATAAAGATTGTAAAGAAATAGAAATAATAAAACCTAATTTAGAAGAAGAAAACAAAAAACTAAAAGGTAAAAAAAGTATATATATAAAAGAAGAACAAAAAATAATAACATATCAAAATGAATTAGCACTTTTAAATGCCATATATAAATTAAAGGCTAGTTCATTTAATATGAGAAAAAACACTACTATAAAGGAAAACGCTATTTTTGAATTGTTAAATAAAGGTGCTCAAATAGCAAAATGTGAAGTAATAAGAGATTTTGATGGCTGGTCATGGAATATTATGACAGAAGAAATAGAAAACCATACAGCTAATTTAGTATATCAATATATAATTTATTTAATAGGATATGATTTTTTTAATAAAAATACAGGTTTAGAACAGCTTGAGGAATTGTTAAAGAAAAAGTATAAAGATTCTCTAGTAGAGAAAATATTAAAAACATTAAGTCAATTAGCAATTTTAAATTTTTTAAAGCAAAACCCAGATGATAAAAAATTGATAGAAGACATAAGAGATGATTTACAGAAAAAAATAGAATTAATGAACAACAAAAAAATATATATTGAACAAATTACAAATAAAAAGAAAGAATGTATAAAGAATATTGAAAAAATAGACAAATATATAAATGATGATTTAGCATTAAAAAAGGAATATATAAAACAAAATGAGATATTGTCTCAGGAAGAAAGAGTATTTTCTTTAAGTGATTTTAGTGAAAAAATACAGAAACAAAGAGAAGAGTTAACAGAGCAGATAGAGAAGTTGACAGCAAAAATAAAACCTAAAAACTATGTAAGTGAAAAAGCAATAATAGAGAAAGAACTAAATGTAATTAAAGAATTAAATTTAGAAGAACCTAATACAGAAACATTTATACAACAATTTGTAGATTTGGCTTTAAAAGGATTAAAAGAACAAATTGAAAAAATAGAATCTAAAAAAGAAATTTTAGAAAAAATAAGTATATTAAGATATTTAAAATTTGTTAATATAAATAATAAAAAAACAGCTGGAGAAGAATGCAAAAAACAATTTGAAAAAATAGAGAAAAATTTAGTTACAAAAGGATGTAATCTAAAAGCTTTAAATATATTCAGTAAAAACATAGAAGAAAACTATAAAATTTATAAAAACATATTTAATTCTAAAATAATAGATTTAGAGAATGCATATATTGAAATAAGTAAAGGAAATATTGTACTATTATATGATGAAAATAGCTTGGAAAAAGAAGAAAAACATGATAATTTTAAAGAGTTAACTATAAAATTTAATAAAAAAACGAAGATATTTATGTAATGACAAATGAACAAAAAATGTAGGGACTGGTCTTGACCGATTTCTACAAAAAACAAGGAGGAAAACATATGAAAATTACCTTTTTAGGTGCTACAAAAACAGTTACAGGTTCTAATTTTTTATTAGAAGCAGCTGGTAAAAAGATTATAGTGGATTGTGGTTTGTATCAAGGAAAAGCATTAGAAGAAAGAGAAAACTATGAAGAATTTGCATACAATGTACAAGATATAGATTTTATGCTATTAACACATGCACATATAGATCATTCTGGAAAAATCCCAAAGTTATATAATGATGGATATAGAAACCCAATTTATGCAACAAAAGCAACATGTGACTTGTGTTCAATAATGTTGCCTGACAGTGGACATATTCAAGAAATGGAAAATGAATGGAAAAACAGAAAAAGAATTAGAAGTGGAAAAAAGGCTTTGCCACCACTTTACACAGCTGAAGATGCAATAAAATCTTTAGAAATATTTAAACCAGTAAAATATGATGAAATAATTGAATTAAATGAAAATATAAATGTAAGATTTAATGATGCAGGCCATATGCTGGGTTCTAGTATTATAGAGGTTTGGGTAAAAGAAGAAGGGGAAACTAAAAAAATAGTATTTACAGGAGATTTAGGAAATAATGATATTCCTCTTTTAGGTTCTCCAACAATGATGGAAAATGCAGATTTCTTAGTAATGGAATCTACATATGGAGGAAGACTTCATATGAGAAATGATGATAAAGCAGAAATGTTTTTAAATATTGTTGCAGAAACATTAGATAAAGGTGGAAATGTAATAATACCATCATTTGCAGTAGGAAGAACTCAGGAAATTTTATATGAAATTAATAAGTTAAAAGAAAATAGACAAGATGAGGAATTTATAAAAAAATATGAAAAATTAATGAAAGCACCAGTTTATGTAGATAGTCCGCTTGCAATATCTGCAACTGAAATATTTAGACAAAATACAGATTTATTTGATGAAGAAGTAAAACAAAGGATAGAAAGTGGAGATAATCCATTAGAATTTCCAGATTTAAAATTTACAAGAACAGCAGATGAATCTAGAGCATTGAATGAAATGAAAATACCATCTATTATAATCTCTGCAAGTGGTATGTGTGAAGTGGGAAGAATAAAACATCACTTAAAACATAATTTGTGGGACCCTAGAAATACAATACTTTTTGTTGGATACCAAGCACCAGGAACATTAGGAGCTAAAATTGTAGGTGGAGAGAAAAAAGTAAAAATTTTTGGAGAAGAAGTTGCAATAAATGCTAGAATTGAATATATAGAAGGGTTTTCAGGGCATGCAGATCAAGAATGGTTATTAAATTTTATATATTCATTTATAAATAAACCAAAACATGTTTTCCTAGTACATGGAGAACCAGAAGGACAAAAAATCCTAAAAGAAAAAATATTAGAAACAGCTAACATTCCAGTAACAATACCAGACTATGGAGAAACATATAAGCTAGATGAAAATATTAATATTATTTCTAAAATAGATAGATTTGATAAGCCAAAATACTTGAAACTAGAAGTAATAGACAGACTTGCAAATCTAAAAGAAGAAATCGAGGAAATGGAAGAAATAATAAAAGAAGATATGTTTAATGAAGACAAAAAAGATGAAGAAATACAAGAGATAAATGAAAGAATAAAAGAATTAGAAAGACAAATTGTAAAAATAATATCTTAATTTGAATAAGACATCCGCCAAATCTCATCGGTGTTTATATATTTGTATTTTTATTGCTGCCCCATCCAAGAAAATGTAATTCACTATCGTTCAAACATTTTCTAAGGCGGTCACCCCGGAATCGCTCTAAAAATAAAATATATAGGCACCTGCGTTTGGCTACTTATAACTGATTCATATTAATAATATTTTAAAGGAGAAAAAATGGAAAAATATTTTAATGATGCAATAATTGGAAATCAAAACATAACAGTAAGTTACACAAAAAAAGGAGAATTATTAAGACTACTATACCCAAATACAGATTATAAACAATTTATAGACTTTTTTCATATTGGTTTAAAAATTAATGATTCAAATATAGTATATTTACACAATGATATAAACAATATATATAACCAATATTATACAGAAGGAACAAATATTTTAAATACAGAAATATTAAATACATATTTTAAACTTAAAATACTACAAACAGATTTTGTATGTATGAAAGAAAATGTTATAGTAAAAAAACTTAAATTTGTAAATGAAAATGTAATAGATTTAAATTTGAATTTATTAATCCACTCAAAATTAATTTCTACAGATAACAACCAAGTAAGTGGATTGTGTAAAAATGATGCATTACTTCAATATATGCATGATTATACAGTATGTACTTTTTCTAAGGCGAAATTACTAAATTCACAAATTAATAATACAAAAGCCAATATTAATGAAGGTGTAATTGGAGATAAAGATTATGTTGGTATGTCTACAGATTCTAGCATAAGTTATGATTTTGGAAATTTAAAACCAAATGAAGAAAAAACTTTTGAATTATATATTTATATAGATGATAATAAGAATGGTTTATATGGTATAGAAAAAACAATAGAAAGAATTAGAAAGATTGACTTTAGAACAGAATATGACAATACTAAAAAATATTGGAGAAGATATTTGAAAAATCATGATGGATTAAATTTAGATTTAACCCAAAGTTTGAGAAATAACAAAATACAAGAAATATACGAAAGAACAATTTTATTGTACCCATTACTTACAAATATCGAAACAGGAGGAATTTCAGCGGCAGTAGAAGTCGATGAGAAGTTGACTGAGTGTGGAAGATATACATATTGTTGGCCAAGAGATGCAGTATTTATTACAAATGCAATGGATATTTTAAATATGCAAAAAGAAGTAGAAAAATTCTACAAAATATTTTGTAAAAATACACAAAGCAGAAATGGGATGTGGGAGCAAAGATTTTTTACAGATGGGAAATTAGCACCTTGTTGGGGTTACCAAGTAGATGAAACAGCATCAGTAATATATGGAGTATATAATCATTATTTGAAAACCTTAGATAAAAAATTCTTAAAAGATAATTTAAAAATGCTTGAGAAAGCTACTAAATTTTTAAAAGAATATGTAAAAGATGTGCTATCTAAAGAAAATAAGATGCATGTAAGTTATGATTTATGGGAAATGTACGAAAGTGTACATTTATATTCAATGGCAAGTATATATTCAAGCTTTGATGCAATGATAAAAATTTATGAGGAACTAAAAGAAGAGTTTACTAAAAATAGAGTAAAACAGGAAAATGTAAATAAAGAAAAAGAAGCATTAAGAAAAGAACTTGTAGAAATAAAAGAGTTTTGCTTGCAAAACTTTTATGATGAGAGTAAAAAAAGCTTTGTAAGAAATATTGATGACAAAAAAATAGATATAAGTATATTAGGTACAGTTTATCCATTTAACATGTTTACAGCAAAAGAAAAAAAAGTGCTGAATACGGTAGAAAGAATAAACATGACTATACGAACATATACCGGGGGTTACCAAAGATTTGAAGATGATCATTACAAAGGAGGAAATCCTTGGGTAATAGCAACATTATGGATGGCAAACTATTATTTAGAAACAGGCGAAAATAAAAAGGCGAGAGAATGTTTTGATTTTGTGTTAAAAACTGCTGGAAAGCATGGATATCTTGCAGAACAAATAGATAATAATCAAATGGCACCTGCTTGGGTAATAGGACTAGGTTGGTCACATGCAATGTTTATAATAACACTTCAAAAAATGCTAGAAAAAGGATTGATTAAATAATAAGATAAATTTTAAAATAAATAAAACATATTTATTTCAAAAAAGGTCACATCACATTTTTGTGGTTGGGATCTTTTTTTTATTTATTATATAATAAATATTGCAACTCTAGGCTTTTTTTGATAAAATACATACATTAAAATGAGGAGAAAATAATGCAAAAAACTAGTACAATTTTTGTGTGTAGCAATTGTGGAAATGAAGCTACAAAATGGTTTGGAAAATGCCCTGTATGTAATGGGTGGAACACATGTTATGAAGAAAAAATAGCTAAAAAAAGTGGGTCTAAACTTTCAGAGAAAAAACAAGCAAAACCTACTTTATTAAATGATGTTCAGAAAGAAAATATAACAAGAAATTCAACAGGTTTTGAAGAATTAGATAGAGTTTTACGGAGGAGGATTAGTTAAAGGTTCTTTAACACTTCTTCGGAGGAGAACCAGGAATTGGTAAGTCTACTCTGATTTTACAATTATGTGATAAAGTGCAAGGAGAAGGCAAAGTTCTTTATGTATCTGGAGAAGAGTCTGCAGAGCAAATAAAAATAAGAGCTGATAGGTTAAAAATTAATAATGATAATATAATGTTTTTAGGTGAAACAGATATAAGCCTCATTGAAGATGAAATTATAAAAATAAGGCCAAAGCTGGTTATTATAGATTCTATTCAAACAATGTATTCTGATGAAATAACATCAGCTCCAGGAAGTGTAAGCCAGGTAAGAGAAATCACATCTAAAATAATGAGAACTTGTAAACAAGAGAGTATTACAACAATAATTATAGGACATGTTACTAAAGACCGGAAATATTGCTGGACCTAGAGTTTTAGAACACATGGTGGATACAGTACTATACTTAGAAGGAGAACGATATTTTTCATATAGAATACTTAGAGGAGTAAAAAACAGATTTGGCTCAACAAACGAAATTGGGATGTTTGAAATGCAAGATAAACGGAATGTGTGAAATAAAAAATCCATCTGCAGTATTGCTATCAGATAGACAAGAAAACCCACCAGGGACAGTGGTTGTAGCAAGTATAGAGGGGACAAGACCAATTTTAATAGAACTGCAGGCATTAACAACTCTTTCAGTATTTGGATTCCCAAAAAGAACTGCAAATGGAATAGATTTTAACAGACTAACTCTTCTTATAGCGGTACTAGAAAAAAGAGCAGGAATGGCTCTTGGAAATCAAGATGTTTATATGAACATAGTTGGAGGAATAAGAATAAATGAACCAGCATTAGATTTAGGGATAATACTTAGTACAGCTTCTAGCTATAAAAATATACCTATTCCAAATGATTGTATGGCAATAGGAGAAGTAGGTTTGACTGGAGAAGTAAGAAATGTAAATATGATAGAAAAAAGGATAAAAGAAGCAGAAAAAATGGGATTTAAAACGTGTATTATTCCAGAAAGTAACAAAAAACTATTGAAAGAAAACTATAAATTAGATATAATAGGCGTGAAAAATATTATAGAAGCAATGAGATTTTTAGGTTTGAAATAAGAGGTGGAAAATGCTAACAGATATATTAAAAATAATAGCTCCAGGAACTCCATTAAGAGAGGGGTTAGATAACATATTAAAAGCGAAAACAGGTGCACTTATAATAATAGGTGATTCAAAAGAAGTAATGGATATTGTTGACGGAGGTTTTAGAATAGATGAAGACTACAATCCGGCTAAATTGTATGAACTTGCAAAAATGGATGGAGCAATTGTTCTTAGTAAAGACCTAAAAAAGATATTATTAGCAAATACTCAAATAATTCCGTCTTCTAAAATAACAACAGAGGAAACAGGAACAAGGCATAGAACAGCAGAACGTACTGCAAAACAAACGGGAGAACTTGTTATAAGTATTTCACAAAGAAGAAATATAATTACAGTTTTTAAAGGAGATTTTAGATATACTATAGAAGATACTGCAAAAATCATAACAAGAGCAAATCAAGCATTGCAAACATTAGATAATTATAAAAAAGTATTTGATACAAAACTTGGAGTTTTAAATGAATATGAATTTAATGATATTGTAACATTAGATAATGTAATAACATGCCTGCAAAGAGCAGAAATGGTAATGAAAATATCAGAAGAAGTAAACAGAGCAATTTATGAATTAGGAGCAGACGGGTTCTTAGTAAAAATGCAATTAGAAGAGTTAATAGAAGATTTGCCAAATGAAGAATTATTTATCATTAAAGATTATATGGCACCAACAAGAAGATTAATTCCAGAGAAGATTTTAAACTTAATAAGACAGAATGCAAAAGATGGGTTTATTGATTCTAATACAATTGCCAGACTTCTTGGTTATGAAATCTTTGAAAATTATGAAGAAATAGCAGTATATCCAAGAGGATATAGAATACTGAATAAAATACCTAGAATGCCAAATGTAATAGTAAATAACTTAGTAAAAACATTTAAATCTTTCCAACACATACTTGCAGCAGATATTCAAAAATTAGATGAAGTAGAAGGAATTGGAGAAATAAGAGCTAGAACTATAAAACAATCTTTAAGAAGAATGCAAGAACAATTTATGTTTGATAATTTAATGATATAAACAAAGGAGAAAAAATATGAATTTTGAATATGAAAAACAAATTGTAGGAGAGGGACCTCTGTGTCTGCGAAACTACAATGGAAAATCAGACATAAACCAAAAAGGTATAACTCTAATAGCGCTAATAGTAACAATTATTGTTATGCTTATATTAGCAGGTGTTACAGTAAATATAGGGACAGGTAGTATAGATAATTCTAAAATGATTAGCTTTGTAGCATATATGCAAACAATACAAGAAAAAGTAGATTTTATATCTGAATATGATAACTATAAAAATTATGGAGAAGAACTTACAAGTGGAAATAAACAAAAGTTACAGGTGATTTTAAATAATGAGACAGAAAGTTTTTTTACAAAAATAGATAGTACTCATCTTCGATTTTTTGATAGTAGCCATATAGCAACCGATTTAGAACTAGAAAATATTAATGATAAAATAATTGTAGATTTTAATACAAGAGAAGTAATAAGCTTAAATGGAATTGAATATGAAAATAGTATGTATTATACACAGTATTATTTACCAGGAGGACAAGCATTAAAGCAACAAGAAGAAATATCTAGAAATTTAAGTTTTGGAGAAATTGAGACAACAATAGATGGACTGAATGGGAGTTTTACGATTAGAAATATAGGATTATCAAATGGAACACTTTGTTTTGGCAAAGTAGATGAATCTAATGTGATTAAGTGGACCACAATAACAAATTATACCAATAAAGGAGAAACTATTACTACAACAAATATTACAGAGTCTGGAGTATATTATTTTAAATTAATAGATAATGTTACAGGGAAAGACAATATAGATGATGAAGGTAGTTATCCAAATGTATTATTAAGATTAACAAATAGTCCTAAATTAAAAGATAATTTAACAGATTTAAGAGTATCTTATAATTATTCTGATTTAAGTAAATCTGAAAATTGGGCCTATGCAACAGATGCTACAGATACAGAAAATTTATCTTATTATATATGGATTCCAAGGTTTGCATATAAAACAGAAGAACCAACTAATATTGAATTTTTAAGAGGAACATCAGATATAACAACAAGTGGAGGACATATAAATAGTACAGAATGGACTGTGCCAGATGTATTTACAGGTGGAACAACTCGGGTTTACAGGAGTATGGATAAAAGTTAATTCATCAAAACAAACGCGGAATAGATATAATTGATATATTAGATACAGGAACAATATTATAATGTTGTGGGTGCGATTTAATCGCCCACAAGAATATGAAAAACAAACCGTAGGGTCGCATGATTGCGCCCGAAAATAAAAAAGGAGATACAAAATATGAAGAAAAAAATATTTTTAACAACTCTATCATTAATACTTATATTAGGAATAATTATATATATGGCATATGGATATTATTATAAACATACTTTAAAAGCACAAAAACCATTAGTAACAATGGAAATAGAGAACTATGGAACAGTAAAAATGGAATTATATCCAGAAATGGCTCCAAATACTGTAAGAAACTTTATAAAATTGATAAATGAAGGGTATTATAATGGATTAACATTTCATAGAGTTGAAGAAAGTTTAATTCAAGGTGGAGACAAAAATGGTGATGGAACAGGAACAATGGATTATACAATAGAAGGTGAATTTAAAGAAAATAATCATAAAGATAACACATTAAGCTTTGAAAGAGGAACACTTGGATTAGCAAGACAAGACTTCTCAATTTATTATTACTATACAGGAGACACAAGTTACCTAACACAAGGATATAATTCTGGATGTGCACAATTCTTTATTACTGCAGAAGACTGCAGTGCAGATTTTGATGGATATTATTGTGCTTTTGGAAAAGTAATAGAAGGAATGGACATAGTAGATAAAATAACAGCAATAGAAACAACAACAGAAACTGATGAAGAAACAGGAAAAACAACTGAAACTACAACACCGGTAAATCCACCAGTAATAAAAAGTATGACAGTAGATACATTTGGAATACAATATAACGAACCAGAAATGATAAAAGAATAGAATCTATACTAAAAACTATAATAATATAATAAAAAAATATAGGGGCGAACTTGTTCGCACGCGCTTCGAAGAACAGGCGATTAAAGTCGCCCCTACAAAAATATATATAATACAATCATAGTGGCAGATATGAAAAAAGAACTTAGTATAAACCCCGATGAGATGCGACGGATTTTTAAAAATAAAAAAGGAAAGAGGAATTATTTATGGTAGAAAAATCAATGGAAAAAATAGTAGCATTATGCAAAAATAGAGGATATATATATCCAGGATCAGAAATATATGGAGGTTTAGCAAACACATGGGATTATGGTCCTTTAGGAGTAGAATTTAAAAACAACGTAAAAGCTGCATGGAGAAAGAAATTTATACAGGAAAATAAATATAATGTAGGATTAGATGCAGCAATATTAATGAATCCACAAACATGGGTAGCTTCAGGGCATGTAGGAGGATTTAGTGATCCACTTATAGACTGTAAAGCATGTAAAACAAGACATAGAGCAGACAAACTAATAGAAGACTGGATGCATGAAAATGGAGAAGAAGAAGTTGTAGATGGTTGGGATGACCAAAAGATGGTGGACTTTATCCAAGAAAAAGGAATTGTTTGTCCAGACTGTGGAAAAAATGATTTTACAAGTATAAGAAAGTTTAACCTTATGTTTAAAACTTTTCAAGGTGTAACTGAAGATAGTAGGGCAGAATTGTATTTAAGACCAGAAACAGCACAAGGTATATTTGTAAACTTTAAAAATGTATTAAGAACAACTAGAAGAAAATTACCAATGGGAATAGCACAAATTGGTAAATCATTTAGAAATGAAATAACTCCTGGAAACTTTACTTTTAGAACACGTGAATTTGAACAAATGGAATTAGAATTTTTCTGCAAACCAGGAACAGATTTAGAGTGGTTTGAGTATTGGAGGACTTTCTGTAAAAATTGGTTATTAAATTTAGGAATAAAAGAAGAAAATATAAGACTAAGAGACCATTCACCAGAAGAATTGTGTTTCTATAGTAAAGGAACTACAGATATAGAATTTTTATTCCCATTTGGATGGGGAGAGCTTTGGGGAATTGCGGATAGAACAGATTACGATTTAAAACAACATATGGAATATGCTAAAGAAGATTTTACATATTTAGACCAAGAAACAGGAGAAAAATTTGTACCTTACTGTGTAGAACCATCTCTTGGATGTGATAGAGTAGCACTTGCATTCCTTTGTGATGCATATGATGAAGAAGAAATAGCAGAAGGTGATGTAAGAACTGTTCTACGTTTGCACCCAGCACTTGCACCATATAAGGTGGCAGTACTTCCACTATCTAAAAAATTATCAGAAAAAGCAACAGAAGTTTTTGAAAAACTATCAAAGAAATATGTATGTGAATATGATGAAGCGGGAAGTATAGGGAAGAGATATAGAAGAGAAGATGAAATAGGAACACCATATTGTATAACAGTAGACTTTGAAACAGAAAATGATAACTCAGTAACAATAAGAGACAGAGATACAATGGAACAAGTAAGAGTAAATATTGATGAGTTAGAAAAATGGTTAGATGAAAAATTGGAATTTTAGAATAAATTTTATAAGGTGTAGGGGGCGCAGTCCTCGGCGCCCCGTAAATATATTATTTGATTGATTGTTTCGGGTCGCCCAAGAGTGCGACCCCTACAATATCTAAAAACACAAAAAAACAAAAAGAGGTGAAAGAATGCAAGTAAAATACAAAGACATAATTTTAGATGTAAAAAAAGGTACAAAGGTTAATGAACTTTTAAGTAAACAAATTAAAGAACTAGAACTAAAACCAATAGCATGTAGATTTAACAATGAAGTAAAACGACTAGATATGAAAATTGAAACAGATGGAGAAATAGAACTGATAGATATAACAAATAAAGATGGGATGAGAGTATATAGAAGAGGTCTTATTTTTATTGTATGTATGGCATTTAAAGAATTATTTCCACAAGCAAAATTAACAATAGAATACCAATTATATCATTCTATGTTTTGTACTGTTGAAAATGTAGAAATAACAGATGAAGTACTAAAACAAGTTGAGGATAAGGTAGATGAAATAATCTCAAAAAATATACCTATAGTAAAGAATGTTATGAGTAGAGACGAAGCAATTGATTTTTACAAAAATACAGATGACTTGAGAGGAGAAGCACAATTAGAGTTATCTAGTAGAGAAATTGTCACTTTATATTATTGTAATAATTATTATAATTACTTATATGGAGTAATGCCAATTTCAACTGGTGGTATTTCAAAATATGAACTTCAAAAATATGATAATGGTTTTTTAATAAGATATCCTAGTAGAAAAACCCCAGAAAAAGTGCCAGAACTTAAAGATACAAATAAATTATATAATACTTTAAAAGAAAATGATCAAACACATAAACTTTTAGGAATCAGTACACTTCATAAATTAAATAATATTATTAGAGAAGGAAATATAAAGGAATATATTTTATTAGATGAGGCTCTTCATGAGAAAAAGATTGCTAATATTGCGGATAGTATAGCAAAAAATAATAAAATAAAATTAGTAGTAATAGCGGGTCCATCATCATCTGGAAAAACAACATTTTCTAAAAGATTATGTTTGCAATTAAGATTAAACAATATAAAACCTGTACCAATTTCTGTAGACAATTATTTTGTTGAAAGAGAAAATACTCCTTTAGATAAAAACGGAAATTATGATTTTGAATGTATAGAAGCAATAGATAGAGAGTTATTAAATAAAGATATAATGAAATTATTAAATGGAGAAGAAATTCAAGCACCAACTTTTAATTTCCACACAGGACATAAAGAATATTTAGGAAATACAATGAAACTTGCTGAAGACGAAATTTTAGTTATGGAAGGAATTCATTGTTTGAATGATGATTTAACATATTTAGTTCCTAAGGAGCAAAAATTTAAAGTATATATAAGTGCACTTACAGTATTAAATATAGATAATTATAATAGAATATCAACAACAGATACAAGATTAATTAGAAGAATGGTTAGAGATAATAGAACTAGAGGTTATGATGCTGAACATACTTTACAAATGTGGCCATCTGTAAATAATGGAGAGGAAAAAAATATATTTGTATTTCAAGAAGAAGCAGATGCAATGTTTAATTCATCTTTTATATATGAATTAAGTGTGTTAAAACAATATGCAATACCATTGTTTAAAGAAATAGAACCAAAATCTCCACTATATTCAGAAGCAAAAAGGCTACACACACTACTATCATACTTTGAAACAATAGACCCAAAAGATGTGCCATCAAATTCTTTATTAAGAGAATTCATAGGTGGATCAATATTTGAATAATTTATTGCAAAATATGTATGGGCGCAGACTTCGGCGCCCATAAAAATTTCATTATTGTGGGTTGCTTAAGAGAGTGCCCTACAAATTATTTGTGTAAAATATAAAAGGAGAATATAAATGGAATCATTATTTACAGAAATAGACGAAGAATTTATATGTGAAAACTGTGGAAAAGCAGTAAAAAGACTGGGGTATTCATGTAGAAATCACTGTAATTATTGTTTGCATTCAAAACATGTAGATATAAACCCAGGAGATAGAAGTGAAAATTGCCATGGAATATTAGAACCGGTAGGAATTGAAATAAGCAATAAAAAAGGTTATGTGGTAGTGTTTAAATGTAAAAAATGCGGAGCTATAAGAAAAAACAAATCAGCAGAAGACGATGATATGAATTTAATAATAAATTTGAGTGCGAAACAATATTAAATTTGTGTTTGGCGTTTTGTATTTTGTGTTTAGAAGATATTCAAAATCAGCCAAATTCTAAACACCAAATACAAAAGATTATTTGTAATATAATATTTAATTTTATTTTCAATATGCCATAAATGCATTTTCTTGACAAATGATTTAAAAAAGTTTAAAATAATAAATGGAGTATATCAAACAGTCGCGTATGAAACTCGCAAGGGTTCATATGAGGAAAGTCCGGGCTCCATAGAGCAATGATGCTGGATAACGTCCAGTGAGGGAGACCTTAAGGAAAGTGCAACAGAAAATAACCGCCTACAAATAGTAGGTAAGGGTGAAAAGGTGAGGTAAGAGCTTACCGCTAGTATGGTGACATATTAGGTCCATGTAAACCCCATCTGGAGCAACACCTAAATATAAGAAGGTTAAGGCTGCTCGCCATCTTCTTGAATTGGTGGCTAGAGGCATATAGTAATATATGTTCGAGATAAATGACTGTTTTTAACAGAACCCGGCTTATAGGTATACTTCATTAGCTAAAAAAATAATTTATATTAATATAAAAAGGGCAGACGATTTCGTCTGCCTTGCTAATTATTTTGCAAATAATAAAAAAATATGTTATAATATAAACCTAAATAAATTTTAGGAGGGAATATAATGCAATTAACTAAAACATTAGTTAGAGACTTTGAAAAAGATAAGCAATGGCTTATGGCCATGCTTTCCAACATTCAAAGATTGAACACTTCGGTTCAACTCCGGGAGGAACCTGGTGAAATCTTGATCACTCTTCTTATGAAACAAGAAGAAATCGAGACCGCTGTCGTTCAAGCAACAAAAGAAGTGTTTGGTAACAGAGTTACTGTATCTGACATTTCTGTATGTAATGGAGGAAGAATTATCAATCTTACTTTTTCTAACAATTGCAATTGCTGAAGTATTTCTAAAAAAGACCTGCAAGAGGCTAACTCTTGCAGGCATTTTTTATAATGAAATATAATTATTATCAATAAACCTATTAATATTAGAAGGATTAATACCAGAACTTGCTGAAAGTTCATTAACGGAAGTTATTCCAGTAGAATTTCCTAAAATATTATTTAATTTTGCTATATCAGCTTTATCTTTAATTTCGCAATTATAACAAATATCATTACTTGAAACAAAGAAATTACCACATCTATTACATCTTTTGAATTCCATAAGAAAACCTCCAATAATTTAATTACGAAAATATTTTATCAGATAAAAACGAAAAATAAAAGATATATTTAAAAAAAATAATAATTATTTATAACTATTGACATATGAATAAGCAAGTGCTATCATAAACACATGAACAATTATTCACATGTTTAAATAAAGGAGAATATTATGGATAATGAAGTGATTAATGTAGAAAAGGTAGAAAAAATAAAAAGAGCTATGCCAACAGATGAATTTTTATTTGAAATGGCAGAGCTTTTTAAAGTATTTGGAGACTCTACAAGAATGAAAATAATTAGTGCGCTATTAAATAATGAATTATGTGTTGGAGAAATTGCAAGTTTAACCAATACAACATCATCTGCAATATCACACCAATTAAGAGTACTTAAACAAGCAAAACTTGTAAAGTATAGAAGGGAAGGAAAAACAATTTTTTATTCTTTAGATGATGATCATGTAAAAGATTTATATGAACTTGGAGAAAAGCATATAGAAGAATAGGAGGAAAAACTATGAAAAATTATGAATTTATTTTAAAAAATTTAGATTGTGCTAATTGCGCAAATAAAATACAGAATACATTATCCGAACATGAACAATTATCAGATGTTGTAGTTAATTTTAATACATTAAAATTAAAATATAAAACAGATACTTTAACCAAAGATGAAGTAGAAAAAATAGTAAAAAAAATAGAACCGAATGTAGAGTTGGTAGAAATAGGTAAACAAAAAGAAGAATCAAATATAAAAAATGAAGTACTAAGATTAATAATTGGAATTCTAACTGCAAATATAGGTTTTCTTTTACCAACAAAAGGATTTGTTTCTAATTTCTTTATAATAGTAGGGTATTTAATTTTGCTATATAGAACGATTAAAAATGCAGTGAAAATACTAAGGACTAGTCATACTATAAATGAAAATTTTTTAGTAACAATTTCATGTATAGGTGCTTATCTAATAGGTGAATATTTTGAAGGTTTTATGGTTATAGTGCTTTATGAAATAGGAAAAATATTAGAAGAAAAAGCAATTAACAAAACACGTAAATCAATTACAAATTTAATGGATATAAAGCCAGAATATGCTAATTTAAAAATAGAAGATAAAATACAGAAAGTTGAACCAAATGATGTAAAAATTGGGGATGTTTTAGTAATAAAACAAGGCGAAAAAATCCCTTTAGATGGAGTTATTATAAAAGGAAGAGCAAGTTTAGATGTATCTTCTTTAACAGGAGAGAGCAAACTAAAAAATGTAGAAGAAAAAGAAGAAGTACTATCTGGAAGTATTGTGACTCAGGGTATTTTAGAAATAGAAATTATTAGAACTTATGAAAATAGTACAGTTAATAAGATATTAGAATTAGTAGAACATGCAACAGATAAAAAAGCTAAAACTGAGACTTTTGTAAATAAAATGGCTAAAATATATACACCTCTTGTGCTAGGATTAGCAATTTTAATTGGGTTAGTTTTACCAATTATAAGTAATATTGAATATGCAGGAACTGGTGGAAGTATATATAGAGCACTTGTGTTTTTAGTAATATCATGTCCATGTGCAATTGCAATATCAGTGCCACTTAGTTATTTTTCTGGAATAGGTAGAGCATCAAAAAATGGAATACTAATAAAAGGAAGTAATTACTTAGATTTAATGAAAGATGTAGGAGAAGTTATATTTGATAAAACAGGAACATTAACTAAAGGAGAATTTGCTATTCAAAAAATAGAAGTAATAGGGGACAAATATAGTGAGGATCAAATTTTAAAATATACGTTATTAGGAGAACAATTTTCTAACCATCCAATTGCAAAATCTATAGTAAAAAATAAAGAAATACCAAAAGAAGAAGTAACTGATTTTAAAGAAATGCCAGGAGAAGGAATTAGTTATAAACTAAATGAAAATAACATTTTTATTGGTAACAGTAAAGAAGATAATGAGGAAGGTACAACTATATATATAAAATTAAATGATGAGGCAATAGGGAAAATATATTTAGAAGATACTATAAAACCAGAAGCAAAAGATGTAATTAAAAGCTTAAAGAAAATGGGAATAAAAACAAAAATGTATACAGGAGATAATAAAAGTATTGCACTAAAGATTGGAGAAGAGCTAAGTCTAGATGAAGTAAAATATGAAATGTTACCAAACGATAAGTATCAAGAGCTTGAAAAAATAATATATAATAGTCAAAAGAAAATAGCATTTGTTGGAGATGGAATAAACGATTCGCCAGTACTTGCAAGAGCAGATGTAGGAATATCAATGGGCGGAGTAGGCTCGTCTTCTGCAATAGAAGCTTCAGATATTGTAATAATGACAGATGAAATAACGAAAATTAGAGATGCAATATCAATATCTAAATATACAAACAAAATAATTAAACAAAATTTAATATTTGCAATAGGAGTAAAGGCATTAGTACTAATTTTAAGTACTTTAGGAGTTGCACAAATGTGGCAAGCAGTGTTTGCAGATGTTGGGGTAACAGTAATTACGATATTAAATACATTGAGGATATTAAATATGAGGTAAATAGTAATTTGTAGGGTAAAAACCTACGGCGTAATTTGTAAGGGCGGAGTTCCATCTCCGCCCGCTCAAAAAAATTATTGATTTACGGGCAGGGGTGGAACCCTGCCCGTACATTTTTATAATATATTTTCCAAATACAAAATTCCAAACACAAAACACATAAATTATTATTTGTTTGAAACATTATTTTCTGCTATTTCTATTATTTCCAATTGACAAGTCCTATTTAATGATATAAAATTATATCTGTAATTGTAATTAAGAAGGAGCGTAATTATGGCAAAAAGAGATAAAAGAAAATTAATGACAAAAATAGTAGTATGGGCTTTAGCAGGATTAATGATTTTTAGTGTTGCAGCTACATTGATTTTTAGTATAATTGGGTAGATAATTTAGGAGGAAACAAATGACAAGTAATGTTGGTACACAAATAAATATACAAGAATTTCTTGAATATGTAAGAACATTGCCGCAGGAACCGTTAAAAATAATAACATTAATATTAGATTTGGCAATAGTAATATTTTTGGTTATAAAACTAGTGGAGCTTATAAAAGGAACAAGAGCTTTGCAATTGTTAAAAGGAATTATATTTTTAATACTAATAACTATTGTGAGTGGAATATTACAGTTAAATGTATTAAACTATATACTAACTTCATTTATGACATATGGAGTAATTTTATTGATTGTAATATTTCAACCAGAATTAAGAAGGGCATTAGAACAGCTTGGAAGTAATAAAATAAATAAATTTTTTGGAATTGATAAAGATATTGAAACAAAAACTAAAGAAAATATTTATAAAATAGTTATTGCTGCAATGGAGATGTCTAAAACAAAAACAGGTGCTCTTATGGTATTAGAAAGAGATATAAAATTAAAAGATATAATGGATACAGGTGTGCTAATAGATTCTGAGTTATCACCACAATTATTAGTAAATATATTTACACCAAAGACACCTCTTCATGATGGTGCAGTTGTAATTAGTGAAAATAGAATAAAAGCTGCTGCATGTATGTTACCATTATCAAATGATAAACATGTTTCAAAAAGAATTGGAACAAGACATCGTTCAGCAATAGGTATGTCTAAAGAGTCAGATGCCATTGTGGTTGTAGTTTCTGAAGAAACAGGTAAAATATCTGTTGCAAAAGATGGAACATTAATTGCAGATGTAAAAGAAGATGCTTTAAAACAAATACTTATTAAAAACTTAATAACTAAGAAATTTGAAAAAGAAGAAAAAAGGGTTTAGATATTTCTCTGAATCCTTTTTAAGTTAATTATTAGCCTACCTTTTGTATGATTTTTTTAAAAGGTTAAACTCTCCAAGGTATACGCGGGTATTTCCCCGCCTCAAAGGGCTGTCGAGCTTTGACTTTTAAAAAATATACAAAACGGCTGATTAGTAATAAGGAGATTATATGAGAAATATAAAATTAATAATAGAATATGATGGAAAAAAATTTGGAGGTTGGCAAAAACAACCAACTAAACTAAATATACAAGGAGAAATAGAAAAGGCAATAGGAGAAATAACAGGGGAAGAGATTGAACTAAATGCATCTGGCAGAACAGATGCAGGTGTTCATAGTTTAGGACAAACAGCCAATTTTAAAACAAATAGTACAATTGATATATCAAAAATGGCAGTGGCAATAAATTCAAAACTAAAACAAAGTATAAGAATTATAAGTGCAGAAGAAGTGGATGAAAGATTTCATGCAAGATATTCATGCACAGGAAAAAAATATAGATATATAATTAATAATTCTAAATATGGAAGCGCGATATATAGAGATTTAGAATATCATATGCCAATAAAATTAAATATAGAAGATATGAAAAAAGCAATAAAATATTTTGAAGGAGAACATGATTTTAAAGGGTTTAAAGCCAGTGGAACAAGCAGCAAAAGTAGTGTAAGAACAATATATAGTGCCAAAGTAATAGAAAAAGGAGAAAGAATAATTATAGAATTAGAAGGAAATGGATTCCTTTATAACATGGTAAGAATAATATCTGGAACAATAGTAGATGTAGGTTTAGGCAAAATAAAACCAGAAGAAATACCAGAAATAATAGAATCAAAAGATAGAAGTAGGGCAGGAAAAACTTTGCAACCACAAGGTTTATATTTAGTAGAGGTGTATTATTAGAATATACCAGGGAATTGTAGGGGGCTGGTCTTGACCAGCCCGTTTTAATGTGTTCAAAATTTGCGGGTTGGTCAAGATCGACCCCTACAATAATTAAAATGATAAAAAGTATTATTAAATACATGCAAATCTTGATTTTATGTAAAACAAATGCTATACTTTATGTATAACTTTTTATAGGAGGTCTAGCATGGAAAACATGGAATTGCAAGCAATTGCATCGGAGGAAGCACGGCGTTTGTATGAAAAGGAATTTTCCTACTTCAATCCGTATACAAGAGAGATTGATACAGAAGGAATTCCTTACACGCAAAAGGAAGCTTTTTGCCGGATGGTAGAAGAAGAGTTGCTCCAGAAAGGAGAAAAAATCCGAAGACAGGGGCAATACTTTAAAATTGATAAATACCAGAGCAAATGACCTAGCACCGCTCACTTGAGTGGTGTTTTTTTATGGAGATTGATTTTATGTAAAACAAATGCTATAATATAGTAGTAATTCTGGCGGTATGCCGAAAGGAGAAACAGTATGATTACAGGCAAGATGGAAATTTCGACAGGAGTTGCAGCTTTACTAGCTAATGCTCATACACCAATTCCCTCGGAGGATTTTTATCTTTTCGAAGGAGACTTATGCCAAATGTCCAAGGCAGCTCAGGTTGCACGTCAATTGGGATTTGAAGTTGGTGTAGCAGGTGGTTTGCCTTATGTAAGTTCTAAGGAAGAATTTAATAAGGTTGTTCAATATATTATTGACAATCGAATTGAAGGCTATTGGCACTACAGGTAAACTGCCAAAACAAAAACTCGAAAGTATAAACTTTCGAGTTTTTGTAATATAAAAATATTATCTTTTTGAGAATTGTGGTGCTCTTCTTGCTTTTTTAAGACCGTATTTTTTTCTTTCTTTCATTCTAGAATCTCTTGTTAAGAATCCAGCTGTTTTAAGAGTTGGTCTATATTCTGTAGAATTTGCTTCTAATAATGCTCTTGAGATACCATGTCTTACGGCACCTGCTTGACCACTTATTCCACCACCAGTTACTTTAGCAACAACATCATATTTATCTAATGTATTTGTAGCAACTAAAGGTTGTTTTACTATAACTTTTAATGTATCAACACCAAAGTATTCTTCCATATCTTTACCATTAATAGTAATTTTTCCATTACCATTTAATAATCTTACTCTGGCAATAGAACTTTTTCTTCTACCTGTTCCATAAAAGAAGTTTTTATCTAATTTTTTTGCCATATTATTTTACCTCCCATACTTCTGGTTTTTGAGCTTGGTTTTCATGTTCGCTACCTTCATATATTCTTACTTTAGTAATCATTTGTCTTCCTAATCTGTTTTTTGGAAGCATTCCTTTTATAGCAAGCATCATAGCTCTTTCTGGTTTGTTTTGTAACATATTTCTAGCAGTTGTTTCTTTCATATTTCCAATGTAACCAGTATGATGTCTATAAATTTTTTGATCTAATTTTTTTCCTGTTAAAATAACATCTTTACAATTTAATATAATAACGTGATCACCTGTATCAACATTAGGTGTAAAAGTTGGTTTGTGTTTTCCTCTTAATAATTTTGCAGCTTCTGCAGCAACTCTTCCAAGAGGTTTTCCACTTGCATCAATTATATACCATTTTCTTTCGATTTCATTTGATTTAGCTGTGTATGTAGTATTATTCATGATAAAAAATCCTCCATTCATATTCGTTTTAAAATCTAATAAATATTTACTAAACCAAATAGACTACCGGGCATGGGTCTATTAATAAATATTCATACCAAACTATTTTAATACATAAATTAAAAAAAGTCAACAAAAACTATTGACTTTTTTAAAAAATAGTAGTAAAATAATCAAGATTGTTAAAGAAGAAGTATCCATTCTCACCTTTACCAAGAGGGAAAAGGTTAAAATATATTGTTTATTTATGGATTGACTTGTTCTTTATGCAGGCCAATTTTTTATGTTTAAGGGGTGATTTAATATCAAACAAGACTTACTAATAAATGAACAAATTAGATTTAGGGAAGTTCAAGTTATAGGAGAAAATGGTGAAAAACTTGGGAAAATGTCTAGAAATGAAGCATTAGACCTAGCAGAAGAAAAAAAATTAGATTTAGTTTTAGTTTCATCAAATCCAGAAAATCCAGTTTGTAAGATCATGAACTATGGAAAACACAAATTTGAACAATCAAAAAGAGAAAAAGAATCTAAGAAAAAACAAAAAGCACTTGAATTGAAAGAAATTAGAGTAACACCAAACATTGAAGAACATGACTTCGGATTCAAATCTAAAAATGCAAAAAAATTCTTAACAGATGGAAACAAAGTTAAGATTACAGTTAGATTTAGAGGAAGAGAAGTAAACTATGCTAAAATGGGAGAAGAAGTGTTAAATAAGTTCGTTCAAGAATTGTCTGAAGTATCTACTTTAGAAAAGAAACCTTTATTAGAAGGAAAAAATATGTTTATAATATTAGCACCAACTAAATAAGAAATGCTAAAAATTATATATATTCGAGAATTAAAGGGGAGGTAAATATAATGCCAAAATTAAAAACAAATAAAGCAGCTGCAAAAAGATATGGATATACAGCAACAGGAAAAGTAAAAAGAACAAAATCAAACAGAAGACACTTACTAGCAAATAAAACAACAAGACAAAAAAAATCTGGAAAAGTACAAAATGCTTATGCAGATAAAACATGTGAAGCAGGAATCAAAAAATTATTACCTTATGGTTAATAAAATTCCTATAAATTAAAATTAATTAAAATGAATTGTAGGGGCGATTTTAATCGCCCATGCATCCAAAAAATTACTAAAACCAAAAGGAGGAAATAGAAATGGCAAGAGTAAAAACAGCAAGAATTACAAGAAAAAAACATAAAAAAGTGTTAAAACAAGCTAAAGGATATTTTGGAGCAAAAAGATATAGATTTAGAAATGCAAATCAAGCAGTATTAAAATCATTATCATATGCTTATGTTGGAAGAAAAGATAAAAAAGGTGATTTTAGAAAATTATGGATAGCAAGAATAAATGCTGCTAGCCGTCAAAATGGTTTAACATATAGCAAAATGATAGCAGGTCTTAAAAAAGCTAATGTAACAATAAACAGAAAAATGTTAGCTGAACTTGCAGTAAACGATAGCAAAGCATTTGCAGAATTAGCTGAAATTGCAAAAAATGCATAATAATTATAAAACGATTTTTATAAAAAACACACCTCTCTGAAAAATCAGAAAGGTGTATTTTTTTAGAAATGGAAAACAATTTGTATTGAGGCCGTCCCCAATACATTGTTTTTACCCAGGTATATATCAGAATGCTCCAAACGAAGCAGGGTTTCTTCTGATACCTTTTCATAAATTGCCAGAGAAAATGGGGCGGTGTATGTATAAGATTCAGCATCTTTTATCATACTCTTATAGTTTTCGGCTGATTTCTGGCCTTTACTTATTTCTTCAAGAATAAGCTCTTCAAAAATATGGTTGAACTTTTCGGAAGGGCTTTCCTGAAGACGCTCATTAGCTTGGGATTTAGCCTGAGCTAAATTGCATAGAACGACCTGGTTTATATCGAACTTTTCCACTTCGATTCCTCCTTTTTTATAAAAATGTTTTAAATATAAGTAAACGCACAAGAGCGCGGAAAAAAAGGAACTTTATATACAGCGAGAAAAACTCTCGTATTAAATATATAATAGCATAATCGACATAAAATGTCAAAATGTAGGGGCACATGATTGCACCTCTACACATCTGAGACATAAATATTTGAATATAAAAACTAAAATAATCTATTGTTTTTTTATTTTTGGTTTTGATACTAATGATGCAATATATCCAAAAAATACTGCTGCTGCAATTCCACCAGCAGCTGCTGCTGTACCACCTGTAAAAGCTCCAATAAATCCATTTTGCTGTGCCTTTTCAATGGCTCCTTTAGCAAGTAAATTACCAAAGCCAGTTAAAGGTACATTTGCACCAGCTCCTGCAAATTCAACTAACTTCTCGTAAATGCCTAAGCCTCCTAAAATTGCACCAGTTGTAACAAATATAACTAATATTCTAGCTGGAGTAAGCTTGGTTTTATCTATCAAAATTTGACCAATAACACAAATAAGACCACCAACAACAAATGCTTTAAGTAACATTGTCCAATCTAAATTATTAAAAAAATCTTGCATAATATTTCTCCCTCCTTTTAATAATTTACAGAAAAAATCTTCGAAGAATTGGCAAGAGAGCCCCTTTGATAAGGGGGCTGTCACCGCCCAGGTGACTGGGGGTTCTTGTGAAGATGTTTAAAGAACCCTCTGTCAGCCTTCGGCTGCCACCTCCCTTGTTAAAGGAGGTTTCTTGTCTAGCCTTCGCAGTTTTCTTTTGCAATAAAGTTATTCCTATATCTCAATTGCTACTGCATGCGCAATTCCTGGAATGCTTTCGCCTTGTTGATTGGTTGTTGCATTAGTTAAAGCACCAGTAGGTATTAAAAGTATTTTTTTCAATTTCTTTTGTTGCAACTGATTAAATAAATAACCGGAAAATATAGTTGCAGCACATGCACAACCACTTCCACCAGAGTGCGTATCTTGACTTCCTTTATCAAACATTAAAACACCACAGTCATTATAATTGTTTTTGATATTGTAACCTTTTAATAAGGCATTTTCCATTAAAATTTCTTTTCCAATATAACCTAAATCTCCTGTAAAAATGCCATCATAATAACTAGGACTTCTACCAGTATCTTTGAAATGAGTAATTAATGTATCTAAAGCTGCAGGTGCCATTGCTGCCCCCATATTATTAGCATCTTTTATTCCCATATCTACAATTTTACCTGTGGTAATAGCTGTTATATATGGACCATTTCCAGCTTTAGAAAGAACTACAGAGCCAGCTCCTGTTACTGTCCATTGAGATGTGGGAGGCCTTTGATTGCCAAGCTCAAGTGGGAACCTGAATTGCTTTTCTGCACTACAAAAATGACTAGAGGCTGCACAAATTACATTTTCTGCTGCACCACTATCAATAAATACAGAACCTAGCTGAATTCCTTCACCAAAAGTTGAACAAGCACCAAAAATCCCATAAAAGGGAATATTAAGTTCTCTAAGACCGAAACTAGATGAAATACATTGGTTAAGCAAATCTCCGGCAAAGCAATAATTAATTTTATCAGGTGCGATTCCAGATTTTACAATACTCATATTAACGGTTTCTTTTATGATTTTACTTTCGGCCTTTTCCCAAGTTTTTTCTTGCCAAAATTCATCTTCTAAACACTTATCAAAATATTTGGCCATGGGTCCACCAGCTTCTTTTGGACCTACAATAGAAGCTGCCGATGTTATAGTAATAGGATTATCAAACTGTAAAGTTTGACTACCTAATTTTTTCATACAAATCAATCCTTTCATAATATTGTGTTTCGCGTTTTGTGTTTGGAATTTGGAAATCATATCAAAATTCAAAATACCAAACACCAAATACAAATAGTTGATTAATTATATTTTTTGATTTATATTATACAAGAGTTATAGTATTCGCATTAAAAAGTAAATATAAAAGACCAACAATAACAGAAGTAGAAATACCGTAAACAAGTACGGGACCAGCTACAGTGAACATTTTTGCACCAACTCCCATTACATAACCTTCTGATTTATATTCCATTGCAGGAGAAACAATTGAGTTTGCAAAGCCTGTTATTGGAATCAAAGAGCCTGCTCCTGCAAATTTTCCAATTTTATTAAATATATTTAAAGAAGTTAAAAATGCACTTAAGAATATAAGAGATATTGAAACAATTGTAGAACTTGCTGTTTTATCTAACCCATTGTATTTACAAATTTCCATAATAAATTGTCCAATTGAACAGATGAATCCACCAACCCAAAAACTATTAAAACAATTTTTTAATACTGGAGAGTCAGGAGATTTTTGATTCACATATTGTTGATAATCTTTATTAGTATCCATAGGATTATTCATATAAAAGCCTCCTTTTATCTTTTATCTATTCCAAAACTTAAATCTATAGTTGTATAATATTCTACAATTTTATTGCCATCTATTTTTGCAGTTTGTTCTAAGATTTTAATAGAAGAAATATAGTCTAAAGTTTTAGAAGCTTCATTAATAGTCTGAACAATAGCATCTTTCCATGAAATATTAGAAATACCAGTTAATTTTAAATGTTTTTCAGTAGACATTAAAACACCTCCAGTTTTTTATTATGTATGAAAAATCGACTAAAAGGAAAAATTTTAGTACATAATAAATGTGCGAAAGTTATAATTTGTGTACGATTTATTATATAGAAATTTTTAATTTCGTTTTTGTATAAAATTATATTTTCCAAAAAAGGAAATAATATACTTGTT
>JAZNWN010000004.1:0-90577 GCA_045593405.1 Clostridia bacterium
TAAAGTAAGAATAATGAATAAAATTTTGTTTAAGTTATTACGCATGAACAACTTAAATTACTTAATATAATGAGTTTAAATAATTTAAGAAAATAGAAGTTTTAGCATTGTTTAAAAAATATTACAAAAATATTACATTTACATTACAATTGACAAAAAAATATTGACTTTATATAAATAAATAGTAAAATAAATACGAAATAGAAAAAAATACAAGTATTATTATTCGAAAAAAAGAATATTATAATATAAAATGAAAAAAACTAAGGAGAGAAAATGGCTAGTTGTTTAGGATTATTTGCACAAAATAACTTAATAAAGTATGCTAAGGTTTCAAAAGATAATGAAAATATAAAAATAGAAAATTATGGAGTGAAATTTTATGAGGAAGACATACAAAAGGTAATAGAACAAATAGTAGATGAAACATTTAGTTATAAAACTCCAATTTGCATAAATATATCAGATGAAAAATATACTAATTCACAAATATTTGGACTACTTAGTGAATCTGATCAAAAGAAGAGTATAAAAACAGAATTTGAATATTTTTATAATCAAATTGGAAAAAACAGACTTACTGTAGATTATAAAGCGATAGTATCAAATGAAATAAAAGATACTGATAAAAAAAATGTATTATATGTTTACTCTGAAAAAGGCGATATTGCTGAAAAAATACAATTGCTAGACAAATATAAATTAACAAATTTAACTCCAGTATCATTGGCTATTTCTGATATTAAGCAAGATAGTGATTGTATAATTGTTAATATGGAAGATAGAACAGAAGTCACAACTATTATAAATAATAATCCCGTAAATGTTGATATAATAGATTTAGGAATGCAGGAAATTTTAACTGATATTGCAAAAAAAGAGAATTCAATAAGTAAAGCTTATGAAATATGCAAGAATACAACATTATATACAGAAAGTAGTCAAAATCTGCAAACAGAAAGCAATGAATATTTAGAAGTTATAATTCCAACAATATATAAAATAATAGAACAAGTAAAACAAATAATAAATAAAAATGATATAGATATTAAGAAAATATATTTGACAGGAACAGGAATAATTATTAACAATATTGATTTATATTTCCAAGAAAATTTCTTGGATTATAAATGTGAAATTCTAACACCATACTTTGTTGATAAAACTAGTTTAAAGTTAAATATAAAAGATTATTTAGAAGTTAATTCTGCTATAGCCCTAGCAATGCAAGGATTAAATAAAAAAAGTAAAAAAATCAGTTTTGTAAATAAATCAGAAGCTTTAGAAAAATTTTATGAATTGTTAAATAGTGATGTAAAAACAATAAACAAAAAACAAAAAGGACCTAAAGAAACTAAAATAAAATCACAAATAAATCTTAATATAAAAGAAATAAATTGTATAAGATTTGCTTATGGAACATTGTGTTTGTTGGCGATTTATATTGGTATTACAACATTGTTACATAGCAAAATAAATGATAAATCTTTAGAAACGCAAGAGGTAATAGATGATACAGTAGTAAAAACAGCAAATATTAATAAACAAACAACATTAATAAATTCTAGAGTAGAAGATTATCAAGAAATTTTAAACCGATTAAAAGAAGTAGAAGAACAAAGTTCAGTATCATATAGTAGTAAAAATGCTGTGCCAAATTTATTAAGCCAAATAATGTTTGCAATACCTAAAGAAGTACAAATATTATTAATACAGAACACAAATGAAAAGCATATAACGATTGAAGCACAATCAAGTGAATATCAATATTTGGGGTATTTAAAGGCAGAATTACAAAACAGAGCAATTTTAATTAATGTTACTTCAACATCTGGAACTAGAGAATCTAATGGAATGATAAAAGTAACAATAGAAGGGGACTTACCTTATTAAAAAGTAGGAGATTATAAATGAAAAAAATACTAATTTCAATCATAGGAATTATATTATTAATTTTAATTTGTATATCTATATTTAATGGCATTTCTATTGGAAAAATGTCTGTGTATAGTGTAAAAAACATAAAAGAACAAAGTTTGAATTTAGAAAAAAAGATTGAAGAAGCAAATACTGAAATCAATCAGAATTATGCTAAGAGTTTAGTCGAAGTTGAAACAGCAGCAACTAATTTGAAAAATGTAAAAAAAGAATATGAAACATTAGTAGGAGCGAATGGAAGCTTAGGAATAACTCAAATAGAAAAATATAAAATTGAATATTTGTGGGGCATAATAGGTGGATATGGAGACGACGAGAATGTAGTAGTAACTTTAGATATAAAAGAAACTTCAATAAACGACACATATAATATTAATTTTACCTTACTTGGTTCATATGTTGGAATTACTGACTTCTTATATGATATAGAAAATGATGATGAATTAAATTATAGAATAAAAGATTTTAAAATAGAACCATCAACAACAACGACTACGACAACTACAGATAATAAAGTTACAACAGTTAGTACAGAAACTCTTAAAGCAACATTTGTAGTTGAAAACATTATTATCAATTTTAATTAAGGAGACAAAGATAATGATAAAATCTATTTTTAAAGAGATAATAATAATTTTATTATTAGTAATTATTATACTTTTATTATTGGGTATACTATTTTATGATTATATGCCAAACAGCAAAACAGTTCCTGCAAAAGTACAAGAATATGCTTTAGAGGAGTCTGTACAACAGGAATTAGATAAAGAATTAAATAATCTTGAATCTGAAGAAATTGTAAAAACATATCAATTAGATGCAATTGATATAGAAAATTATGAAAGAACAAATGAATATAATAAAGGAAAAGTTAATCCTTTTGCACAATATAGTGCAGGAGCAAATAGTACAGATACAAATACAAATAGCAATTCAAATGGAAATTCAAATTCTAGTAATACAGAGTTAGACCCATCAAAGGATAATTTCTTAAATACGGGTGGAAATAAATAATTTTAGGTAATATTTATTTATATAAATATATACAACTACATAAAAAAAGGAGGGAACAAAGGATGAGATCACAAAAAGGTATTACTTTAATAGCATTAGTAATCACTATAATTGTTATGCTTATATTAGTTGCAGTTACTATAACAATGGCTGTAAATGGAGGATTATTTAATTATGCTAGATCAGCAGGACAACAAACTAATGGTGCAGTTACAAATGAGCAAACATTAGCTAACGGAACAGTTAGCGTAGAAGATGTAGAAGCTAACGACATTAATGGTATAGTTAACCATTACAAAACAGTTACAGAATAATAACAATTTATTATTAAAGGGCATATGCATTTAATATATGTATATGCCTAAACTTCTATATTAAAGGAAAAGAAATGATACCTCAAATTATATTTTATATAGCTTTTTACATTATAGGTGTTGTATTAGGAAGTTTTTTTACTTTAGCAACATATAGAATACCACTAAAACAAGATATTTTATACACAAGGTCATATTGCCCTAATTGTAATAACAAATTAAAAACTTTAGATTTAATACCTATATTAAGTTACATATTTTTAAAAGGTAATTGTAGATATTGCCATCAAAAAATAAGTCCAAGATACATAATCATAGAATTTTTTTCAGGATTATTTTATCTTTTATTTGTTGTATCTTTAAAAATAGATATTTTTAATATAAATATATTTAAAATAATTGATTTACTATATGGAACATTAATAATTAGTAGTTTTTTTATTATAGGTGGAATTGCAAAAGAGGCAAAAATACTGTCAAAGGGAACACTAATATTTGGATTAATTGTTAATTTAATATATATAATATATGTATGTATATTACATAATAATATTTATAGATATATTGTATATTTATTTATAATTATAATTCTATTGATAATACAAGGACAAATAAAAAAAGATGAAAACAAAAAAATATGTGACATTATAATTATGTCATTATTTAGTATTCTTACTACAAATGAATTAGTATTTATAGCAAGTATGATAATTACATTAATAATTTGCTTGATTTCATATTTAATTACTAAACGAAAAAATATAAATTATATATTTTACTTTAGTTTTTTGAATATATTATTTACGATAGTTTACAATTTTATGATAGTGTAGGGGCGGACTTCCACGTCCGCCCGAGGGTAGAGGGTGCAACCCTACCCCTACGAAATAACAAATTAATAAAAACAGGAGATAACAATGAATTTAAAACAGAATAGAGGATTTGGACTAGCAGATGCAATTATTGCAGTTGCAATATTAATGATTTTTACCGGTTTAATAATTACAATATCTTATAATATATATAAACAGTCTAATTTTATAAAAAGAAATGAACAAGCAACAAATTATATTGTAGAAATATTTGAATATGCCCAAGGACTTGTTTATGAAGATGTAACTCTAAAAAATATAAAAGATTATATAAATGATAAATATGATAATGTAGAAGCTACAGATGGGCCATATTCATCTGAATCAGAAAAGCTAGCAGCATATACAATATTTATTAATATAAATGAAACATACCAAGGTTATGTTAAAGAATTAGATATTACAGTTATGTATAAATTAACACAAAAAAATAAAACAGTAAATATGAAAACGTTAATTAGCAAATAATACATATGAAGAAAGGAGTTTTATATGGAAACTAGTAAAAGAGGACCAATAGGAATACAGCTTGTAAAAAAAGGTTTATTAACACAGGCTGATATTAATAAAGCATTAGAATATCAAAGAAAACATCCAGACAAAAAAATTGTTGAAATTATTAGAGATTTAAATTTATGTAATGAATATGTACTATTAGATACATTAGGGGAAATATTAAATGAAAAAACAATTATGATAACACAAAATGATATACAAATAAGTATCAACAAATATATTTCTCTAGATGTTGCCAATAAATATAAAGTAGTGCCATTTCAGGTAATTGGAAATAAAATTAAGGTATGCTTTTCTGACACATTAAATAATGAAGCTGTAGATACAATAAAATTAATTTTATTAAATAAGGGACTTACTATGGAAAAATATGTAAGTTTTGAAAAAAATGTATTAGACATTTTAAAAAATTTTGAAGGAGCTTCAATAGAAAGTATAGAATCAAGTGGAGATGCAACGACACTTGTGGATAGTATAATTAGAACTGCAATGCAAAAAAGAGCAAGTGATATTCATATTGAACCATTAGAAGATATTATAAGAGTTAGATATAGAATAGATGGAGAATTAGTTAAAGCAACTGAAATAAAAAAAGAAAAACAGCAACAATTAATAGGTAGATTAAAATCAATATCTAATATGTTCCAAGAAAAGCAAGAATCACAAGATGGAAGAATAGTATTATATCCAGATTATAATATTCGTGTATCTTCACAAAAAAACATATATGGTGAAAAATTTGTTTTAAGATTACTAAAGAAGAATATGACAATAAGAGGATTACAAGAATTAGGATTTCCAAAAACAGAAGAAGATGCAAAAAAAACATTTAATAAAAGAAATAGTATAACAATTGTTGCAGCACCTACTGGAGAAGGAAAAACTACAACATTATACAGTATTATAGATGCATTAAACAGACCAGGAATAAATATAACTACAATAGAAGACCCTGTTGAAATAAGAATAAAAGGATTAAATCAAATTGAAATAGATGAAAAATTACGTTTTGCAGATTCCCTAAGAACAGTTTTAAGACAAGATCCCGATATTATTCTAGTAGGAGAGATTAGAGACAAGGAAACAGCAGAAATTGCTGTTCAAGCAGGACAAACAGGACATTATGTATTGTCAACAATTCATACAATAGATAGTATTGAAGTAATAACAAGATTAAGAAAAATGGGATTATCAGATTATGATATTGCAAGTTCAATAGCAAATATAATTTCTCAAAGATTAGTAAGAAAAATATGTCCGCACTGTGCATCAAAAAGAAACTTTACAGATAGTGAAAAAGAGATAATTAATAGAATAAATGAAAGGTATGGAGTAAATACCCAATTAGATGATAAATTCACTTATGACATAATTGGATGTGATAAATGTAATGGTAGTGGATACTATGATAGAATAGCTATTTATGAAATTTTAGAGTTAAATGATGAATTAAAAGATTTGATAATTAAAAATCAATCAAGTATAGAAATAAAGAAAAAAGCAATAGATTATGGCTATAAACCTTTTGTTGTTGATGCAGTTAATAAGGTAGTTGAGGGAATAACAACATTAGATGAAATTAATAAAAAACTAATTATTTATTAATTAGAACAAAGGAGAAATTATGGTAGATATTAATAGAGTTTTAAAACATGCAAAAGAATCTGATGCATCAGATGTTCATTTAATACCTGGAAGAAAACCAACAGTCAGAATTGCTAGAGAATTAAAAGAAATTGAAGAAGAAGATGTTTTAACAGAAAGTGACATGTATGAAATATATGATTATTTTATTAGGGGAAATATAGATAGGGATGAAATGTATAGTCAAACAAGACAATTAGATATTTCATTTGTATTTGATGATATAAGACTAAGAGTAAATATATCTTCTTTTGATGAAGTGCCAATATTTACATTAAGATTAATAAAAAATGAATTACCAAAATTTGAAGATTTAGGAATTCCAGATGTTGTAAGACGTATGATGTATCAACCACAAGGATTAATTTTAGTAACTGGAAAAACAAATTCAGGAAAGACAACTACACTAAATGCCTTAATTGATGAAATAAATCAAAAAGAAAATAAGAAAATCTTAACATTAGAAAAACCTGTTGAATATAAACATAAATCTAAAAAGTCATTAATTGTACAAAAAGAAGTAGGAAAAGGGAAGGATACGATGACTTTTAGAGAGGGTGTAAAAAACTCTTTAAGAGAAGATTGTGATATATTAGTAATTGGAGAGATAAGAGATAAAGAAACAATGGAAGCAGCAATAGATATGGCAGAATCAGGACACTTAGTTATAGGGACTTTGCATACAAAATCTTGTGCAGAAACAATAGATAGAATAATAAATTTTTACGAAGTAAGAGACCAAGCAAGTATAAAATATCTTATGTCCGCATTATTGAAATTAGTTGTATCTCAAAGATTGATAAGAGGATTAGATAATAAGTTAGTTTTAATTCCAGAAGTTATGGTTGTAGATAATGTGGTTGCAGGTTGTATAAGAAAAGAAAAGTTTAGTGTATCTGAATTAGAAGATGCAATTCAAAGTAATAGTGACAAAGGAAATATTAGCTTAATTAATTCAATAGCTGAAAATTATGTTGCAAACAAAATTAATTTAGAACAAGCCAAAGCACAAATAGAAGAAAAAAATATAGAAATTTTAAATAGAACAATTATGCAAATGAAAATGAGAACTATGTAAGAATGTAGGGAATGATATTATTGTTGTTCCTAAAGGTAGGAGGAAAAAATGCCTTTATTTAAATACAAAGCAGTGACAAAATCTGGACAAATAGTAGAGAACAAAGTAGATGCTTTAAATCAATATATGTTAATAAAAAAGCTAAAAAAGAATGAATTATTACCAATTGAGGTAACACAAATTAATTCTTTTGGAAGTAAAAAAAATAAAAAACAGAAAAGAAATATAGAATCAAATAATAGTGTACTTAAATCAATTAGAAGTGAAGAAATAAAAAGAAGTCTAAGAACAAAACCAAGATTAATCACAAAAATAAAAAGAATTCTAAATAAAAATGCTAAAATTACTAAAAGAGACATTGCAATTTTTACAGAGAACTTTTATTTATTAAAAAAGGCAAACTTTAATAATATACATGCATTATCAACAATTATTAATACTACTGAAAACGAGAGTTTTAAATTAATATTAGAAGATATACTTTTAGGTGTGGAAGCCGGAGATAATATGTATGTTACAATGGAATATTATGAAGGAGTATTTCCACCAATATATATAAACATGATAAAAGTTGGAGAAATGTCTGGTTCACTAACAAATGCATTAAAACAAGCAAGAGAATATTTAGATGAAACAATGGCATTAAACAAAAAAATAAAAGAAATATTAGTACCAAATGTAGTACAATTTGTTGTATTATTAGTTTTATTAATAGTAGGAACACTTGTAATGATTCCAATTTTACAAAACACATTAAATAGTGTTGGTAGTTCAGATCAACTTCCTGCAATTACACTTTGGTTTGCAGATTTCTTAAATAATTTTGTGAAGGTTTGGTATATACCAGTTGGAATAATATTAGCAATTGCTGTAGCTATATATTTATATATAAGAACTCCAAAAGGAAAATATAATTTTCATTATTTTAAATATAGAATGCCAGTGTTTGGACCATTAATTTACGCAATAGAGTTTACAAGATTAATACAAGGTTTGTTATTAAATTTAAAAAATGGTATGAGAATACAAGATGCATTAGAAACGTGTAAAAACACATCAAATAATTTAGTTATGTTATCATTAATAGAATCAGCAATAAATAATTTATTAGTTGGACAATCTTGGATAGAACCTTTTGAAAAATCAGGTTTATCTTCACCAATGATTACAGAAATGCTAAGAATAGGAATGCAAACAGATTTAACAGAAATGATGGAAAAACTACTTGAATATATGCAAATAGATATAGACAACATAATGAAGAAGATAATGAAAGTATTACCACAAATAGTTTATGTAATTGCAGGAGCAATGTTAATATTTGTAACAATAGTAGTACTTGTACCAATGATACAAATGTATATGGGAACATGGATGTTTTCGGCATACTTGTAAATATTATAATATTTTTAATTTGAGAATTGTAGGGGCGATTTTAATCGCCCGTTCATCGAAGAGCGGGCGAACAAGTTCGTCCCTACAAAGCTATTTATAATGAAAGGTGGTATAAGTGTATGAAAATAGGAATTGATATTGGTGGAAGTCATGTTGCAGTAGGTCTAATAAATCAAACAGGAACAATAATATATAAATCAGAAATAAATATAAATAACAAAATAAATGAAGATAATTTTCCCAAAACTCTTATAAATATAATAATTGAACAAATACAGTTTGTATTAGAAAAAGCTAAAAAAGACATTAGTAAAGTAAGCTTAATTGGAATAGCTGTTCCAGGAATGGTTTCAAAAACAAGTATAATAAAAGCAGAAAATTTACATATAAAGAATTTTCAAATTGTAAAAGAAATTAATAGATATTATAATATACCAATTAAATTGAAAAACGATGCAAAATGTGCAGCTCTTGCTGAAAAAGAATATGGAAGCTTAAAAAAATCAAAAGATGCAATATTTTTAACACTAGGAACAGGAATAGGAGGAGCAGTATTCTTAAAAGGAGAACTATTAATCCCAGAAAAATATGAAGGATTTGAAATAGGACACATTACTATAGAAAGAAATGGTTTACAATGCAATTGTGGAAGGAAAGGATGTTTTGAAAAATATGCATCTATGAATGCTTTAAAAGAAAGAATTGCAAAAAAAGTAGGAAAAGAAAAAATAACAGGAGAAGAGTTAAAAAACATATTAGAAGATTTAGAAAATGTAGAAATAAATAATATAGTAAATGAATATATAGAAGATTTAAGTTTAGGAATAGCAAGTCTAATAAATATTTTTGAACCAGAAGTAATTTCAATAGGGGGAAGTTTTGCGTATTATGAAAAAACACTTTTAAATAAGTTGATATCAAGATTAGAAAAAGAAGAAATATTTAATAAAAATAACATGCCTAAAATAGTACTTGCTAAATTAAAAAATGATGCAGGAATTATTGGTTCAGTATTAGCTTGAAGTTGGAATGCAGGGGCGTGCAGCCATTACATAAGATATATGTAACTCACTATACTCAAACAGCTATCTTAATTGCACGTCTGCATATCGTAGGCTTATTCTACAAAAATAAAAAAAGCAACCTTTTTACAAGAGTTGCTTTTTTTGAGTTTTAATCCTCAGATTTTACTTTGTACGAATTCCAAAGAGATTCAGCAGAATAAATGTTACGACCACGCAAATTTATAAGAATACGATCGCTTCTTATTTTTATTATTCGGTACGTTTCTTCATCAATAAGCCGATTCTCCAAAGAAATTGCAATGAGCCTTCTCGCAATTTCAGTGCTGATTCCATGCTTGTTTGCAATTTCATAAAGGCTATCGCCTTTAGAATACAATATAGCAATTTGAACAATTTCCTCGTTAGAGAAAGAATCCAAATATTCGCGCCGTTTAGCGAGGAGCTTTTGGTAATAAGCAGATGAAGAATTATAATCACCAATGGGATTATTACCAATTTGATTGCGAATTGACTTGGCTCGGATTTTTTTGCATGAGGTAAGAGAAACCAGGATGAAGATAATAGTATAATCTCTTAGTTTGTAAAAAACATGAGGAGAGATATTATACTTCGCGCAGAAAAAACTACACGAAAAGTTATCTTCAGTTATTGCATATTCAGACATGATTTTTTTGATGGTTTCATCAGTAAGTTTATGCCGCTTTTTAAATTCTTGGAACTTTTGAAATTCGCTTTTCTTTTTCTTCATTAGTGAACTCCTCCTTATAATAATATGGGAAGAAAAATAAAAAAGTTTACATAACAATTATAACATAAATAAATTTATTCTGCAAATTTATTAAAAAACTATACAAAATTTATTTAATTAATGATATAATCTAAAAGAGTTTTTAGGAGGAGAAATAAATGGGGAAAATTGTATTATTAGATGAATTAACAATTAATCAAATAGCTGCAGGAGAAGTTATAGAAAGACCTGCTTCTGTTGTTAAGGAATTAGTAGAAAACTCAATTGATGCAGGAGCAACAAAAATAGATATAGAAGTACAAAATGGAGGAATAAAGAAAATAAGAATAATAGATAATGGCTCTGGAATTAAAGAAGATGATTTAGAATTTGCTTTTGAAAGACACGCAACTAGTAAAATAAGAGCTGCCAGTGATTTAGAAACAGTAAAATCTATGGGCTTTAGAGGTGAGGCACTAGCAAGTATTGCTGCAATTGCAAATGTAGAACTTGTAACAAAAACTGAGGAAGATGATATTGGCCATAAAATAGTATTAGAAGGTGGAGATGTGCTTGAAAAAACTGAAACAGGAGCACAAAAAGGAACAAACATAACAGTGACTAATTTGTTCTATAATACACCAGTAAGATATAAATTCTTAAAAAAAGATTATACAGAGCTTGGATACATAGAAGATGCAGTAACAAGAATAGCACTTGCAAATCCTAATGTTGCAATAAAATTAAAAAATGAAAATAAAGTAATATTACAAACTACAGGAAATGGAGATTTAAACACTCTAGCATATAGTCTGTATGGAAAAGAAACAGCAGACTGTTTATTAGCTGTGAATTACGATTATGATGATATAAAAGTTACTGGAGTTATAGGAAAACCGGAAATTGCAAGATCAAATAAATCATACCAAATGTTTTTTGTAAATAAAAGATTTATAAAAGATAAAACATTAACATCAAGTGCAGAACAAGCATTTAAAGGTCTATTACCTATTGGTAAATTTGGATTTTTAATTTTAAATCTTGAAATGGATACAAGAAAAATAGATGTAAATGTTCATCCAACAAAATTAGAAATAAGATTTCAAGAAGAACAAAAAGTATTTAAAGCAGTATATCATGCGATAAGAGATAGTTTACTTAAAGCAGATTTGGTAAGAAATGCAGAAACGCCAATTCAAGAAGAAAAACCAATAATAAGCCAAACAATAACACAAGTATTTATAGAAGAGAACCAACCTCAAAAACAAGAAAAAGAAGAAACAGAACAAAACGTAAATCATGTAGAAACAGGTTTGTTTTCAATTTTCAAGAAAAAAGATAGTAATGAAGAAATAAAACAAGATAATGAAAATGTTTTAGCGGAAATATTTAGTAAAAAATCACAGGAACATTATGAAGAAGTAATACCAAAGTATGAAGAGAATATTGATTCAGAAAAAGAAGAAAAAATAAAACCTCAAGAACAATTACAAAAACAAACAGTTGTAGAACCAGATGAAACAAATACAGCAAATACAACAAATTTTGATTTTAATGAAATGTATAGCAAAACATTTGGGAAAGTAATAGAAGAACCTAAAAAAGAGGATGCGCCTAAATTTGAAAATATTTCACTATTTGAGGAAGAAGAAACTTATGAAAGTTTACCAGAATATAAATATTGTGGAACAGTATTTTCAACATATATAATAATTGAAATGAATAAAGAAATGTATATTATAGATCAACATGCTGCACATGAAAGAATAATGTATGAAAAAGTAAAAAAGAATTATTATGGAAATGAAGAAAAAGATTCTCAAATTCTTTTATTGCCAGATATAATTAATTTAAGTCATAAAGAAAAATCTATTGTTAAAGAAAATATAGATATGTTTACAAAAGCAGGATTTATGATAGAAGAATTTGGAGAAAATACAATTAGATTAATAGGTGTACCTACAGTTTGTCTAGAATTAGACACAAAAGAATTATTTTTAGAGATATTAGATGCTGTAAACACAGTGGCAATTACTGCAATTCAAGAAAAAGAAGATAAATTTATTGCAACAGTTGCTTGTAAAGCTGCAGTAAAAGCAAACCATACATTGGAAGCGGAGGAAGTAAAAGAATTAATGGACAAGCTTTTAAGATTACCAAATCCATTTACTTGTCCACATGGTAGACCAACAGCAATAAAAATGAGTAAATATGATATTGAAAGAAAGTTTAACAGGAAGTAGAGCGAAAAATAAACTTCAGTTATTATTCAGAAAACAACTAAAATTATAGAGAAAATGTAGGGGCGATTTTAATCGCCCGACCTTAAAAGGATTACTTAAGTTGTTAAATTTTAAGGAATGGAGTTAAGATGAAAAAGGATGTTATTGTAATTGGAGGACCTACAGCCTCTCGGAAAAAGTAAGCTTGCAATAGAACTTGCAAAACAGATAAATGGAGAAATAATTTCTGCAGATTCAATGCAAATATATAAAGATATGAATATTGGTACTGCAAAGGTAACACCAGAGGAAATGAGTGGAATTGAACATTATATGATAGATTTTTTATCTCCAGAAGAAAGATATAATGTTTCTGAATATAAAAAACAAGCTGAAAAATACATAGAAGAGATTTTAAACAAGGGAAAGACACCAATAATTGCAGGGGGAACAGGATTATATATAGATTCTTTAATATATGGGATAGAATTTCAAGAAGAGAAATTTGATAAAGAATATAGAGAAGAATTAAATGATATTGCAGAAAATGAAGGGATAGAAAAATTATATGCTGAAGCGGTAAGAATTGATCCAATAGCAATGCAAAAAATAAGTAAAAATGACCAAAAAAGAATAATAAGAGTTTTAGAAATTTATCATAAAACTGGTAAAACAAAAACTGAACAAGAAATAGAATCTAGAAAAAAAGGTATTAAATATAATTATCATGTATTTGCAATAGATATGGAAAGAGAAGTTCTTTATGATAGAATAAATAAAAGAGTAGACATTATGATAAAGGAAGGATTAATTGAAGAAGTAGAAAATATACTAAAAAAATATAAGGAATTTCCAACAGCAATGCAGGGACTTGGATACAAAGAGGTCGTAGAATATTTAAACCATCAAATTAGTAAAGAAGATATGATAGAAAAAATAAAAATAGAAACAAGACATTATGCTAAAAGACAATTAACTTGGTTTAGAAAAAATAAAGAAACAATATGGTTAGAAGGACTAAATTCAATACAAGACAATATAAAAATAATAATGAACAACTTATAGTCCGCCAAATCTCGTCGGGGTTTATATATTTTTTCAAAGGGGGTGGCGTTTTGGCTAAAAAAAGAAAGAATAATAAATTAAAAAAACAAATAAAAGATGCTTTTATATTAACAATAATTGCATGTGCAATTATATATATTTTATATAAAGTTATTTCTTTAATTGCTTCTCCAACAGGAACTTTTATATTAAAAGAAAGTACTATATCTGAAGAAGAGAGTAAAGTTGCATATGTAATTAGACAGGAAAATATTATAGAAAGTACAAAAACAGATAGAAAAATAATACCAATAAAAAATGAAGGGGAAAGGGTGGCTGCAGGAAATCCTGTTTATAAATATTATAATGTTGATGAAGAAGAGATAAATAAACAAATAGACGAATTAAATAAACAAATACAAGAAGCTATGCTTGGACAAAAAGATCTTTTCCCTGGTGATATAAAAGCAATAGAGAGCCAAATAGAAGATCAGCTAGAAAAAATAAAAAATGAGAATAATATGCAATATATAAAAGAATATAAAAACAATATATCAGATTATATTATAAAAAAAGCTAAAATTGCAGGGAGTTTAAGCTCAGCAGGAAAGTATATTAATGAATTAATAACACAAAGAAATGAATTAGAAGAAAAATTAAATAATGGTGCAGAGTATGTTTATAGTAATACAAGTGGGATAATTTCATATAGAACTGATGCTTTAGAAGAGATTCTTAAAATTGATAATTTAGAAAATATAACAATTGATTATTTGAAATCATTAGATCTTACAACAGGTCAAATAATTGGTAAAGATGAAAATAAAGCAAAAGTAATAAATAACTTTGAATGTTATATTGCTGTAATATTAAATTCAGAAGAAGCAAGAAAAGCAGAAGAAGGTAACAAGATTAAACTAAGACTATCTAATCAAGAAGAAGTAAATGCAGAAATTTATAAAATAAAGAATGAAGGAAATGAAAGATTGATATTTTTAAAAATAACAGATGGAGTAGAGGACTTAATAAATTATAGAAAAATATCAATAGATGTAATTTGGTGGCAATATACAGGATTAATAGTTCCAAAAAGTTCTGTTTTGTATGAAAATGGAAAAAGCTATATTGTTATTAAGAAAAATAGCAATTTTAATAAAGTTTTAGTAGAAATAAAAAAAGAGAATAATAATTATTGTGTAATAGATAACTATACTACAGAAGAATTAATAGAGCTTGGATATACTACAGAGGAAATAAATAAGCAAAAAACGATAAGACTTTATGATGAAGTAATGGTGGATCCGGTGGTAGAGTAATATTACAGAAATGTTACAATAAAATGAAAAAACAAAGACAATTGCAAAAACTATTGACAATAAAAATACTTTATATTAATATAATACTAAATTACCAAGGAAAATATTAGGAGGTTTAAAATGGCTGTCGCAATTGTAAATAAAGTATTAGATTTTTTAGGAGTAGAGACAAACGGACAAGAAGAATACGAAGAAGAAAACGAATTTGAAATGGCAGAAGTAGAGGCTGAAGAAGAAACTGAAGAAAGAGGATTCTTTAAAAGAAGTAAAGTGGTAAATATGCCACAAGTTCAACAAGTAAGAATGGTTATAACTCAACCAACATCTTTTGAACAATCAGAAGAAATATGTGGATATTTAAAAGAAAAAAAATCTGTAATAATCAACTTAGAATATGTTAATAAAGATGTTGCAAGAAGAATTATAGATTTTGTTGCTGGTGCAGTAAATGCGTTAGACGGACATATGCAAAAAATATCAAATGCTATATTCTTAGTAGCACCTATGAACTACGACATAGCAAGTGATTTGGCAAGAGAAGAATTAAAAAATAAAGTATCAGTATCATGGCTTAGAAACAATTAAAATTACTGGGCAGAATTTATCTGCCCTTAAATCATATATAAAAAGGAGCGATATTATGATTACCCCATTAGATATAGAAAATAAAAAATTTGCAAAACAAATGGTAAATGGATATAATGTAAATGAAGTAGATGATTTTTTAGATGAACTTACAGTTTCATATGAAAAATTATATAAGGAAAATGCGGAGCTTAAAGCTAATGCGGAAGAATTAAATAATGATGTAGGACAATATAAAAATATAGAAAACACTTTACAAAGTACATTGGTAATGGCTCAAAAAACAGCAGATGAAATACAAGAGGTAGCAAAAAAACAAGCTGAACAAATTGTAAAAGATGCTGAAAGCAAAGCAAAACAATCTGTTGATGAATTGAATTTGCAACTAACCATAAAACAAAAAGAAATAGAAGACTTAAAAAGGCAATTTGATGTATATAAAGCGAAAATGGAATCGCTATTAATTTCACAATTAGAACTGATAAAAGATATAAACAATGAAGAATAAAATTTATTAAAGGCGGGTTCCAAACCCGCCTTTAATAAATTTAGTTTCAGGAGGCATAATGACAATAATTGAAATTGCAAAAAAAATAAAACAAGCCGGAGGTAATCTTTATATAGTAGGTGGAGCATTAAGAGATAAAATGCTAGGTAAAGAAAATAAAGATGAAGACTACTGTGTAACAGGAATAAAACCAGAAAAATTTATGGAAATTTTTCCAGAAGTAAAAATAAGAGGTAAATCTTTTGGTGTATTTGTATTAGAAAATAAAGAATTTGCAATGGCAAGAAAAGAAGAAAAGATAGGAATTGGACATAAAGAATTTAAAATAGATACCAGTGATAAAATAACAATAGAAGAAGATTTAAAAAGAAGAGATGTTACAGTAAATAGCATAGCACAAGATATATTAACAAAAGAGATAATAGATCCATATAATGGAATTCAAGATTTAAAAGAAAAAAGAATAAAAGCGGTAAGTGATAGTTTTAAAGAAGATCCTCTTAGAGTATATAGAGTGGCAAGATTTGCAGCAGAATTAGACTTTGAAGTAGAAAATAATACTTTAAGAATGATGAGTTCTTTAAAGAATGAATTATTAAGTCTATCTAAAGAAAGAGTGTTTGAGGAATTAAAAAAAGCATTAAGAACGAACAAACCGTCAATATTTTTTGAAGTTCTAAAAAACGCAAATGTTATAGATGTACATTTTAAAGAAGTATATGATTTAATTGGTGCTGTACAACCAGAAAAATATCATCCAGAAGGGGATAGTTATAACCATACTATGCTGGCATTGGATAATTCGGCAAAAATTACTAAAGATGAAAAAATAAGATTTTCAGTACTAGTTCATGATTTGGGAAAAGGAAGGACACCAAAAGAAATGTATCCACATCACTATGGACATGAAGAAAGAGGAGTGGATCCTTTAAAAGAATTTGCAAAAAGAATAGGTTTACCTAAGACCTGGAAAGAATGTGGAATAACAGCAATAAAAGAACACATGAAAGGCCGGAATATTCAATAAAATGACAATCCCTAAAAAAGTATCTTTTATAGAAAGGGTAGACAGGAGTAGATTAGGATTAGAAGGTCTGCAAAAAGTAGTATATTCAGATAGAGCTAGACATGGAGAAAATGATATAGAAAATGAAGAATACAACTTTACAACCCTAGGTAAAAAAATGTTAGAAGAAATAGATGGAGATTATATAAAGAAAAAATATAATACAAAACCAGGAAAAGAATTCGGAATGAAATTACATGAGGAGAGAATTAAATGGTTAAAACACCAAATAGCAGAGGATGGTCTTGACTGAACTCTATAAATCAAAACAGGAGGCAAACAAATGAAGATAAATCCAAAATCAGAAAAAGGAGCAATAACATTAATAGTTCTAGTAACAATGTTTTTTTTACTAGCATTTTTAATGAGTATGTATATAGGAATTGCGAACAAAGCTAAAAGTTCAGCAGAAACTACAAAGCAAATAACACAAAAGTATAATAACATAGGACAAGCAGATGCTATATATGATAGTTATTTTGCGGATGGAGAGATAATACCAATAACAACAGTAGCTGAGCTAAAAAAAATAGCGTCAGGAGAAAAAATAACAATAGATGGTAAAATTTATACTTTTTCAGAAAATGCATATTATGCATTACAAAATAACTTGAATTTAGGTGGATATTATAATGAAGAAACAAAAACATGGACAGCAGATGAAGATAATGAATGGATCCCACTTACAAGTAGTTTTACAGGAACACTGGATGGGTTAGGTCACACAATAACAGGTCTTTATATAAATAATCCTGAAAGTACAAAACAGGGATTATTTGGGACATTAAAAGGGACTGTAAAAAATTTAAATATATTGGGAAGTTATATAAATGCTAAAGACTATGTAGGAGCAATTGCAGGATTAAATGAAGGGATAATAAAAAACTGCTATAATAAAGCAACAATAATAGGAAACAATTATGTAGGAGGAATGGCAGGAAACCTAACAGAAAATATTGTAAACTGTTATAATACAGGAACAATAATAGGAACTACAAATGTAACAGGTGGATATTTTAAATCGATAGAAACAGGAGAAGAAATAGATGTATGGAGTGATAAAGTTTTAGACGAAAATGCATATTTCGTAAGTGGGACATATACGGCAACAGCACCAAAAGGATTTAAAGTATCAAAAAATGTATTTGAACAAACAATAATAGATGGAATGGTAATTCAAGATGCAGAAGAAAATGAATTTGTATGGATACCGGTAGAAATTACTGAAAATGACACAAAAGAAAGTATATCATCATTTTATAGGAGTGACTGGGTTACTGATGATGCAAATGGTGGAGCTAGAGGGACGACAATATATACAGATACAGAGCCAAATGCAAGTAATGCATGGGAACTTGAAGAATATAATGAAATGGTAGAAAGTGTATACAATAATAGGGGATTTTATATAGGAAGATATGAAGCAGGATGTACAACACCTAGAGCATTATATGCAGCAGATGATACATCGATAACTGATGAGCAAAGAACCAGTAAAGTGATAATAAAAAGAGATGCATATCCATATACTTATGTTGGATGGGGAGCATCGACAAAAGATTATACAAGTGATGTAATTCATACTTCAAAATCAGTAGAATATAACCAAGGAAAAGGAGCTGTTTTTTTAAGTAAACAACTATATGGAAAAACAGATGATGAAGGTAAATATGGAGTGGTAAGTACTTTGTGTTATGGTATCCAATGGGATGCAATATTAGAATTTGTAAAAGATGAAACTCATGGTGTAGTAGATAGTACGACTTGGGGTAATTATTCTGAGAATAAATTAACTATAAAAAGAACAACAGCTCAATATTTTAATAATGCACAATGGGTAGATATTCCTGATGGAGGATATTATAAATCAACAGCAAAATTATTAACAACAGGCGCAGATGATAGTTTCGCTGCAAAGAATATTTATGATATTGCAGGAAATTGTTGGGAATGGACTATGGAAGTAAAATCTTCCTCTCGTGTTAATCGTGGTGGTGGTAGTAATAGTGGTGAACCAGCTTCTTCACGCGATACCCGCTCTTTTATGCCAAAAGATTGCTTAGATAATTTTACTTTTCGTCCATCACTTTATATAAAGTGATTTGACAAAAATTAAAAAAAATGATATTATATTAAAACTTGAATAAAAACTATGAAAAAGAGGAGTAAATTTAAAACTGCTTTTGTAGAGAAAAGAAGTCAGAGGCTGAAAGCTTCTTAAAGTAAGATAAATTGAAGGTAGCTTTGGAGTTGATAATTTGAACATGTAAAAAATAGCATTATTAGAATTATTCGTAAATCTGCGTTAAAGATATTAAAGATGTATATAAATAAATTTATATATAAATTAAGGTGGTACCGTGAGAAAAAAGCTCGCCCTTTAGAATAAAGGGCGAGCTTTTTATAATCCAAAATTCGACGAGATTTGGGCGGAATGTAAGAAGAAAATTTTAAGGAGGAATTTATATGTGTAATAATTGCAAACACAATTTAGAAGGTGCATATACACCAAACGAATTTGAAGAAGAAATATACAAAAATTGGGAGGAAAAAGAGTATTTTAAGCCAAGTATGAACAAACAAAAAGAAAGTTACTGCATAATGATGCCACCACCAAATGTAACAGGAAAGCTACATATGGGGCATGCATTAGATGGAACATTGCAAGATATTTTAATTAGATATAAAAGAATGCAAGGTTTTAATACATTATGGCTTCCAGGAACAGACCATGCTGCAATTTCTACAGAAGTAAAAATAGTAGAAAAATTAAAAGAAGAAGGAATAAATAAAACAGATTTAGGAAGAGAAAAGTTCTTAGAAAAAGCATGGGAATGGACAGAAGAATATGGTGGAACAATAGTAAAACAACAAAAAAGATTAGGATGCTCAGCAGATTGGTCAAGATCAAGATTTACAATGGATGAAGGATTATCTGAGGCAGTTTTAACAGTATTTAAAAAACTATATGATAAAGGTTTAATCTATAAAGGAAAAAGAATGATAAATTGGTGTCCTTGCTGTAATACATCAATATCAGATGCAGAGGTTGAATATGTAGAAGAAAACACTCATTTATGGCATATTAAATATAAAGTTAATGGAACTGAAGATAAATACTTAATAGTTGCAACAACAAGACCAGAAACAATGCTTGGAGATACTGCAGTTGCAGTGCATCCAGATGATGAAAGATATAAAGATTTAGTTGGAAAAACTTGCATACTTCCAATAATGAACAAAGAAATTCCAATTATAGCAGATGAATTTGTTGAAACAGAATTTGGAACAGGTTGTGTAAAAATAACACCAGCACATGACGTAAACGATTATCAAGCAGGATTAAAACATAATCTTGAAATAATACAAGTATTTGATGAAAACTTTAAAATGGGAAATTTACATCCAGATTTTGCTGGAATGGATTTATATGATGCAAGAAAGAAGATAGTAGAAGAATTAGAAAAAATTGGTGCACTAGTAAAAATAGAAGATTACAGACATAATGTTGCAAAACACGATAGATGCAAAACAACAGTTGAACCTAAAATATCAGACCAATGGTTTGTTGCAATGCAAGAACTTGCAAAACCAGCAATAGAAGCTGTGAAAAAAGGTGATACAAGATTTGTACCAGAAAAATTTGAAAAAACATACTTTAATTGGTTAGAAAATATCCAAGACTGGTGTATATCAAGACAAATTTGGTGGGGACATCAGATACCAGCATATTATTGCAATAATTGTGGAGAGATAACTGTAGATGTAAAAAAACCGGGAAAATGTTCAAAATGTGGGCATAAGGAATTAGTACAAGACCCAGACACATTAGATACTTGGTTTAGTTCAGCATTATGGCCATTTTCAACTTTAGGTTGGCCAAATAAAACGGAAGAATATAAAACATTTTTCCCAACAAATACATTAGTAACAGGATACGATATTATATTCTTTTGGGTTGTAAGAATGATGTTCTCAAGCTTAGAACAAACAGGAGAAGTACCATTTAAAGATGTATTTATACATGGAATAATAAGAGACAGCCAAGGAAGAAAAATGTCTAAGAGTTTAGGAAATGGAATTGATCCACTAGAAATTATAGAAAAATATGGAGCAGATGCTTTAAGATTTTCTTTAGTATCAGGAACAACAGCTGGAAACGATATGAGATTTATGCCAGAAAAATTAGAAGCAGCCGGAAATTTTGCAAATAAAATTTGGAATGCAGCAAAATTTGTTTTGATGAATTTAGAAGATTATGATATGCAAACAGTAATGATGGATGAAAAAGGAATACCCGAAAATTTACAAGTAGAAGATTTATGGATATTATCAAAATTAAACACATTAGCAAGAGAGGTTGCACAAAATATAGATAATTATGATTTAGGAGTAGCTATTGACAAGATACAAGGATTTATATGGAATGAATTTTGCGATTGGTATATAGAAATAGTAAAAACAAGATTATATAACAAGGAAGAATCTTCATTACAAAACAGAAGAACTGCTCAATATGTATTAAATAAAGTATTAGGAGACTCATTGAAATTATTACATCCATTTATGCCTTTTGTAACAGAAAAAATTTATAAAGAGTTATACAATAATGATGAAAGTATTATGATTTCTGAATATCCAAATTATGATAAAAGTTTTGATTTTAAATTAGAAGAAGAAAAAATAGAACAAATAAAAGAAGCAATAACAGGAATAAGAAATGTTAGAACAAAAATGAATGTACACCCATCAAAGAAATCAAAATTAATATTTATAACTAAAAAATATGAAGAAGTTATAAAAGCATCTGAAGAATTTATAAAAAAACTAGGTTTTTGTGAAGAAATAGAAATAAAAGAAAATAAAGAAAATATACCACAAAATGCAGTAAATGTAGTAACATCAGAAATGGAAATATTTATACCATTTACTGACCTAGTAAACATAGAAGAAGAAACAGCAAGATTAGAAAAAGAAAAAGAAAAAATACTAAGTCAAAAAGAAATTACAGACAAAATGTTAGGAAATCCTGGGTTTGTAGCAAAAGCACCAGCAAATAAAGTTGAAGAAGAAAAGCAAAAGCAAGAAAAATTTAATGAAATGATAAAAGCAATAGACGAAAGAATAGAAAGTTTAAAAAATATGTAGGAATTACATCCGCCGCACGCAGGGGTTTTATATATTTTTAAAGTGAATTTCCTCGAGGGGGGACCGTCGTAGGCTGTTAAAGACGAAGTCTTGTTACAGCGCCGGTGGGAAGAAATGAGCGAATTAAAATATATAATCCTCGACAAGATGCGGCGGTATATTTTTTGTGATTTTAGTTTTCAAATTTTCCCAGCCTATATGTTACAAAGAAGCAAAGTGAACCAAGAAGAATTCCTAATAAATATTCAAATGAAAATACAAACCCAGGAGAAATTACCAAAACTGATCCCAATACAAAACCTAAAATCAAAAAATAAGTATAAGACTTAAAATGAGAAAATAGGAAATTAATCAAAAACATAAAAATAACGCTACCTAGAATAAGCCCGATACCAAGAGGAATAAGAATAGAAAAATTCAAGCTAGAAATAGCAGATAAATAACTAGAATAAACACCAAGCATCATTAAAATAACAGTTTTACTGATGCCAGGAATAACAATTCCAGCAGACATAAGAAAACCAGATAAAATAAGGTATGAATTAGAAAAAGAAGAATGTGAAGTCACAGCATTTTTTTCTAACACAATCAAATAAATACTAAAAACAAAACTAACAATCAAACACATAATATGTGAAAAAGTGAGTTTTGAAACTTCACTTTGTTTAAAAACAATAGGAACACTACCTAAAATAAGACCAATAAAGGCATAAGAAGTAGTAATATAAAAATTATTAAAAGCAACCTGTAAAAACTTACTAAATAGAAAAATACCCACTAAAGCTCCTAAAATAATAGGAAAAAGAAAGGTAGCATTTTTTTTTATGTTTTTAAAAAAATGCAAACAAGAATCAATAAGTTTTTCATATAGACCAAAAGCAACACAAAAAATTCCGACTACTAATACCAGGAAGAATTGCACCAGCTCCAATTAAAACACCGATTAAAAAACCTTTCAAAGAAACCACCTACAAATAATATACGTAAAAACAATAAAAATATGAGCTTTTATAGATACAAAATATTGATAAAAAGCAAAGTATCACTTGAGGTTTACCTTGCTTTTGTGTTATACTATGTGAGGGCGAATGCTAGTGTCAACCCAATTATAAAAAAGAGGTAATAAATGGAAGAAATTATTTGTTTAATAATATGTATTAGTGCAATAATTTTATTAAAATTTATTTTTAAAATTAATATAAAAAAAGCAAAAGCTATAGAAGAAAATTTGGAAATGCAACAAATAACAGATAAATTTCCAGAAAATATTGAAATAGCAAAAGAAATGCTAGAAATGTTAGATAATAAAAATGTAAAAATAGAGCAAGCAAAAGACACAAAAACAAGTTTATATATTGCTATTACAAATAAAATATCAATTGCAGATATTAAAGACAACTATGGAAGGATACAGACAATTGCACATGAATGTATGCACTCAGTTCAAGATAGAAGACTACTTATGTTTAATTTTATATTTTCAAATATTACAATTTTGTATTTTATAACTATTACTATTTTGAGCGTATGTAATATTGTGAAAAATAGTATTTTACAAATATTCATATTGACAATGCTTGCATTTATACAATTTGCAGTAAGAGCATTTTTAGAAATAGATGCAATGACAAAATCAAAATACTTAGCACAAGAATACATAGAAAAGAAAAACTTGTGTACAAAAAAAGAAATAGACGAACTTATTAAAGAATACGATAAAATAAACAAAATAGGAATACCATTTATACTAGACAATTTAATTACAAATGCATTAGTAAGAATAAGTATTTATATATTAATAGTTAGCATACAAAAAGGCTGACACATTATTTAACAAGTAGAAAGAATCAATTTTAGGAGAATATATGTTAAGAAATATTTGGAAACATTTTAAATTAATAACAAAACATAAATGGTATGTATTTAAACTATCAGTAAAAGCTGGAATCTCATTTAGAGGATTAGTGCATGATTTATCAAAATATTCACCGGCAGAATTTATTGAAAGTTGCAAATATTACCAAGGAAATAGAAGTCCAATAACATTTGCAAGAAGAGACAAGGGATATTCAATGGCATGGTTACATCATAAAGGGAGGAATAAACATCATATAGAATATTGGTATGATTGGAATACTAAGGAAATGCCTGTGATACCATATAAATATGCAGTTGAAATGATTTGTGATCACATAGCAGCAGGGCAAGTATATAGAAGAAAAGAATGGAATAAAGAATATCCATTAGAGTATTGGAATGAAAGAGAAACAGTAAGACATTTATATAATCCAAAAACAGAAAAATTTATAACAATAATAAAAGAAGAAATAGCAAAAGACGGAATAGATAAAATTATTAATAAAAAACACTTAAAAAAACAATACCAAAAGTATTGTTGCTGATATGAAAGTCGCCAAACGCAGTGGCTTTATATATTTTAAAAGCGAATTTTCTGGGGGGACCGCCGTGAGCTGTTAAAGGCGGAGCCTTGTTACAGCGCCGATGGGAAGAAATGAGCGAGTTAAAATATATAAACCACGACGAGATTTGGCGGACTTTGAGAGGAGGCAAATTTTGGACAAGCAAAAATATATAAGAAATTTTAGTATAATAGCACATATAGATCATGGAAAATCAACACTTGCAGATAGGCTTATTGAAAAAACAGGATTACTTAGTCAAAGAGAGATGGAAAGCCAAGTACTAGACAATATGGATTTAGAACGTGAACGAGGAATAACAATAAAAGCACAAGCTGTAAGAATGAAGTATAAAGCAAAAGATGGAAATGAATATATATTAAATTTAATAGATACACCAGGTCATGTGGATTTTAATTATGAAGTATCAAGAAGCTTAGCAGCATGTGAAGGTGCTATTTTGGTTGTGGATAGTAGCCAAGGAGTAGAGGCTCAAACACTTGCAAATGTATATTTAGCACTAGACAATAATTTAGAAATATTACCAGTAATAAATAAGGTAGATTTGCCAAATGCAAGACCAGACGAAATAAAAAAAGAAATAGAAGATATAATAGGAATACCTGCAGAAGATGCACCTCTTGTATCTGCAAAATCTGGATTAAATATAGATGAAGTTTTAGAAAGAATAGTTACAGACTTTCCTGCACCAATGGGAGATAAGGAAAAACCATTAAAATGTTTAATATTTGATTCTTTTTACGATAATTACAAAGGAGCAGTAAGCTATGTAAGAGTAGTTGAAGGTTCAGTAAAACCTGGGGATGAAATATTGTTTATGGCTACAAATAAAAAGTTTGTAATTACAGAACTTGGATATTTAGAGCCAGGTAAATATGCTCCAGCTGAAAAATTAGAAGCAGGGGAAGTTGGTTATATTGTAGCAAGTATAAAAACAGTAAGTGATTTAAATGTTGGTGACACTATAACAAAAGTAAGTAATCCAGCTACTGAGCCATTACCAGGTTATAAAAAAGCAAATTCAATGGTTTATTGCGGATTATATCCATTAGATGGTGGAGATTATGAAAGATTAAAGGATGCATTAGAAAAATTAAAATTAAATGATGCAGCACTTGAATATGAACCAGAAACTTCTGTAGCATTAGGATTTGGTTTTAGATGTGGATTTTTAGGTCTTTTGCACCTAGAAATAGTACAAGAAAGATTAGAAAGAGAGTTTGATTTAGATTTAATTACAACTGCACCATCAGTTATATATAAGGTTTATAAACAAGATGGAGAGGTATTAGAAATTTATAATCCAATAGATTTGCCACCAATTGGGCAAATATCATATATAGAAGAACCAATAGTAAAAGCAGAAATATTACTTCCAAAAGAATATGTTGGAAATGTAATGGAAATATGTCAAGAAAGAAGAGGAACATATTTAGACATGAAGTATATAGACGCTACAAGGGTAATACTTTATTATGAGCTTCCTTTAAATGAAATAATTTATGACTTTTTTGATACATTAAAATCTAAAACAAAAGGATATGCGTCTTTTGATTATGAATTTAATACATATAGAAAATCAGACTTGGTTAAACTGGACATACATATACATGGTGAACCAGTGGATGCCTTGTCATTTATAGTCCATAAAGACTCTGCTTATGCAAGAGGAAGAAAAATGGCAGAGAAATTAAAAACAGTTATACCAAGACATTTATTTGAAGTACCAATTCAGGCAGTAGTAGGAGCAAAAGTAATTGCAAGAGAAACAATATCAGCAATGAGAAAAGACGTTCTTGCAAAATGCTATGGTGGAGATGTAACGAGAAAGAAAAAATTGCTAGAGAAACAAAAAAAAGGTAAAAAGAAAATGAGACAAATAGGTAGTGTGGAGGTTCCACAAGAAGCCTTTTTAGCGGTTTTAAAATTAGATGATGAATAAATATTTTGATTAGATGAAGATATCCGCCAAATCTCGTCGGGGTTATATATTTATAAATATAAAATATCTTATGGAGGTATATATGAGTAAAAAAGAAAAAAAATTTGAAGAAGCTTATCAAGATCAAATAGAAGGACGTAATGCTGTATTAGAACTATTAGAAACAGGCAAAGATATAAACAAAATATTTATAGCAAATGGAGAAAAACATGGTTCTATAAATAAAATTATATCTATTGCAAAAGCAAGAAAAGTTGTAATAGTAGAAGTAGATAGAGCAAAGCTAAACCAGATGACAATGTCAGATAATCATCAAGGAGTAATTGCAATAGTACCTCCTTTTGATTATTGTGAAGTAGAAGATATTATAGAAGAAGCAAGAGTGAAAAATGAAAAGCCTTTTATATTAATTTTAGATGGGATAGAAGATCCTCACAATTTAGGGTCAATAATTAGAACTGCAGAAACAGCAGGAGTTCATGGGATAATAATTCCAAAAAGAAGAGCAGCAACAGTAAATAGCACAGTATATAAAGTGTCTGCAGGTGCAGTAGAACATATGAAAGTTGCAAGAGTAAATAATTTAAATGAAACAATAAAATATTTAAAAGAAAATGACATTTGGATATGTGGGACAGACATGGATGCAAGAAATTATTATTATAATGAAAAATTTGATGGTCCAATTGCAATAGTAATAGGAAGTGAAGGATTTGGAATGAGTAGATTGGTAAAAGAGAATTGTGACTTTCTAGTAAAAATACCAATGAAAGGAAAAATAACATCATTAAATGCTTCAGTATCAGCAGGAATTGTAATGTATGAAGTAGTAAAGCAAAGATTATAAAAATAATTTGCAAAGGCATAAGCCTTTGCAAATTATTTTTTACATTCTATTATAGTATTATTTCTAACAGCCTCAATTAACCAATCAATAAGTTTTTGAGGTACATCAGCATGTTCAACTAGAACTTTAGAAATACAATCAATTTGTTTTTGATTTTGTAAATATTCTTCATTAGCACAAAATTTATTTGTTTTATTAGAAGTTAACGTATTTTTTACATTATTTAAAACTACATTTTTTGACATATTAATATCTCCTCTTACAAAATATGGAATAATATATACCATATTTTACCAATACGAATATAACATGTCAAGCAAAAAGTTTACAAAAGTAAATTAAAAATTAATAAATTATTATTTATTTCATTAACATAGTTAAATCTCTAATTATCTCGAATGCCTTACAAACTTCATCTTTATTATATTTATGTAGTAATTCTCCAGCATAAGTTTCTATAGAGCTTTCTAACCCACGAAGTAGATAATCACAAGATACATTTGCTTTTTCACATATTTCAATAGCCTTTTCTACAGTTAAGCCTCTCAAACCACTTTCAACAGTACCAAGATATTGATTTTTCATACCTATTAAATTTGCAAACTGTACTTTTGTCATATGCATTTTCTTTTCTCTAATTTCTTTAACACGACTTCCAATTTCTATTTTTAAAATTTCCTTATTTATCATACAAAATCTCCTTCTATTTAATCTATAAGTTAATTTTAATATACAAATGATTTGAAAAAATAAATTAAAAGTATGTAAAATTATGTAGAAATATGCAAATTTATATGATATATTATAACCAAATTAAGAAACAAAGTGAGTGATAAGTATGGAAAACAAACCAATGTCATTATTATTAATTGAAGATGATGAAATTGAATGTAAAAAATTTAAATCATATGTGGAAACACTAGATAATGTAAAACTTGTGGGAGTTACAAATTCTAGTGATAAAGGTTTAGAATATTTTAAAACATTTCTTCCAGAAGCTATTGTACTAGATATAGAATTACATAAAGGGCAAGGATCTGGTATAGAGTTTATTGAAAATGCTAAAAAGTATATGAGTGATTTTAGGCCAATAATAGTTGTGACTACAAATGCAGCTTCAAGTATCTTATATGATAAACTTCATGAAGAAGGAGTAGATTTAATATTTTATAAGAAACAAACAGATTATTCTCCGAAATTAATAATATCTTCTTTACTTTCGCTTAGAAAAACATTACATAAATTTAATAATGCAGATAAGAATTCAGAAATATTTGTAGAAACACCAGCTGAATATGAAACTAAGATTTCAAACAAAATAAATGCTGAATTAGATTTAATAGGAATTAGTTCACACTTAAAAGGAAGAGAATATATTCATGATGCTATAATGTATTTAATAAAAGAGAAAGATAATAATTCAAGTGAGACGGTATTTAATTATTTAGCAAATATACATATGAAATCTTCTAGTAGTATTAGTAGAGTAATGCAAACTGCTATAAATAATGCATGGAGAAAATCATCTCCAGAAGATTTAGAGATGTATTATACAAACAAAATTAATTATCATACAGGAGTACCAACTCCTACAGAACTTATATATTATTACAAACAGAAAATTATAAAAAATTTATAATATAATCGACATAATCCGACATAAAAACTCATATAATTACTACCCTAAAACCACCTAAGAGTAAGCCTCTTAGGTGGTATTTTGTATCTATAAGAATATAGATGCAAAGGGGGGGATTTGTATGTCATGGTGGGAATGGTTTATACATTATTTTAATTTTTGGTCTTAATATGTAATACCTAAAAAATTAAAATTCGACAAATATCCAATTCAATTAATTTTATGCTTTTTATGTAGATATATTTTTGTGTATATCCAAAAATTAGTATAAATTTTTGAATTGGATTTTTTTGTAATAATTTAAACGTATTAAATTTGACTGTTAATTTAATATATTATATAATTTGGCAATAAGAGGTGGAATATATGGAATTAATAATAATATGTAGTAAGTTTGTAAAAATGTTTATGGTGTTTTTATTAACATACTTTGTATATATAAAAAGTACAAGTTATAAAGATAATAATAACTATAAAAATGTATTTATAATATTGTGTAGTATAAATATTTCAATAATATATACAATTTTAATGCCATATTTTCCGACAATAATTACAGTTTTAATTTTATATATAATTTATGGGTTGATTATGAGTTTTACAATCAAATCAAAACAAACTAATTTTAATATTATCGCATATGTATTTTCCTATATGATTGCATATGCAATATACCTTATTTCAATTGCATTATCTGGAATAATATTAGTGCCAATATTAAGTAAAAGTGAATTTACTAATCCAATAAGTTTAGTAATAATACCATGCATTGCTTATTTAATGTACCATTTAATTTTTAAATTAAAAAGATTTAGAAATGGATTTAATTTTTTGAAAGAGAAAAGAAATTATGAAAATATAAGAAAATTTGCTATATTATTTATATGTATAATTATAGTTATTATATTTTGTTTCCCAAGAGGACTAAATGTTTTTGTTATAGAGGTATCTCTATTTTTAAGTAGTATATGCATAATTTTAAGCCTTATTATCTGGATAAAAACTCAAATTACAAATACTTACAAAAGTAAAATGAGAGATCGTACTATTGAAATTCAAAAGACAGAAATTGATGAGAAAACTAGAGTTATTGAAGAAATAAAAGCAGAAAATCTTAAACTTGCAACAGCTATTCATAAATATAATCATAAGTTTTCATCTTTAGAACATGCAATGAAAAATGCATTATCCTTAGATAGTAAAACAGAGTTTGCAAATGAATTATCTGTAATACTAAAAGAAGTTAAAGAAACTTCAGATAGTTTTGCTAAAGAGGTTAAAACAAATATTAATAAGCTTCCATCAACCAATATTACTGGAATTGATAATATGTTTAAGTATATGCAAGAAGAAGCTAATAAAAATAATATTAAATTGGATTTAATAATAAACGAAAGTATAAATTCTTTAATAGAAAAAATAATTTCAAAAGAAAAATTTGAAATATTAATAGGAGACCATCTAAAAGATGCAATAATTGCAGTGAATTCAAGTGAAGCTTCATATAAAAGTATTTTGGTTACTTTAGGATTAGTAGAGAACTACTATGAATTATCTATATATGATACAGGAATAGAATTTGAAATAGAAACTTTATTAAAACTTGGAGAAGAACAAGTAACTACACATGCAAATACAGGAGGAAGTGGAATAGGATTTATGACTACATTTGAAACTCTAAAAGAATGCAAAGCAAGTTTAGTTATTGAAGAATATAATCCAGAAACTACAAATTACACAAAATCTGTTACAATAAAATTTGATGGAAGAAATGAATACAAAATAATTTCATATAGAGCAGAAAAAATAAAGGAAAATATAAAAGAACGAAGAATAATTATAGAAAAGTTAAAATAAAACTGACCACTTGGTTTAGTGACATTATTAAAAAAATATTGTATAATAAATGCCAGCAATAATTTTAGGAGGAACTTTAGTGAAAAGAACAAAATTAGCAGATAGAATTTTACCCACATATACAAAGGGAGAAGAAATATTTAATATGACATCACATATTGTTGGAGGAGCTTTAGGAGTTGTTATAACAACATTATGTGTTATTTTTGCAGCAATAAATCATAATGTATATGGAGTGGTTAGCGGTGCGATTTATGGAGCTACAGTTATTCTATTGTATACAATATCTAGTATTTATCATGGTTTAAATCCAAATAGAACATCAAAAAAGGTATTTCAAATATTAGATCATTGCTCGATTTATATACTTATTGCAGGAACATATACTCCTGTTGCATTATGTAATATAAGATCAATTAGTATCTTTTATGGTTGGTTGATTTTTGGTATAATTTGGGGAGCAGCAGTATTAGGTATAGTACTAAATGCAATAGATTTAAAAAGCACTAAAGTATTTTCAATGATATGTTATTTACTTATGGGTTGGTGTATAATTTTTAGATTTGATTTATTATTACAGTCAATGCACAAAAATGGAGTAATACTTATGGCAGCAGGAGGAATTGCATATACAATTGGAGCAATTCTTTATGGAATAGGTAAGAAGAAAAAATATTTCCATTCTATATTCCATTTATTTATAATAATTGCAAGTTTATTACAATTTTTCTCAGTGCTATTTTATTCAATGTAAAATATATAAAAAATTAATAGGGTCATGCACTTTTATTTTTCTAGAACATATAATTTGTTATAGAAAAATGGGGGTGCATTTTATTTGCTACTTTTTTTTACAGGTCTTTTAACATTTTTAAATACATCATTTTTTATGGTGGGGTATATTTCAAACAATAATTTGTTTCCAGAACCACTAACAGCAGAAGAAGAAAAAATATATTTAGAAAGATTTACAAATGGAGATGAAGAAGCAAGAAATATATTAATAGAAAAAAACTTAAGACTAGTTGCACATGTTTGTAAGAAATATAATATACCAAATTTAGACCAAGATGATTTGATTTCTATGGGAACAATAGGTCTAATAAAAGGGATAAATAGTTTTAATTTAGATAAAGGTGTAAGACTTGCAACATATGTTGCAAGATGTATAGAAAACGAAATACTAATGTATTTAAGAAGTACAAAAAAATTACGGAGCAGAAATATACTTAAATGAGCCTATAGGAAAAGACAAAGATGATAATGAAATTACTTTAATAGATATAATAGAAAATGATGAAATGAATATAGAAGATGAAATAGATTTAAAATTAAGATTAAAAGACTTATGTGAAAAAATGAAAAAAGTATTAAAAGGAAGAGAAAAACTAATAATAGAATTAAGATTTGGTTTACGGAGGGAAAAAACCAAAAACACAAAATGAAGTAGCAGAAATTTTAGGGATATCACGTTCATATGTATCTAGAATAGAGAAAAAAGCAATAGGTAAATTAAAATAAAAAATATCCTAAGAAATTTATTAATTAATAAATTTCTTAGGATAAAAAGGGTATTTTATTGATTACCATATTTGGCGTAGCAAGCTTTTGCATGCCAAGTTCCTGATTTGGTTTGTTCGATTATTACATCAATTACAATCCAATTATCAGATGCAGGACATTCAGTTTGTCTAATGACTTTTAATACCCTACGAGCTTCTTCTTTAGAAGCTTTTTCAGGAGTGTGAACAATAAACTCATGTAAAAGTTTTTTGCGTCCAAGTTTCCGGGGTGCTTTTTTCATAATGATACGCTCCTTTTTAAATATTTTATATAAAATATTATATCAAAGTCTACATAAAAAATCAAATTCTTATCTGTTTAACAAATATATTCCTATATTCAAATATGTTGCAAAAGCAGTCCATAAAATATATGGAATTTGAAGTAAGCCAGCAAGTTTGTTTTTTTTGTAAAATCTAACAGTCATAATTATGACAAGCGCTAATAAAAATAAAATCCATATAAAAGCAAATAAGCGCCATTTAAGTACAAAGAAAATAATAGACCATAAAGCATTTACGAATAATTGTAAATAGTAAATAGTATTGATATTAGAATTTACTAATCCATTAACATCTAAAATTCCATAAGACACTCCCATTAAAGTATAAAGAATAGTCCAAACAATAGGAAAAAGTATACTTGGTGGTGACAGTGGTGGTTGTTGCAGAGAGTTGTAATCTATAAAATTAGATGTAATAAACCCGAACGATGCCTCCTACAATAAGTGGAATAAGAATTGCTTTTAAAAAAGTTTTAAAATTAGACATATATACCTCCTTTAAACTATTATATTAGGCTTGTTTTAAAATATACATAAAAAATCCACCCTAGCAAATTTGTCAATTGACGCATTTGCTAGGGTGGTTGACTTTAAGAGTACTTAGCATGATGACGTACAGCATGCCATTTTCCGTTAGGGAGCTTTTCCACATATCCCTCGAGCTCGACCCAGCCGCAATCGCTGGAATGGGCTATACGGATATTTCTTAAAGTATGGAGAGCAGAACCCTCAGTGTCTTTTTCGGGAGAGATAAAAGTCTCCTCATAAATTTTTTTCTTGCCATTATGGGTTTCAGGTGCGTTTGCCATGGTGATTTCTCCTTTCAAAATTAAATTTAGATAATAATATTATATCATAATTAACATAAAAACTCAAATGAGCGTAAAATATGAAAAAGAATATTGAAAATATTGTAAAAATATATTACAATATAGCATAGTTTGGAGGAATAATCGTGAGCCAGAAAAAAGTACAAGAACAATTAGAATTTATAGAAAAAGTAAAAGAATTAAATAAAGGAAAAAAACTATATTACAATATATTAACAATGGGTTGTCAATTAAATGAAAATGATTCAGAAAAAATAAGTGGAATGGCAACAAAAATGGGATATGTTTATACAGAAGATTTAGAAAAAGCAAATATATATATTATAAATACTTGTTGCGTACGCGAAAATGCAGAAGAAAAGCTTTTTGGAAAACTTGGAGAACTTAAAAAGCTAAGAGAAAAAAATAAATCTATAATAGTACTTTGTGGATGTATGATGCAAGAAAAACATATACAAGAAAAACTAAAACAAAGTTATCCATATGTAGATATTATATTTGGAACACATACATTACATAAATTTCCAGAAGATGTTTATAAAATATTAATAGAAAGAAAAAAAGTAAAAGATGTTATAGATATAGATGGAGAAGTTTATGAAGGACTTCCAATAAAAAGAAATGATAATAAAAGAGCGTCTGTAACCATAATGTACGGATGTGACAATTTTTGTTCATATTGTATAGTTCCCTATGTTAGAGGGAGAGAAAGAAGTAGAAAACCAGAGGATATTTTAAAAGAAATAGAACAACTAGCTAAAGAAGGTTATAAAGAGATAACATTACTTGGACAAAATGTAAATTCATATAAACCACAAGAAGATTATGGATTTGCTAATCTTTTAGAAGATGTTGAAAAAGTAGAAGGGATAGAAATAATAAAATTTATATCTCCACATCCAAAAGATTTTACAGATGATGTTATAGAAGCTATAGCAAAAAGTAAAAAAGTATCACGATTACTACATGTGCCTTTGCAAGCTGGAAGTACAGCGGTTTTAAAGAAAATGAATAGAAAATATACTAAAGAACACTACTTAAATTTAATAGAAAAAATAAAAAATAAAGTTCCAGATGTATTATTTTCAACAGATATAATAGTAGGATTTCCAGAAGAAACTGAAGAAGACTTTGAAGAGACTCTAGATGTTGTAAGAAAAGTAAATTTTGAGCAAATATTTATGTTTATATATTCTCGAAGGGTTGGAACAGTAGCAGATAAAATGGAAAATCAAATTCCAGAAGAAATAAAACATAAAAGATTTAATAGATTAAAAGAACTTTTTGAAAAACAAGTAGAAGAAAACAACAAAAAATATGTGAATACAGTTCAGAAAGTTCTAGTAGAAGGATATAGTAAAACAAACGACAAAATGCTTACAGGAAGAACAAATAGTAATAAAGTAGTAATTTTTGATGGCTCAGAGGATTTAATAGGACAAGTTATTAACCTAGCAATAGTATCTGAACACAAGTGGTACCTAAAAGGAAAAATATAATTACGACAGAATAAATTGATAAAAAGGAATGATATAAATGGCAGAATTTTCTCCAATGATGCAACATTATTTAGATACAAAAGAAAAATACAAAGATTGCATATTATTTTATAGATTAGGAGACTTCTATGAAATGTTTTTTGAAGATGCAAAAACAGCTGCAAGAGAACTAGAAATAACATTAACAGGAAAAGAATGTGGACAGCCAGAACGTGCACCTATGGCGGGAGTCCCTTTTCATGCTGCAGAAAATTATATTTCAAGACTAATTGAAAAAGGATATAAGGTAGCAATATGTGAGCAATTAGAAGATCCAAAAACTACTAAAGGAATGGTAAAAAGAGATGTTGTAAGGGTTGTAACACCAGGCACAGTAATGGAAGCAAATTTGCTAGACGAAAAGAAAAATAACTATATAATGTCAGTTTTTAAAAAAGGAATATATTTTGGACTTGCTATATGTGACATTACAACAGGGGATTTTTATACAAGTAAAATTATGGGAGAAAACAACTATGCAGCACTTATAGATGAAATTTCTAAATTTAATCCGGCAGAGATTATAGTAAATAAAATGTTATTTGATTCTTCAGAAGAAATTACAGGGATAAGAAAAAGATTTGGTGCATATATAACAAATCTTGGGGAAGAAGCATTTAAAGAAGATGTAGAAATACTTTTAGAAAATTATACATTTATTGAAAATGAAAGGAAACTAGAGAATCTTGAGAATTATTTATTAGAAGTATCAAGTATAAATGCTCTTTTAGATTATTTAAATCAAACACAAAAAATGAAATTGGAGCATATAAACTCAATTCATGTATATAGCACAAACAGATATATGGCATTAGATATAACAGCAAGAAGAAATTTAGAACTTACAGAAAGAATGCATGATAAATCTAAAAAGGGAACTCTTCTTTGGGTACTAGATAAAACACTAACATCAATGGGAGGAAGACTTTTAAGAAGATGGATAAATGAGCCATTAGTAAATGTAAGTGAAATAAACAATAGATTAGAAACAGTTGAAGAATTAAAAGATAACATAATTTTAAGAGGGGAGATTTCAAATAATTTAAAATATGTATATGATATAGAAAGACTTGTTCGGAAAAATTGCATATGGTAACTGTAATGCAAGAGACTTAATATCATTAAAAAATTCTTTAAAACAGCTACCTGAAATAAAACATATGCTAAAAAATACTAGTTCAAATATGCTTAAAAACATATATTCTGACTTAGACTTATGTGAAGATTTATTTGAATTAATAGAAAAAGCAATAGTTGAAGAACCACCAATTACTATAACAGAAGGTGGAATAATAAAAAAAGGTTATAATGAAGAAGTAGACGAATTAAAGAAAGCAACAACAGAAGGAAAGAACTGGTTATTAGAATTAGAAGCAAGAGAAAAAGAAGAAACCGGCATAAAAAACTTGAAAGTAGGATTTAATAAGGTTTTTGGTTATTTCTTTGAGGTGACAAAATCATATTTAAGTTTAGTACCAGACAGATTTATTAGAAAACAAACATTAACAAATGCAGAAAGATACATAACAGAAGAATTAACAGAACTTGAAACTAAAATATTAGGTTCAGAAGATAGAATAGTAACATTAGAATATGATTTATTTGTAGAAATAAGAAAGATTTTAGCAGCAAATATTGCAAGACTACAAAAAACAGCAAATATAATAGCAATTTTAGATACATTAATTGCATTTGCAACTGTTGCAGAGGATATGAACTATGTAAAACCAAGTGTTGATGATAGTGGTATTTTAGACATAAAAGGCGGACGTCATCCAGTAATAGAAAAAATGATAGACATAGGAAGCTTTGTAGATAATGACACATATTTGGATAAATCAGAAGATAGATTAGCAATAATTACAGGACCTAATATGGCAGGAAAATCTACATATATGAGACAAGTAGCATTAATTACATTAATGGCTCAAATAGGCTCATTTATTCCTGCGTCATCTGCAAGAATTGGTGTTGTAGACAAAATATTTACAAGAGTTGGAGCATCAGATGATTTGAGTATGGGACAAAGTACATTTATGGTAGAGATGATGGAGGTCGCAACAATACTTCGAGAAGCAACTCCAAATAGTTTAGTAATACTAGATGAAATAGGAAGAGGCACATCAACATATGATGGTTTGTCAATTGCATGGGCAGTTGTAGAACATGTAGCAAATAAAGAAAAGTGTGGGGCAAAAACATTATTTGCAACACACTACCATGAACTTACAGAATTAGAAGATAAAATTAAAGGTGTTAAAAATTATTCTATAGCAGTAAGAGAAAAAGGTGAAGATGTAATTTTCTTAAGAAAAATAGTTCCAGGAGGAACAGACGAGAGCTATGGAATACATGTTGCAAAACTTGCAGGTGTACCACAAACTGTCGTAAAAAGGTCTAATGAAATTCTGAAATCCTTAGAAAGAAAAAGTATGCTAGGAAATAAAAATATAGAAAAAGAAAATAAGAAAGTAATGGCTGGGCAATTAGATTTATATAATTATAAATTAGCAGAAATAGCACATGAATTAGATAAAGTAAATTTAAACGAACTAACGCCAATAGATGCTTTAAATATACTATCAAAAATGAAAGATAAAATGAGATAGAAAAATTTTCTATTGATATAAATTAGTTTTCATGATATATTTATTTTATAAGATGTTGAGACGATTAACAGTTATTCACCAAATTCAAAAATTGACTAAAAAATATAGAATTAGGGGGAAATCAAATGAAAAAAACAATTGGACTAATAATTATATTATTATTAACACTAATAACACTTACAGGATGTGCTGAGATTAATTATGAAGTTGAAGTTAATAAAGATGGCTCAGGAGAGATTTCGTATATATATGGTATTTCAAAAGAAATACTAAAACAATTAAATGTTTCTGCAGAAGACATGGTAGCTTCAATGAAGGAGCAAGCTGAAGAAAGCGAGTACCAAGTAGAAGCTTATGAAGATGAGGATATATCAGGATTTAAAGCATATAAACATATAGAAGATTTAACTAAAGATTTTTCTTTGCAAGAAGCTTTTGGAGAAGAATATGTTAAAGATAGTGAGAATAATGGAATAAAAATTGAAAAAGGTTTATTTGTTACAAAATATTCACAAAATGCTGAAATAGATCTAACTAATTTAAATGAAGAAGAGCAAAATGTAACAATGACTTATCAAATTGGATTACCAGCTAAAGCAAAAATAAATAATGCTACAGAAACTCTTGATAAAGGAAAAACATTAAAATGGAATTTGACAGGTGGAGAAATAAATAAAATAGAATTTGTAGCACAGGAAATAAATATTTTATTATTAATAATTATAGTAATATTGGTAATAGTAGTAGTTGCTATAGTAATATTTATAATTTTAAGAAAAAAACATGCAACAAAAAAAGAAAATTAACATATAATAATAATATCCCTGTGTGGTGCGATAAGATAGGTATTTTAGAACCAACAAAATAAGGAAAGGGAGCCCGGACTCTGAATATGGCGTGCAAGCTTATACTATATAATAAGAAGCCCAGGAGTATTTAGGAGGGCACCCACCTGCAAGGAGCAGGTCCTTAAAATCCCTATCAGAAACGGCTAACACGGGGTTTTTTAGTTTAAACATTGAGTTTAAACTTTTTTTATGCTAAAATTTAAAAGGTGATTATTTTGAATATACAAGAAATACAAAAATACTCAATAAATAAATTGAAGCAAAATAATGTAAATGAATATAATTTAAAAACTAAACTTATAATATCTAAAGTAATAAAAAAACCAAAAGAATATTTAATAATTCAAGAAAAAGAGGAATTAGAAGAAGCAAAAATTTTGGAAATAAAAAATAATATAAATAAGATTATAGAAGGTTATCCTATTCAATATATAACTAAGAACCAGGAGTTTATGGGATTGGATTTTTTTGTAAATGAAAATGTTCTTATTCCACAACCAGATACAGAAATATTAGTAGAAGAAGTTATAAATATTTCTAAAAATTTACAACAACCTAAAATTTTAGATTTGTGCACTGGAAGTGGAGCGATAGCAGTTGCATTAAAAAGATATATAGAAACTGCAAATATAACTGCATCAGATATTAGTAAAGAAGCGCTAGAAGTTGCTAGAATAAATGCAAAGAACCATAAGACTGAAATAGAATTTATAGAAGCAAATTTATTTAATAATATAAATCAAGAGTTCGATATAGTAGTTTCTAATCCACCATATATAAAGACAGATATAATAAAAGATTTGAGTTTTGAAGTTCAAAATGAGCCACATTTAGCATTGGATGGTGGACAAGATGGCTTGGATTTTTATAGAAGTATAATAAATAATGCATGTAAATTTATAAAAGTTGAAGGATATTTAGCCCTGGAAATAGGATATGACCAAAAAGAAGAGGTAATAGAGCTTATTGAAAATAGTAATCAATATAAAGAAATATATTCAAAAAAGGATTTAGCCGGAAATGATAGAGTAATAATATGTAAAAGGAGATAAAAAATGTCTTTTTCATCAGATTTAAAAAATGAATTATTAGAATTAAAAATGTGGGATAATAATAGTTCTTTAAAACAGGATGAACAATTAGCTAGACTTTGCATTAGAGAAGCATTTATAAAATCTGGCTTTTTGAATTCACCAAATAAAGAATATCATTTAGAAATATTATTTAAAACAAGAAAAAAAGCAGAAGGATTAAAACAATTATTAGAACAATGTGGTATAGAAAACGTAGGAATAACTAAGAAGGGAAATGGAACTATTATATATATAAAAGATGGAGAGAATATATCTGCATTTTTGGCACTAATCGGAGCAAATAATGCAGTGTTAAGGTTCGAAGAAACTAGAGTAATAAAAGAAACAAGAAATAATATTAATAGAATAGTAAACTGTGAAACAGCCAATCTAAACAAAACAATAGATGCATCTATTGAGCAAATAAAAAACATAAAACTTTTAAAACAAAAACATAGATTTCACACTTTGCCAAAAAACTTACAAGAAATAGCAGAACTAAGAATAAAAAATCCAGATGCTTCATATGAAGAACTTGGAAAAATGCTTACAAAGCCAATAGGAAAATCAGGAGTAAGCCATAGGCTAAACAAAATAAACCAAATAGCAAAAGAGATTTGAATATAAAAAACAGAAATATATATTTATTAAACAAACTGTAGGGGCAGGGTTCCACCCCTGCCCACGGGCGGACGTGGAAGTCCGCCCCTACAATTATAAAAAAGAGAGGACTATCTTTATGAAAGAATTAGGAATATACGTGCACATTCCATTTTGCAAACAAAAATGTATTTATTGTGACTTTATATCATATTCAAATAAAAACGATTTGATAGAACAATATATTAAAGCATTAAAACAAGAAATAAAGAATAATGCACAGAATGTAAGTGAATATGAAATTACTACTATTTATATTGGTGGAGGGACTCCATCATATATAGAAAGTAAACAAATAGCAGGAATTTTAGAGACTATAACACAAAGCTATAATGTAAAAAAAACAGCAGAAATCACAATAGAAGTAAATCCTGGAACTGCTACAAAAGAAAAATTTCAAGATTATGTAGAAACTGGAATAAATAGAATAAGCATAGGCTTGCAATCTTGTAATGATGATTTATTAAAAATGATTGGAAGAATACACACTTATGAGGATTTTTTAAATACATATAATTTGGCACAAGAAGTAGGATTAAAAAACATAAATGTAGATTTAATGATAGGACTCCCAAATCAAACTCTAGAAGATGTAAAGGATTCTTTAGAAAGAATAATTAAATTAAGTCCTGAGCATATATCTGTATATTCATTAATAGTAGAAGAAGGAACACCTATAGAGAAAAAAATAAGAAAAGGAGAACTTAAATTACCAAATGAAGAATTAGAAAGAGAACAATATTGGGAAGTCAAAAGAAAATTAGAAAAAGCTCGGTTATAAGCATTATGAAATATCAAACTTTGCAAAAGATAAATATGAATCTAAACATAATGTAAACTGCTGGAAACAAAAAGAATATTTGGGATTTGGAGTGGCAGCACACTCATACTTAAATAATATTAGGTATTCTAATGTAGATAATATAGAGAAATACTTAAAAATAGAAGAGGGAAGTGTGAAGTGTGAGGTGGGAAAAAAATCTTCACATATAATACATGAAATTCAAACAGAAGAGAGTAAAATGAAAGAATATATGATTTTGGGATTAAGGAAATTAGAAGGAATAAAAATATCAAATTTTAAAAATAAATTTGGAATTAATCCAATAATGGAATTTAAAGATGAACTAAACAAACTAGTGCAAGAGAAATTAATAGAAATAGATTTAAATGAGATAAAGCTAACTCGAAAAGGAATTGATTTAGCAAATTTAGTGTGGAAAGAATTTGTGTAAATATATTATTGCAAAACTTCTTACGAAGGCTAGACAAGAAACCTCCTTTAATAAGGGAGGTGGCAGCCGAAGGCTGACGGAGGGTTCTTAAGAAGTGTAAAAAAGAACCCCCAGTCACTTGGCGGTGACAGCCCCCTTGTTAAAGGGGCTTTTTTGTGTTCTCTTCGTAATTTTTTATGATAAAATTATTAATATAAAATAATAATTTAGAAAATTTTTAGCAAACTGTATTGACATTTGCTAAAAATGGGTATAATATATTGGCAGTCGTGAAAAATAATTGCTAAAATGGAGGTGGGAATTTTGCTAACTGATAGAAAAAAGAGGGTCTTGAAAGCAATAATAGAAGAATATATAAATACTGCAGAACCAGTAAGTTCAGGTGCTATAGTAGAACATTATATTCCAGATTGTAGTAGTGCAACAATCAGAAATGAAATGGTAGAATTAGAACAATTAGGATATATAGAAAAACCCCATACATCAGCTCGGTAGAATTCCATCGGTTAAAGGGTATAGATTTTATGTAGATGAATTATTAAATGATGAAAATATAAGTTTAGAGGAAATTCAATATATAAAAGAACAGCTAGAAACTAAAGTAAATGAAATTGAAGATTTAACAAAAATAACAACAAATACATTATCAGAAATTACACATTATACTACAGTTGCAATTGGACCAAATTCAAACAATAATCTAATAACAGATGTAAGATTTATACTTCTAGGAAGTAGACTTCTAATGGTAGTAATTTTAACAGATAATGGACAAATTAAAGAAACCGTTATTAAATATAATGAGGACATTACTCAAAATCAAGTTGAAGGCTTGAATAATATTTTTAATAATAGATTAAGAGGAAAACCTTTAGAAAAAATAGACAAGCCAATGGAAGAGTATATTTTATCAGCAATGAATAATCAGGTTAATGTTATAAAACCAATTATTTCTCAAATGAATAGAGTAATAGAAGAAAGAAATGATATATATTTAGAAGGTGCAAATAAGGTATTTGATTTTCCAGAATTTAAAAAGGTAGAAACAGCAAGGAATTTCTTAAGTATATTAGATACTAAAGAACAAATGCTAGAGCTTTTAAATTCGGGATTGGTTGAAGACATAAATGTATATATTGGTGACGAAAATGAAAGAGAAGAGTTAAAAGATTTAAGTATAATAACATTTAAACATACAGCATTTGGTAGAGACTTAGGAACAATAGGAATAATTGGACCTAAAAGAATGAATTATTCAAAAGTTATTTCAATTATGAAATATATAAATAAAAAATTAAATGAAAATAATGAGGATAAATAGGGAGGAAAAAATGTCAGAAGAAAACAAAGAAGAATTAAAACAAGAAGATACTAATGTAGAAAGTGAGCTAGCCAAAACAAAGCAAGAACTTGAAGAAACAACAGACAGATATAAAAGAATAATGGCAGAATTTGAAAACTTCAAAAAAAGAAGTTCAAAAGAAAGAGAAGGACTATATAATTCTTTAGTATCTGATATAATAACATCATTTTTACCAGTACAAGATAATTTAGAAAAAGCAATTCAAGCAAAAACAGAAGATGAAAGCTTTAAACAAGGAATAGAACTTGTAACAAAACAAATAAGTGATATTTTCAAAAAGTTTGGAGTAGAAGAAATAGAAACATGTGGAAAACCATTTGATCCAGAAGTACATGAAGCAGTAAGTATGGTACAAGATGATACTTTAGGAGAAAAAATAGTAAAAGAAGAATTTAGAAAAGGTTACAAAATTGGCAATAAGGTAATTAGACATGCAATGGTTGTTGTGGCAAATTAGATTTGTATTTGGTGTTTTGTATTTAGTATTTAGTATTTTGAAAGGAAATTAATGAATAAAAGTTATAAAAATTTAGAGATATATAAAGGTTCATATAAATTATCGCTATATATTTATAAACTTACATCTAAATATCCTAAAGATGAATTATATGGTATTAGTTCTCAAATAAGAAGAGCAGCAGTATCAGTACTATTAAATATAGCAGAAGGTTATGGGAGGCTAAGTGAAGATGATTTTAAAAGATTTTTAAAGATTAGTTTAGGGTCTGTAAACGAAACATCAACGCTAATAGAACTAAGTAAAGATTTGGGATATATAAATAGTAAAGAATATAATGAGTTAATTAAACAATATGATATTTTAGGAAGGAAGATATATAGATTTATAGAAACAGTAAATTATAAGAAACCAAATTCAAAAAACAAAATACCAAACACATTATTATAACGTTATTAATTTTAATTTATATAAATTTTAAAGGAGGATGACAATTATGTCAAAAATTATTGGTATCGATTTAGGTACAACAAATTCATGTGTAGCAGTTATGGAAGGTGGAGAACCAGTTGTTATTCCAAATCCAGAAGGAAATAGAACAACTCCATCAGTAGTTGCATTTTCAAAAAATGGTGAAAGATTAGTTGGACAAATTGCAAAACGTCAAGCAGTAACTAATCCAGATCACACAGTTATCTCAATAAAAAGAGATATGGGAACAAATAGAAAGGTAAAAATTGAAGAAGACGAATTTACACCACCAGAAATTTCAGCAATGATTCTTCAAAAATTAAAATCTGATGCAGAAAATTATTTAGGACAAAAGGTTACAGAAGCTGTTATTACAGTTCCAGCATATTTCTCAGATGCACAAAGACAAGCAACAAAAGATGCAGGAAAAATAGCAGGGTTAAATGTATTAAGAATTATAAATGAGCCAACAGCAGCAGCACTTGCTTATGGTATGGATAAAGAAGATAAAGACCAAAAAATAATGGTATATGACTTAGGTGGAGGAACATTTGACGTTTCAATACTAGATATTGGAGATGGAGTATTCGAAGTTTTAGCAACAAGTGGTAACAACAAATTAGGTGGAGACGACTTTGATGAAAGAATTATGAAATATTTAGTAGATGAATTCAAAAAAGATCAAGGAATTGATTTAAGTGCAGATAAAACAGCAATGCAAAGATTAAAAGAAGCTGCAGAAAAAGCTAAAATAGAATTATCTGGTGTAGGACAAACAAATATAAACCTACCATTTATTACAGCAGATAGTACTGGACCAAAACATTTAGACATAACATTAACTAGAGCGAAATTTGAAGAATTAATAAGAGACTTAGTTGAAGCAACAACAGGACCAGTAAATCAAGCATTAAAAGATGCAAAAGTTACAGCATCTGAAATAGACCAAGTATTATTAGTTGGTGGTTCGACAAGAGTACCAGCTGTTCAAGAAGCTGTTAAAAAAATAACTGGAAAAGAACCAAATAAAGGAATTAACCCAGATGAATGTGTTGCAATTGGTGCAGCAATTCAAGGTGGTGTTTTATCTGGAGATGTTAAAGATTTAGTATTGTTAGATGTAACACCATTATCATTAGGTATTGAAACTTATGGTGGAGTATTTACAAAATTAATTGAAAGAAACACAACAATACCAACAAAAAAATCACAAGTATTCTCAACTGCAGCAGATGGTCAAACAAGTGTTGAAGTTCACGTACTTCAAGGAGAAAGAGAAATGGCTGCATATAATAAAACACTTGGTAGATTCCAATTAACAGGAATACCAGCAGCTCCAAGAGGAGTGCCTCAAATAGAAGTTACTTTTGATATAGATGCAAACGGTATAGTTCATGTATCTGCAAAAGACTTAGCAACAGGAAATGAACAAAATGTTTCAATTACAGCAAGTTCAAATCTTTCTGATGAAGATATAGACAGAGCTGTTAAAGATGCTGAAGCACATGCTGCTGAAGATAAAAAGAAAAAAGAAGAAGTTGAAGTTAAAAATAATGCTGAAAGCTTAGTGTACAGTAGTGAGAAAACATTGCAAGAACTAGGAGATAAAGTGAGTGGTGAAGAAAAAGCAAAAATAGAAGCAGAAATTGAAAATGTTAAAAAAGCTTTAGAAACAAACAACACTGACAGTATAAAAGAAGCAACAGAAAAATTAACAACAGTATTCTATCAAATGTCTGAACAACTATACAAACAAAATGCTGCAAATCAAGGCGCAGATGCTAATGCTGAAGGGCAAGCAGATGGAAATGTGTATGATGCAGATTATAATGTAGAAGATGACAACAATAACCAATAAAAACGAATGAAAAACTTTGTCTAGCGTTGTTAAATTGAAACAAAAAATGCTCAACGTACCTATGTACGCCTCCGCTTTTTTGTTTCAATTTGCCTAGCTATACTCGTTTTTGCTTCGTTTTTTAATCCACTATTTATTAGAGAAATATTTTAATATGTTTTTTTAATAAATGGTGAATTAAAAAAAATATTATTTTAGGAAATACAGTAGCCAAACGCAGGGGCTTTATATATTTTAAATGCGAACTGCCTCGGGGGGCCGCCGTGGGCTGTTAAAGGCGTTAGCCTTGTTACAGCACCGGTGGAAAGCAGTGAGCAAATAAAATATATAAACCCCGACGAGATTTGGCGGACTATAGGAGGAACATATGGCACAAAAAAGAGATTACTATGAAGTACTTGGAGTTGCAAAAACAGCAACAGATGATGAACTAAAAAAAGCATATAGAAAACTTGCAAAAAAATGGCATCCAGATGCAAATGCAGAGAATAAAAAAGAAGCAGAAGAAAAATTTAAAGAAATTTCTGAAGCATATGAAACACTTTCAAATCCACAAAAAAGAAGAATGTATGACCAATTTGGTCACGAAGGACCTCAAGGATTTGGTGGAGCTGGAAATGGCGGATATTATTCATACTCTACATCTGGATTTGAAGGATTTGATGGTTTTGGAGATTTTGGAGATATTTTTTCTTCTATATTTGGTGGAGGAGCAGGATTTGGAGGAAGGACATCAAGTGCAAGAACTAAAAATGGCCCAAGAAAAGGTAGAGATTTAAAATATAGTATAGATGTGACATTTGAAGAAGCTTATAAAGGGGTAAAAAAAGAAACAACAATAGCTAGAGAAGAAGAATGCCCAACATGCCATGGAAGTAAAGCAAAACCAGGAACAAAAGCGACAACTTGTAAAATGTGTAATGGTAATGGAGTAATAACACAAAGTGTAAGAACGATTCTTGGACAGATGCAAACAACAAAAACATGTCCTACATGTGGTGGAGAAGGCACAATAATTGAAGAAAAATGTACAGAATGTAAAGGTAGAGGAAAAATAAGAAAAGCTGTAAAAATAACAGTAGATATACCAGAAGGAATTGCAAATGGGCAAGCGGTGGTATTAAGAGGAGAAGGAGAACCAGGAATAAATGGAGGGCCTAGAGGAGACTTATATATTACTGTAACAGTAAGAAACCACAAAATATTTACAAGACAGGGAGAGAATGTACACTGTGAAATACCAATTACTTATACACAGGCCACGTTAGGAGCAGAACTAGAAATACCAATGGTAGATGGAACAGTAGAAAAGTATAGAATTCCAGAAGGAACAGCATCAGGGACTAAATTTACAATAAGAAATAGAGGTTTTAAAGCAGTAAATGGAAGTTGGAGAGGAGACTTTGTATTTTCAGTAACAGTACAAATTCCAAAGAAACTAACAACAGAACAAAGAGAGTTATTATTAAAACTTGCAAAAACTATGAATGAACAACCTCCAGTAAAGAAAAGAGGAATATTTGGATAAAAAAAGGGCAAGGAAATATCCTTGCCCTTCGGCTTATTATTTGGCTTGTTGACCATGATATTTGCGATGTTTAGACATACTGCTTTGAGCAGCAGAGACACCTAATTTCTCACTTTTTTTATCAGTGGGAAGTATAGTGCCAGACTGTGCAAGAGGATGAGTAGGAACTCCAGCATCTTTTTTTCTTTTGAAAAGAGCTACTCCAACAATAGAACGTCTAGTCTTCTTAGCCAAAATAATTCACCTCCTTAAGAAAAATCATATAAAATTATAACATACTAAATAATAAAAATAAAGATTAAAGACATATAATATTATGATTATAATGAAGTAAAACTAATATTATATAAATTTTGACAAAAAATTAAAAATCTGTTTACTTTTTTAAAATTATTATATAAAATATATAAAGAAATATAACAAAGGAGAACCAAGATGAAAATTTTAATGTTGACATGGGAATATCCACCTAGAATAGTAGGAGGAATTGCTAGAGTAGTGCATGATTTATCAAAAAGATTAATAAAAGATGGACACGATGTATATGTGGTTACATACAAAGAAGGAAATGTACCATATTATGAAAATGATAAAGGAGTTCATGTGTTTAGAGTAGATAATTACATGATAAACCCAAACAATTTCATAGATTGGACAATGCAACTTAATTTTAATATGATTTCAAAAGCTACAGAAATAATAAATAAAGAAGGAAAATTCGATGTAATACATGCACATGATTGGCTTGTAGCATATGCGGCAAAAACATTAAAAGATTCTTTTGGAATACCATTAGTTTCAACAATACATGCTACAGAAGCAGGAAGAAATAGCGGAATACATAACTCAGACCAAAAATATGTAAATGATACAGAATGGATGTTAACATATGAATCATCAGAAGTAATAGTAAATAGTAAATTCATGAAAAATGATTTACAAAGATTATTTGGACTTCCATTTGAAAAAATAAATGTAGTACCAAACGGAATTAATACAACAGTATATAATGGACTAGAAAGAGATTATGATTTTAGAAGAAAATATGCCATGGATAATGAAAAAATAATATTATTTATGGGAAGACTAGTATATGAAAAAGGAGTTCAACATTTAATTTCTGCAATGCCTAAAATATTAGAAGGATATCATGATGCAAAACTTATAATTGCAGGAAAAGGTGGAATGACAGAAGAGTTAAAAGCACAAGTGGAAGCAATGGGATTAGGAGATAAAGTATATTTTACAGGATACCTAAATGCAAAACAAGTTTCAAAAATGTATAAATGTGCAGATATATCTGTTTTTCCAAGTACATATGAACCATTTGGAATAGTGGCTTTAGAGGCAATGCTTGCAGGAATTCCAACTGTTGTTTCAGATGTAGGAGGATTAAATGAAATTATAGAACATAAAATAGATGGAATGAAAAGTTATGCTGGAAATCCAAACTCACTTGCAGATTCAATTCTAGAATTATTGTTAAATCCAGAACTTTGTAGTAAAGTAACAAAAAAAGCAAAACAAAAAGTAAAAAATGAATATAACTGGGCAAAAATAGCTCAAGACACATATTTCACATATGAAAAAGCAATATGTAAAACAATGGCAGAAAAACAAAAGGAACAACTAATTCAAGAAAAAGCCAAAAAAGCAAAAAAAGATAGTGAAATATCAAATTTATTAACATTTAAAAAACGTCAAGTATTTGCATAAAGAAATTGGATTAGAAAAATGTAGGGGCAGGGTTCCACCCCTGCCTAGGGCGGACGTGGAAGTCCGCCCCTACAAATATTAAGTAGAAATATTTTAGGAGGACAAGTACATGTACGTATATGACCAAGCAAATAATCTTGCAAAATCAATAAAAGAAAGTAAAGAATATTTGGAATATAAAAAGGCTAAAGAAGACTTAAATAGTAATCCAGAAATGAAAAACAAAATAGAAGAGTTTGAAAAAATAAGATATGAAGTACAAGTAATGGCATTTCAAGGAGAAAAACAAGATGAGGAAAAACAAAAAAAACTGCAACAAATGTATCAAATATTAATGCAAGATTCAAAAATAAAAGAATTTTTCGATATAGAAGTTAGATTTAATATAATGTTAGCAGATGTAAATAAAATCATAAGTGAATCTGTAAAAGATTTATTATAAATAAAACAAAGGAGAAAATTATATGGAAAATGCAACAAAAGCATTATTAATAGCAGCTTCAATTTTAATTGTAATTGTTTTAATTGCGGTAGGAGTATTATTAATAAAAAATGTATCTGGCACAAGTGATGATGCTCAAAAGGTGGGAAATTCAATATCTATATCAACAGGGCATGCTACAAGTGATGCACTAGGAAGTATTAAAGGAACAATAATATCTAAGAAAAAATTTAATAGTTTTGTGGATGATATTGTTAACGGAAAATATTCAACTACACAACAAATATTTGATATGATTAAAAATGAACAGAATGTAAAGTTAAGTAATCAAATTGAATTAATAGGATATTATTGCACAGCTATTGGAAGAACTATGAATGCAGATGTATTTAATGGTACTGATAGCGAAGTTATTGGAAGAACGCCTGATTTGTTAGAAGATGGTAGAATAGGTGTAGTGGATGATCCAGCAAGTACAAGTTCAGTTAAAAATCATTTAAAACAAGTATATATAGATTTAAAAGGAGCAGATGCTAATTTAAATCTTGTAAAGATAGCTTATAGATTATATTTAGGATATGATGAATGGGGATATGTAAATAAAGCAGTTTACTTTGGCTATTTAGAAAATAAATAAGACAAAGGAGAAGATAATATGGAAAATGCAACAAAAGCATTATTAATAGCAGCTTCAATTTTAATTGTAATAGTTTTAATTGCAGTAGGAGTATTATTAATAAAAAATACATCTAGTACAAATGAAGATGCTAAAAAAGTAGGAAATTCAATATCTATAGCATCAGGAAATGCAGCAAGTGATGCACTAGGAAGCATTAAAGGCACAATAATATCTAAGAAAAAATTTAATAGTTTTTTTACTGATATGCAAAATAAAGGTATAAGACAAGTATTAAACAATGAACAAGATGTAGAGTTATGTAATCAAATTGAAGTAATAGGATATTATTGCAAAACTATGGGAAAAACTATAATTGAAGATACGTTAAATGGTAGTAGTGATAGTGAAGCTATTAATAAACTGGCAGATTTATATAAAACTGGAAGGATAGGTTTAGTACCATATCCAACAGTTATAGGTTCACTTGAACAAATGACAAACACAGTTGTAAATAAAGCCAAGATAGAGAGTAATTCTAATTTTATAAGGTATAGAATATACACTAGATTTTATTTTGAATATGATGAATGGGGATATGTAAATAAGGCAGTTTATGTTGTTTATATGGAGAGGTTTTAAAGAAACCAAAGTAGCTATAAATACTACTTTGGTTTCTTTCTTTTAAAAATAATTTTATATAAATATTTTCATATATAATAAAAAATGATATAATAACTTTCATAGGGAGAAAAAGATGGTAGCAGAAGTTATAATAAATACTGTGGCAAAAGAATTAAATAGAAGTTTTGATTATATAATTCCCAAGAATTTAATTTCAGAAATTAAAATTGGGAGCAGAGTTTTTGCGCCATTTGGAAGACAAAAAATAGAAGAAGGTTTTGTAATAAATATAAAAGCAACCTCAGAATTTGCAAATAAAGAAATAATAAAAATAGAGGACAATTTATTAAACGAAGAAAATATAGTTTTAGCAAAACTTATGGCCAGAAGATATTTTTGTAATATATCTGATTGTATAAAATTAATGTTACCACCAGGAGCTGGAAGTAAAAATTTTGAAGGAAGAGTAAAAGATAAAACAGCTAATTTTGTTTATTTTAAAAAAGATATTAATGAAATAGAATTCTTAATAGAAAACGAAAAAATAAAAAGTGAAAAACAAAAAAGGGTTTTGAACTTCTTAAGCGAAAATGAAGGAATACATATTGCAGATTTAGAGATAATTACAGACACAAGTCGTGCAATAATAAAAACTTTAGAAAAAAATGGTTATTTAGAAATAGTCGAGCAAAAGGTGGAAAGAAATCCATTTGCTAATAGAAAAATAAAAAGAGATAAGAAATTAAATTTAAATACTGAGCAACAAGAAGCTTTTGATAAAATTAAAGATAGTAAATTTAAAGAGTTTTTAATATATGGTGTAACTGGCTCACGGAAAAACCGAAATTTATTTACAATTAATAGAACATATATTAAATAAGCAAAAAACAGCAATTGTATTGGTTCCAGAAATATCTTTAACACCACAAATGGTAGATAGATTTTTAGCAAGATTTGGGGAAGTAATTGCAGTTTTACATAGTAAATTATCAATTGGAGAAAGATATGATGAATGGCAGAAAATAAAATCACGGAAAAGCAAAGATAGTAATTGGTGCAAGGTCTGCGATTTTTGCGCCAATAGAAAACTTAGGAATAATTATAATAGATGAAGAGCATGACTCATCATACCAATCAGATATGCCACCTAAATTTAATGCAAAAGACATTGCAAAATATATGGCAAAGCAAAAAGACATACCAGTAGTTCTAGGAAGTGCCACACCAGATATAAATACTTTTTACAAAGCAAATGATAAAAAAATAGAGTTAATAAAATTGACTAAAAGAGCAAATACTTCGAATTTGCCAAAAATAGAAGTAGTAGATTTAAGAAAAGAACTTGCAAATGGGAATAGGTCGATTTTAAGTACAAGCTTGCATGATGCTATAGAGCAAAACTTAAAAGAAAGAAGACAAACAATCTTATTTTTAAATAGAAGAGGATTTTCAACTTTTGTTATGTGTAGAGATTGTGGATACACAGCAAAATGTAAGAGATGTAATATAAGTTTAACATATCATAACAAAGAAAATAAATTAAAATGTCATTATTGTGGATATGAAATTGACAATATAAAAATATGTCCTTCTTGTGGAAGTAAAAAAGTAAAATATTTTGGTACAGGAACTCAAAAACTAGAAGATGTTATAAACAAAGAATTCCCAAATGCAACAACGATAAGAATGGATATAGATACAGTAAGTAAAAAGAATTCGCATGAGGAAATACTAAACAAATTTAAAAATGAAAATATAGATATTTTAATTGGAACACAAATGGTAACTAAGGGACATCATTTTCCAAATGTAACATTAGTTGGAGTAATTACAGCAGATGGAAGTTTAAATAATGGAGATTATAGAGCAAATGAGAGAACTTTTGATTTGTTAGTACAAGTAGCACGGAAGAGCAGGAAGAGGAAATTTACCAGGAAAAGTAATAATACAAACTTATTCTCCAGAAAATTTCTGTATAGAATGTAGTAAAAAACAAAACTATGATGAGTTTTATGAAACAGAAATACTACTTAGAAAACAATTGAAATATCCACCATTTTGCGATATAATAATGTTTGCAATAAATTCATCAGATAAAGAAGAAGTTCGGAAGAGCTTCAGAAAAATTATATAAAATACTAGAGAAATATAATAATGGAGCTATGAATATTTTTAAGCCAGTACCAGCTCCAATAGACAAAATAAAAAATAGATATAGATGGAGAATAATAGTAAAATGCAATTTAAATAATAATGTAATAGATATTATCAATAAATCACTAGAAGAATATTATAAATGTAAGTTTAAGAAAACAAAAATTTCAATTAATACTAATCCAAATAATATGAGTTAATGTTGTAATTTGAAATATAAAAATAAAATGTAGGGATGGGGCTCCACCCCCGCCCGTTTCATAAATCGTGTATTTGCGGGCAGGGGTGGAACCCTGCCCCTACAATAGAATAATAAAAGGGGGCATAAAAATGGCAATAAGAATGATAAGGCAAGAAGGAGACGAAATATTAAAGAAAAAATCAAGAGTAGTTGAAGTAATAGATGATAAGATAAAAGAACTAATTAAAGATATGATAGAAACAATGCATAAATATGATGGAGTGGGCTTGGCAGCAGTACAAGTTGGGGTTTTAAAAAGAGTAGTAGTAATAGATACTTATGAAGAAGGTTCACCTGTATATGTTTTAATAAATCCAGAAATAATAAAAACAAAAGGCTTAAGAGAAATAGAAGAAGGGTGTTTAAGTTTTCCAAATAAATTTGCAAAAGTAGAAAGACCAGAAGAAGTTACAGTAAAAGCTTTAGATGAAAATGGAAAAGAAATTGAAATAAAAGCAACAGGATTACTAGCACAGGCAATATGCCATGAAGTAGATCATCTAAATGGAGAAGTTTTTATAGATAAAATAATACCAGGAACATTAGAAGTAGTAAATCCAGATAAAAAATAATAATTGTTAGAAATAATTATTATAAGGAACGACGCCCTCGTCGTTCCCTACATGTTTGCAATATTATCTTCAAAAAACAGAAAGGAGAAAATTTATGAACATTTTATTCATGGGCACACCAGATTTTGCACAAAAATCGTTAGAAAAAATATATGATGCTGGACATAACATAATAGCAGTAGTAACAAATCCGGATAGACCAAAAGGGAGAGGAATGAAGCAAGTAGCATCTCCAGTGAAAGAATATGCATTATCAAAAAACATACCAATATATCAACCAGAAAAAGTAAAAAATAATATAGAGATAATAAAAAAAATAAAAGAATTAAATCCAGAAATTATTTGTGTAGTAGCATATGGGAAAATACTTCCAAAAGAGATATTAGAAATACCGAAATATGGATGCATAAATGTACATGGATCACTTTTACCTAAATATAGAGGAGCAGCTCCAATACAATGGGCAGTGTTAAATGGAGATAAAACAACAGGAATAACAACAATGTATATGGATGAGGGAATGGACACAGGAGATATGATACTAAAAGAAGAAGTTGAAATAGGAGAAAACGAAACAACAGGAGAACTTTGGAAAAGATTAGCAGAAATTGGAGGGACCCTTTTAGTAGAAACATTAGAACAAATAAAGCAAGGCACAGTACTAAGACAAAAACAGGGAGAAGATTTTACTATTGCCCCAATGTTAAATAAAGAAATGGCAAAAATAGATTGGGATGAAAAAACAGCTACAGAAATAAAAAATTTGGTAAGAGGATTAAACCCAATAATGGGAGCATATTCTATTTTAAGTGAAAAGAAATTAAAAATTTGGAAAGTACAAACAGTAACAAACGAAAACTTTATATCTAAATACGAAGAATTCAAAGAATATGAACAAAAATTTAAAAATATAGCACCAGGAACAATTATATATATAGATAAAAAAGATGGAATATATGTAAAATCAAAAGATGCAATTGTTTTGTTATTAGAAGTACAAGCAGAAAATTCAAAAAAAATGAATGTACAAGACTTTTTAAGAGGAAACAAAATAGAAGTTGGGGAAATGCTTCTATAAAACAAAAAAATACCACAAAAATTATTGCAAAAAATAATATTATAACTTATAATAAAAAATATAAAAAAACAGGAGGAAAAAATGAAAGAAACAAAAGAACAAAACACAAATAAAGGTATAACATTAATAGCACTAGTAATAACAATAATAGTAATATTAATACTAGTAGCAGTATCAATAACAATGGCTGTAAATGGAGGATTATTTGAATATGCCTCAAAAGCATCAAGAGAAACAAATTCTGCAATTGAAAATGAGCAAGAATTAGTAGATTTACAGGAAAATATGACAGTACAAGATTTAATAAACAAATATACAGGAGTTAATAGAGAATATATAGGAAAAGAAGATCCAGAAAAAGACTTATATGTAGGATATTATGCAGACATTGATGGAAATGGGACAGTAGATGGTATAATATATGCAGATTTGGCATTTGAAAAATCAGGACAATGGATGGATTCAAATGGAAGTTATACTATAAAAAGAGAACCAAATGTAAAAGACTATTATGTAAGTAAGGAAAGTTATACTACTAAAGCATTTGGAGAAAATCCTGTTTTAACAGCAGATGGGGATGGTAATAATAGATTTTATGTGATGGCATTATCAGATTTTGGGACATTAGCTTATTGGTATTATAATGCAAAAGGAAATATGAGTGATTATAATACAGCAACATCTGTAGCTTTTGGGACAGGAGAGGCAAATACTGCAAAAATGATAGGATATTGGAAGGATGAAAAACCATATGGAAAACAAAACACCAATGATATGTGGGGAAAAATTCAAGAGCAAGTAAAAAAAGGCTGGTTTGTACCATCTAGAGGAGAATGGGCTGCATTTGTAGCAGAATTAGGTATTGATTTGTCAAAGAATCTTGATGATTACGAGTTGAACACTAGTTATTTTTCTTCTTCACAAAACGATACCGAAAATGCTTGGAGTATAGACTTTGTGTTTGCTTCTATGTATAGTGGTAAGGTTGACACTCATGATAACATTCGTTTAAGCACGACTTTCTGATTTTGTAAAAAGGCGATGAGAATTATACAAATAAATGAAGTAAAAAAAACTACATTTTAAATTTAATAAAAAGCAATAGAAAAATGAAAAAATCTATTGCTTTTTTTATATAAAAACATATATAATGTATTCGTACGAAAATACGAGGAGGAATAGACAATGAAGAAATATTTTGGAACAGATGGGATTAGAAGAATTGCTAATACTGAGCTTACACCAGAATTAGTATATAAAGTTGCAAAAGCAGGTGCTTATGCATTATCAAAACACACAAACAAAACACCAACAATATTAATAGGTAGGGATACTAGGCTTTCTGGGTCTCTAATAGAGAGCGCTATGACAGCAGGATTTTTAAGCTATGGAGCAAATGTAAAACAATTAGGTGTTATACCTACACCAGGTGTAGCATATCTAACAAAAAGATTAAAAGCAGATGCAAGTGTTGTTATTTCTGCATCACACAACACATACGATTTTAACGGGGTAAAATATTTTAGTAATAAAGGAATGAAAATTCCAGATGAAATAGAAGAAGAAATAGAAGCAATTATAGATGGTGGAAAATTAGATGAATTAACAGCTATTGCAGATAAAATAGGAGTCGCAGAAAATAGAGAAGACTTACTTGAAGAATATGTTTTTTTCTTTAGAAAAATATTTGAAGAAAATATGGAAAATTATAATAAAGAAAATTTTGTAGTAGGACTAGATGTTGCAAATGGAGCAACTTATAAAGTGGCAGAACAAGTTTTTAAAAAGTTAGATATTAATTATGAAATTATTAGTAATGCTCCAAATGGAATTAATATTAATGAAAATTGTGGTTCAACACATTTAGAAAACCTTAAAAAATTGGTAAAAGAAAAACATTTGAGTTTAGGAATTGCTTATGATGGAGATGGAGATAGATGTTTAGCTGTTGATGAAAATGGAAACGAAATTGATGGAGATATAATTCTTGCAATATTTGCAAATTACTTAAAAGAAAAAGGAAAACTAAAAAAAGATACAGTTGTTGCAACAGTAATGAGTAATCTTGGATTAAAAAAATTTGCTCAAAATAATGATTTGAATTTTGAAGAAACAAAAGTTGGAGATAGATATGTTTTAGAGAAAATGTTAAATGAAGGTTATAATTTAGGAGGAGAACAATCTGGACATATAATATTATTAGACTATAATCCAACAGGAGATGGAATATTAACATCATTAATGTTAATACAAATAATGCTAGAAAAACAAGCAAAATTATCTGAACTATGCAGAGTTATAAATAAATATCCTCAAGTATTATTAAATGTAAGAGTTAATAACGAAAAAAAGAAAAACTGTGGAACAGATGAAGAAATACAAGAAGAAATAAAAAAATTACAACAAGATTTTAAAGATAATGGAAGAGTACTTGTTAGAGAATCAGGAACAGAGCCTATCATAAGAGTAATGATTGAAGGAGAAAATCAAGAGGATATTCAACAAAAAGCACAAAAACTTGCGGATTTAATTAAAAATAAATTAAATTAAAAACAAAAGAAGGAGGAAGAAAAATGTTTTTATTAAATACAACTGAACCATTAACAGTTTTACTTTTATTAACAATAACAGTACTATTGATTTTTTTAGGAAAGGAAGTAAAAAAACCTCTAATCCCAGCAATAGCACTAATTGCATTTTTGGTAATATTAGTAATTCATGCAGTTCAATTATGTATACCAAGTTATGCAGATTATTATGTAACAATTAGATATTGTATAGCATTTGAACTATCTATGATATTTGTAACATTCTTTTCATATTTATGGGTTGATGATGCTGCTAGTAAGTTTTATAAAAAGAAAAGTATTGACAATAGTTTAGACTGGTTTTGGAAACAAGTGTAAATTATTTGTAAAAAAAGTGTTTGCAAAAAATAGAAGGGCGCATAAAATGCGCCCATTATAGTATAAAAAACATTGTAATATTTGGAGAAGGAGATAATATGAAAGATACAATTATAATAGTAGAGGGACCACAAGGTGTTGGAAAAACAACATTCACAAACTATTTGAGAGAAAAAATAGCAAGTGCAGATCTTTATAGACTTACAGGAATTAAAGATAAAACTGAAACAGGTTATCCTAAAATAAAAAGAAAATATATAAAATTATTAGAGTATATAGAAAATTGTGAAGATGTAAATATGATTTTTGATAGAACATTTTTCTCCGAAGAAGTATACAGTAGGCTAGGATTTAAAAGTTATTCATTTCATGATATTTATGAAGAATTATTAAAAAAATTAGATACTTTAGATTTTGAAATATATTTTGTAGTACTTTATTTAGAAGACACTTCAGAATATGAAAGAAGAATAAAAAGAGATAAGCATGAATACCAAAAATTTAATGTTGAGAGCAGTATTAAACAGCAACAAGAGTATTTAAAATTAGCAGATGAAATAGAAAATCAAACTCAAAATATAAAAGTAATAAAATTTAACACGGATGATAATGAGAATTATAAGAAAAAAATAGATGACCAATTTGGATATTTGTTTAAGTAAATTTGTAGGAGATAAGTATGAAACTTCGGTTTTTTTGGAGGTAGTTTTAACCCACCATCATATATACATATTAATTTGGCTAAAACTTTAATAAAGGTATATAATTTAGACAAAATAATATTTGTGCCAGTTGGTAATTATTATGAAAAAAATGATTTAATTGATGCAGAGCATAGATACAATATGCTTAAATTATGGCTAGATGATAATCCTAAAATGGACATAGAAAAAATAGCAATAGAATCTAAAGTAAAGTTATATGCAATAGATACTTTTAAACTAATAAAAGAAAAGTACAACAATGATGATATATTTTTTATTATGGGTTCTGATAATTTTAGAAAAATGCCAACGTGGAAAAATTATAAAGATTTAATAACTAACAATAATATAATTGTTATAGAAAGAGAAAGAAAAGAAATAAGAAGTACAAATTTAGAAAATATAATTGAATTTATTCCAGAACAACTAGCTACTATAGATTCAAGCAAAATAAGAGATATGATAAAAAATAACGAAAGTGTTCAAGAATATTTAAATCCAAAGGTATATAACTATATAAAACAGAATGAATTATATATATAATGAATTGGACTAAAAAATAATAGTAATAACTCTCTAAAATATGCATAAAATTAATTAGCATATTTTAGGGGGATTTTTTATGTTCTTAGTTTTTAATAAAGATAAAATAATGTCATACATAGTTACTCTATTTACGGTAGTAGTTTTATTTTTGACGGCATCAGTTTTTAATAATGGAACACAAGAGACAATAGAGACATCATCAAATTCTGGTAAATTATTACCAATATATAGTGTGGATATAAATGAGCCAAAAGTTGCAGTCACAATAAACTGTGCATGGAGTGCAGATGATATTGATATGATTTTAGAAACTTTGAAAAACCAAGAAGTAAATGTTACATTTTTTATGGTGGGAGATTGGGTAGAAAAAAATAGTGAAGCAGTAAAAAAAATATATGAAGCGGGTCATGAGATTGGAAACCATTCATATAACCACCCACATGTGAATAATTTAAGCTTAGATAAGAATAAAGAGCAAATTAAAAAATGTTCAGATTTAGTAAAAAATATCACAGGAGAAGGAACGAAGCTTTATAGAGGGCCATATGGAGAATACAATAATACAGTGATTCAGGCAGCTAAAGAGTTAGAACATGAAACAATACAATGGTCAATAGATACATTAGACTATAATGGACTTACATGTGAACAAATGTGGGAAAGAATAGAACCAAAACTTGAAAATGGAAGCATAATATTAATGCATAATGGAACAGAAAATACGGCACTTAGTCTAAATGAAATTATAACTAAAATAAAAGAAAAAGGCTATACACCAGTTACAGTATCTGAATTAATATATAAAGACAATTACACAATAGATAGTAATGGGGTACAACATAAAAATTAATTAAAAAATAGAATATAAATAATAATTTATGCGATGGACATATGTGGCGTAATTTGTAGGGGCGGAGTTCCATCTCCGCCCGCTCAAAAAAATTATTGATTTACGGGCAGGGGTGGAACCCTGCCCCTACATTTTTATAATATATTTTCCAAATACAAAATACAAAATTCCAAACACAAAACACATAAATTATTATTTATTTAATTAAATTTAATTGACAAAAAAATGATTTTAGTAGATAATAAATATATTGATAATTAGGTACATAAGATTTTATAAGAATAACTAAGGAGGCTAGAAAATGTATATTTTTAATAAGGTTACAGTAAATCCACAATTACCAAAACAAATAGAGGAATTAGGGACAATTGCTAATAACTTATGGTGGTCATGGAATACGGAGTTTTTAAAAATATTTAAACAAATTGATATAGATTTATGGGAGAAATGTGATAAAAATCCTGTAAAATTTTTAAAATTAGTAGAACAAGAGAAATTAGAGAATGCAGCAAAAGATGAAAAATTAGTAAGACAATATGAAAACAATTTAAACAATTTTAAAGGATATATGCAAAGTAAAAATACATGGTTTAATAAAACATATCCAGAAAATAAAGAAGATTTAATTGCATATTTTTCTGCAGAATATGGTTTAGATGAAACTATGCCAATATATTCAGGAGGACTTGGAATACTTTCTGGAGATCATCTAAAATCTGCAAGTGATTTAGGAATCCCATTGGTTGCAGTAGGTTTATTATATAAAAATGGATATTTTCATCAAATAATAGATAAAAATGGTGCTCAACAAACTGAATATAAAAATATTGAATTAGATAACTTACCAATACATCCTGTAAAAACAAAAACAGGAGAAGATTTAATAGTTGAACTAAAAATTGGTAAAGAACGCGTATATGTAAAAGTATGGAAAGTTGAAGTAGGTAGGGTTAACTTGTACCTATTGGATACTGATATTCCAGAAAACAAAGAAGAGAATAAAGGAATAACTTTAAGACTATATGGTGGAGACCAAGATATGAGAATAAAACAAGAAATTGTTTTAGGAATTGGTGGAGTAACAGTACTTAAAGAATTAGGACTAAAGCCAACAGTTTACCATATGAATGAAGGACATTCGTCTTTCCTTGTTTTAGAAACAATAAAAAATATAATAGAAGAAAAGAAGGTTTCGTTCAATATAGCAAAAGATATAGTAACTTCTAAAACAGTATTTACAACACATACACCAGTACCAGCTGGAAATGATATATTCCCAGTAGATTTAGTAAAAAAATATTTTGATAAATATTGGGATAAGCTAGGTATTACTGAAGATGAATTCTTAAAGTTAGGAATGAAACCAAAAGAACAAAATAAAACACACTTTAACATGGGAATACTTGCATTAAAAGTTGCTGGAAAGAAAAATGGAGTAAGTAAGTTGCATGGAGAAGTTTCAAGAGAATTATTTAGTGAAGTATGGCCAGAAATATCTCCAAAAGAATCTCCAATAACATATGTTACAAATGGAATTCACACATGCACATGGCTTGCACCAAATTTAAAAAATTTATATAATGAATATCTAGAAGCATATTGGCAAGATAAAATACATGATAATAAAACTTGGGAGAAAATAGAAGATATTCCAAATGAAAGATTATGGAAAGAACACCAAGATAGAAAAATAAAATTATTTGATTTAGTAAGAAAAAATGTTACAGCCAGATTAAAAAAAGCTGGTATGCATTATGATGAAATAAAAGAAATTACATCAAAATTAAATCCAGATGCCTTAACAATTGGGTTTGCAAGAAGGTTTGCAACATATAAAAGAGCAACATTAATATTTAAAGATTTAGAAAGAATAACTCAAATTTTAAATGATGAAGAAAGACCAGTCCAATTAATATTTGCAGGAAAAGCGCATCCAAAAGATATTGAGGGACAAAACTTAATTAAGAGAATACATGAAGTATCAATGATGCCACAATTTAAAGGAAAAATAATATTACTAGAAAATTACAATATAGGAATTTCAAGACACTTGATTTCTGGAGTTGATGTATGGCTTAATAACCCAAGAAGACCAATGGAAGCATCTGGAACAAGTGGAGAAAAAGCTTCTGTAAATGGGGTTGTAAACTTTAGTATACTAGATGGATGGTGGGCTGAAGGTTATAATACTAAAAATGGTTGGGCAATAGGAACAAATAAAGAATTTGATTCTTATGAAGAACAAGATCTTACAGATAGTGAAAGCATTTATAATATATTAGAAAATAAAATAATACCAGCATATTACAATAAAGATGAAGATGGTATATCAAAACAATGGATGGAATTAATGAAAAATTCTATTATATCAACTGGTGGACAATATAGTACATCAAGAATGTTGGTAGATTACACAAATAATTTATATATGCCATTATGTAATTTGACAAATAAATATTATAGTGATTTAGGAATGGTTACAGAATTTAATAGTGTTAAACAAAACTTATATGCAAATTGGGATGATATTGTTATAACCCAAGAAGATAACAATTTAGATAATATTACTATAGATGCAGGAAACAAAATAAAAGTGACTTGCAAAGTAAAACTTCCTAATATAGCAGAAGAAAATATAGTAGCACAAACTTACTGTGGTAGAATTTTAGAAAATGGAACATTAGAAAATATAACTATTGTACCAATGGAACTAAAAGAAAGAGATGAAGAAAATAGAATTTATACATATGAAGCAGAAGTACAGATGAAAACAGGTGGAAACTATGGTTATACTTTTAGAGTAATGCCTAAATTAGATATGCTTTTAGATTCAGAAAATTTAAATTTAGTAAAATGGATAACAAAATAAATTGTAGGGCTGGTCTTGACCAGCCCAAAAATTAATAAGAAATATTAAGAAAGAGGATGTTTTTATGAGAAAAACTAAAATTGTTTGTACTATGGGGCCTGCAACAGATAATCCAGAGGTTTTAAAGAATTTAATGCTTGCAGGAATGAATGTAGGAAGAATAAACTTTTCACATGGTAATTATAAAGACCAAGACGAAAGAATTAAAATGTTTAAAAAAGTAAGAGAAGAATTAGGTTTACCAATACCTTTATTACTAGATACACAAGGACCAGAAATAAGAATTGGTAAATTTAAAGAGGACAAAGCAGTTTTAGTAAATGGTAATACTTTTACACTTCTATATGATGATGTTTTAGGAGATAATACTAAAGTATCTATAACATATAAAAACCTATATAATGAAATAGATGTAGGTAGAACTATACTTGTTAATGACGGGACAATTGAGCTTAAAGTAAAGGAAATTAGCCGGCAAAGATATAGTATGTGAGGTTATACAAGGTGGAAATTTAACGAACAGAAAAAGTATTAATATACCAGATTTTATTGTTAATTTACCTGGAATTACTGATAAAGACGTAGAAGATATAAAATATGGTATTGAAGCAGGATTTGACTATATTGCAGCATCTTTTATAAGAAAACCACAAGATGTATTAGAGATAAAACAAGTATTAAAAGAGAATAATGGAGAACATATAAAAGTAATCTCAAAAATAGAAAACAGAGAAGGAATAGACAATTTTGATAAAATATTGGAAGTGTCAGATGGAATAATGGTAGCAAGAGGAGACTTGGGTGTTGAGATTCCAATGGAAGAAGTTCCAATACTTCAAAAACAATTTATTAAAAAAACATATACACAAGGAAAACCAGTTATAACAGCTACACAAATGCTAGAATCAATGATTACAAATCCAAGACCGACTAGAGCAGAAGTGAGTGATGTTGCAAATGCTATATTTGATGGGACAAGCGCAATAATGTTATCTGGAGAAACAGCAACAGGAATGTTTCCGATCGAATGTGTAAAAACAATGAGTAAAATAGCAATGGCGGTAGAACAATCTATAAAATATTGGAAACGTTTTAGAAATAGACAATATAATTTAAAAAACTTTGATTATAAATTTAATATAAATTATGCGATTTGTGGAGCAGCAGAAAGTATAGAAGCGAAGGCAATAGTTGCATATACAGATACTGGAGATATGCCAAGAAAGGTTGCAAGTTTTGGCCCAGAATGTCCAGTGTTTGCGATAACACAAAATGAGGTAACATATAGGCAGTTGGGCTTGTGCTGGAATATAAATCCAAGATTATTTAAACCACAAGAGACAATAGATGAATTATTACATGTTGGACTAAAAACTTTGCGTGAAGAAAAACAGATATTAAAAGGAGATAAGGTGATTATAGCAGGAGGAAGCAAAGCATTAACAAATCTTGAACCTGATGAAGCTTACTTAAATACTGCAATAGGTGGAATTGTAGAAATATAGAAAGGGAAAAGCATGCCAAAATTTTTTATAAAAAACAACCAAATTGAGAATGAGATTATACATATTACAGGAACAGATGTGAATCATATTGCAAATGTATTAAGGTTAAAAATAGATGATCAAGTACAAGTATGTAATGAAGACAAAATGATTAATTACAAAGCCAAAATTTTAGAAATAAATAAGGAAGAAATCAAATGCACTATATTAGAAATGGGGCAATCAAAATCCGAAGCAAACATACATATTAATATTTTTCAAGGACTTCCTAAAGCTGAGAAAATGGAACTTATAATTCAAAAATGTACTGAACTAGGGGTAAAAGAGATAACTCCTGTACAAATGGAAAGATGCGTTGTAAAACTAGATAATAAATCTGAAAATAAGAAAATTGAGAGATGGAGAAAAATTGCAGAAGTTGCTTCAAAACAAAGTGGAAGAGATAGAATACCTAATATAAATAATGTAACTAATATAAGAGATATTTGCAATGTATTGGAAGAGTATGATATAGTATTGGTACCATATGAGAACGAAAAAAATATTACACTAAAAGAGATTTTAAAAAAGCTTCCTAAAAAAGATTTGAAAATAGCAATTGTAATTGGACCTGAGGGAGGATTTGAAGAAAAAGAAATTCAAACTTTAAAAGAAAACAATTGTAAAATTGTAACTTTAGGAAATAGAATTTTAAGAACTGAAACAGTGGCTATTGCAATGACAAGTGTAATTTTATATGAATTGGCTGATTTTGGAGGAATTTAAAAGAAGTGAAAAAGAAGGAATTAGAAACACTAGAAAAAATAAATCAAGAAAGAATTTTAAACAAAGAAATAAAAAAAATAATTTCAAAAAAAGTATTAAAAAATTTTATTTTTGCAACTGGAATATTGCTGTTTTTTGCAATTTTAAAATTAATGGCAATAAATTTAGAAAAACAATTAGCAATATTAATTTACAAAGTGCTAAGTGTTGTGGTTTTAGTGGTTACATTAATTTTATTTGAAGTTGCATATAAGAAGGATAATGATAGCCTTGCAATTACAAGTATAGAAATGTTTTTGTTATCAATATTAACACTTCTTACACCATATATATTAATTAATAGAGCAAATATATATACTTCAATAATAGGAGTATATTTTACAGTTTATTATATAATTAAAAACTTTATTATATATAGAAAAGAAAAAAACAAATACTTAAAAGAAAAAAATGATATAACTCAAATAGTGAAAAGAGAAAGCCAAGATGAACTTGCAAAAGAACAACTTGAAAAAATTAAACAAGAAGAAAAACCAAGAAAAAGAGGTAGACCCAAAAAGATACCAGATACTGCAATAAAAACAAAAGAAACTGAAATAACTGTAAAAAGAAAACGTGGCAGACCAAAGAAAGTAAATAATTAGAGTTAAAATTGCCCAAAATTTGGGTAGAATATAGGAGGGAAAACTTTTATGTTAAGAAGTATGACTGGTTTTGGAAGGAGCAAATACGAAACTGAAGGAAGAGAATATTTAGTAGAAATAAAATCTGTAAACAATAGATATAGTGATATAAATATAAAATTATCAAGAGGTATTAGCTTTTTAGAAGAAAAGGTGAAAAAAGCTATATCAAGTTCTATATCCAGAGGTAAGGTGGATGTATTTATTAGCTTTACTAACAATAGTGATAAAGGAAAAAAAATAAAAATAAATACAGAGCTTGCTAAGCAATATATAGAGGAGTTGAGGAGTTTACAAGGAGAAACAGGTATAATAGATAATATTGGAGTAATTGATATTTCTAAAATGCCAGAAGTTCTTAATTTAAAAACAGAAGATGATGATGAAGAGTTGCTTTGGCAAGAACTTTTAGAATGTTTAAATAATGCAATAACCAGTTTTATCTTAATGAGAGAAAATGAAGGAACAAAAATAAAAGAAGATTTAGAAAAAAGAATTATATGTGTTAAGGATAAAATAGAAAAAATAAATGAAATTTCTACTGGACTTGTGGAAGAATATGTAGTAAAATTAGAAAAACGAGTAAATGAGCTTTTAAAAACATCAGTTGTAGACGAAACTAGACTGGCACAAGAAATAGTAATTTATTCTGACAAATGTTCTGTAGAAGAAGAACTAACAAGACTAAGAAGCCATATATCTCAATTTTTAGATTTACTTAATGAAACAAACCCAGTAGGAAAAAAATTAGATTTCTTAATTCAAGAAATGAATAGAGAAACAAATACAATAGGTTCTAAAGCAAATAATTTAAGCATAACAAATTTAGTTGTAGATATTAAAACTGAAATAGAAAATATTAGAGAACAAGTACAAAACATAGAATAAAAGGAGAATATTTATGCAATTATTAAATATAGGTTTTGGAAATGTGGTTTCTGCAGGAAGAATTATTTCAATAGTGAGTCCAGAAGCTGCACCAATAAAAAGAATGATTCAAGAATCTAAAGATAGTAAAGTGGCAGTAGATGCGACTTGTGGAAGAAGGACAAAAGCGGTTATAGTAATGGATTCTGGACATATTGTATTATCAGCTCTGCAACCAGAAACTTTAGCAGGAAGATTAGATGTAGGAATTGAAAATAAAGAAGAAAATAATAATAATGAATAAAGGAGAGAATAAAAATGATTATTAAACCAACAGTTACAGATTTATTAAAAATTGCAGATAACAGATTTGAATTAGTAATAGCAACATCTAAAAGAGCAAGAAAAATTGCACAGGGAGAAAAGCCTTTAACAAATGTAAAAGAAAAATCAACAGTAACATTAGCTGCTAATGAAATTGCAGAAGGTAAGGTGAAAATAGAATGCTAGTATTATTGTCAGGAGTATCTGGAGCAGGAAAAGATACGATTAAAAAAGAATTAATAAAAAGAATGGAAAATGTAGTATCATTACCATCATATACAGATAGACCAGTTCGAATAAATGAGATACCTGGCGTAATGTATAATCACGTTACAACAGAAGAATTCGAAGATATGATAAGAAAAGATGAATTATATGAATATAGTCTTCATCATAAACACTATTATGGAACATCTAGAAAACTTATGAATGAAAAAATAAAAAGTGGAAAAATAATAGTAAAAGATATGGATGTTAATGGAACAGAAAACTTAATTGAGTTACTAAAACAAGACACTAAAGTAGTAACAATTTTTTTAAGAGTTCCAAAAGAAGAATTAAGAAAAAGATTAGAACATAGAAAAGATAAGCCAAGTATAAAAGAAATAGAATTAAGACTTAATAGATTTGATTATGAAGAATCAAAAATTGGAATGTATGATTATGTACTTAAAAATAATGACCTAGAAAAATCAGTACAAATAATAATGACAATAATAGAAAACGAAAAAAAATTAGAAGGAACACAAGAATAATTTCTTAAGTGTTCTTTTTTATAAATAAATATTTACACAAATCATTTTTTATGATAAAAATATATATGTAAAAATATATTTTAGGAGTTAATATGTTTAAAAATAGTAAAGAAAAAAGTAATAATTATATAACTATGGAAGACGTAGAAAGAATATATAATCATCAAAAGAAGGCTTTTGAAGATAAAATAGCTCAGCAACAACACAAAATTGATGAATTAACTAATTATTTTTCAGCAAGGTTTGGAGAAGATGTTGCAAATTCTAATATATCTACAAAATTAAAAAATATTGAAAAAAACTTACAAGAAATAGAAACTAAATATAAGGCCAATTTAGAGAATAATGCAAAAGAATTAAAAAAAGAGATAGAAGAAGAAGGGCAAAGAATTGCGACAAAATTAAACGACTCTCAAACAGAAGCTTATTTTAAAATTCTACAAAAAAATGAAAGTGATATAGCTAAAATAAAAGATTTTTTTGTAGAGAAAGATGAGAAAACTGGTGAAATAGGTAAGCTTATAAAAGAATATATAAAAGAAAATGAAGAATATAAAGAACAAATAAAAAATGAATTTAAAGAAACTAATCAAAAAATAGGTAAAATTAATTATTTAGGAATATCTACTAAATTTGAAAAAAAATTAAAAGAAGAAAGTAGTAAAATAGAGGATAAGGTAGAACAAGCAAAAAAACAAATAAAAATAGACTTTACTAAGCAGGAGGAAAAAGTATCAAAAGAACTTTTAGATTCAAAAGAAAAAATAAAGAATGTTACAAAATTTGTAAATGAAATAGATGCAATGTGGGCAAAAAAATTAGCAACAATAGATGAAAGCATAGAAAGTACGGCAAATCTAATAGGAAGTTTAGAAGAAAAACTATCAAATGAAATTGCATATGCAAAGGATTATACAGAGAATATAGCAAGTTCGGTAACTGGTTTAGAAGAAAAATTATCAAAAGAATTGGTAACTGCAAATGAAAAAACAGAAGGAATAAAAACTTCGGTAAATAGTTTAGAAGAAAAAATATCAAATGAAATTGCAAGTGTAAATAATTATACAGAAAATATAGCAAATTCACTAAGTGACTTAGATCAGAGTTTATCAAAAGAAATAGTTATTGCAAATGAAAATATACAAGGAGCAATAAACTCAGTAAGTGATTTAGATGAAAGATTATTAAAAGAAAATGAAGCTACAAATAAAAACATACAAAATATCGAAAATAAATTAAGCAAATTAGACAAAAAACTTTTAGAAAAAATTGAAACAGTAAATAAAACTTTTCAAGATAATGAAAATAAACTACATGACTTAGAACAAAATTTTTCAAATGAGCTTGTTATTATAAAAGAAAATATAGAGACTAATATTGAAAAAACAAGCAAATTAGAAGAAAATATACAAAAAGGACTTGAAGAAGCAAAACAAGAAGCAAATGAATCTGTAAATAAATTAGAAGAGAGTTTAAATTCTAGGACCACAAAATTAGAAGAAAAAATAAAACAATTAAAAGAAAATTTAAAAACTGCGAAAAACGAATCAAAAAAAATAGAATCAAATTTAACAACAAAACTAGAAGAAATAAAACAAGAAACTAACAATTTATATACAAAGCTTGAATTAGATACAAGTGAAAAAATAGAAACTAAATTGCAAGAGGTAATTACAAATGTTGAAAATTCTAAATTACAAATAACAAATTTAGAGAATAAGATAAATATCAATTTTGACCAAGTAAAAAAAGACACATTGGCTGAAAATGAAGAACTAAAAATTAAGCTAAATGAACAAATAGAAAATAATAAAAATGAGAATAAGAAAGAATTAGAAAACATAGCAACAACAATTAATGAAATTAATAAAACAGTTGAAGTGTCAATTAATGATATAGGGCAAGAAATATTGAAACTTAAGGAAGAAACAAAAGCTAATTTAGAAAAACAAGATAACAATAATACTAATATAGAACTTTTCAAAAAAGACTATAATAAATATGTTACAAAAATGAACAATGAATTAGCTAAAATTAGTAAGGAAATTTTAAATGTACAAAAGAAAAATTTAGAAACTAACCAAAATTTACAAGTAAAAATCAAAGCATATATTGATAATAAAGTTGCAAAGGTTGATAACACAAAAAAAGTAGAAGAACTTATAGACAATTTAAATCTTTCTATATTGGAAAGAGAAAAACTACAAAAGATAGAAATGGAAGAATTATTGAGCAAAAAGCTAAAAGAAATACAAAAAGAAAATGAAAGAATTTTAAGTAAAAAAATTCAAGAAATGGCTAGTAAATTGATTAAAGACAATGTGGCTCAAGTAATACAAAAACCAAACAATGTAAATCTATATGAGGAGATGCCAAAAAAGAAAAAGAATATGTATGAACTTATAGATGAAAATCAAATATTAAAAAGAAGTGCAGCAAGTAAAAATTCTATATCAACAGAAAAAGAATCTAAATCTCAAATACTAAAGTTTTTTTATGACGATGAAGATGAAAATTAGAAATATGTATGTAGGGGCAAGGTTCCACCCTTGCCCGGGCTAGACGTAGGTCTAGTCATACATCAATAAACAAATTAAGGAGGTAATTAATGGTAACTTTTGAAGATGTAAAAAATAATCCAGAAGTGCAGGAATTAATTGTTGGGGCACAAAGACAATTAAATGCATTAGGCTATACAGAACATTCAATAAGACATGTTAGTATAGTTGCAAATAGAGCAGCAAAAATTCTGCAAGATTTAGGCTATGATGAACATAGAGTAGAACTAGCTAAAATAGCAGGTTTTCTACATGATATTGGAAATGGTGTAAACAGAGTAGACCACGCTCACAGCGGGGCTATTTTGGCTTATAATATTTTAAAAGACATGGGAATGGATTTGAAAGATAGAACAGAAATAATGTCTGCAATTGGAAACCATGATGAATCTACAGGAACAGCTGTAAGTGATATATCTGCAGCATTGATTTTAGCAGATAAATCAGATGTGCATAGAGATAGGGTTGTAAATCCAAATAAATCATCATTTGAGATTCATGACAGAGTAAACTATGCAGTAACAAATACTAAATTAGAAATAGATAAAGAGAATAGAAGAGTTATGCTTAATTTAAGTATAGACACAAATATTTGCCCAGTTCTTGACTATTTTGAAATTTTCATGGAAAGAACTAGAATGAGTAAGTATGCAGCAAAATATTTAAACATATGGTTTGAATTAATAATAAATGACACAAGATTATTATAAAACATATTTTTAGGAGGAATAAAGGTGAAAACATTAAAAAGAATTGAAATAGTAGCAGTATTACTATTTGTAGCAATAATAATATTTGCATCATTTTTTGGAGTATATAAAAAAGAAGATTTTAGAGTTGTAAATATAATAAAAGAATATGATTTAGGAATGCAATTTACAGATGCAAGAGTACTAAAAATGACAGTTAGTACAGCTGAAATTGAAAGAATATATAATTCTGAGGGAAATATAATTGAGGATGATGGTGAAACAGAATATACAGAAGAAAATGGATACAGAACTGAAACAGTAAAAGTAAATGAAGATGAGGTTCTAACAATAGATAATTATAAATTAGTAAAGAAAATACTAAAAAATAGATTAAAAGGAATGACTGTTGGAGAATACAATATAGAACTTAATGAAGAAACAGGAGATTTGTCTATAGAATTACAAGAAAATGATGAAGTAGAAGAAACAATACATCATTTAACACAGCAAGGTAAATTTACTATAATAGATGACGAAACAAAGGAAACTTTATTAGATAATAGTGATGTTAAATCTGCAACAGTAGTATATGGAGCAAGTGATGAAACTGGAACTTCTACAACTATATATTTACAAATAAACTTTAACGATGAAGGCGCAGAAAAATTAGAAGAAATAAGTAAAGTTTATGTAAAAACAACAGAAGAACAAGAAAATGAAGAAGGAGAAATAGAAGAAGTTGACACTACAAAATATATAAGTGTTGTATTAGATGGTGAAACATTAAATTCAACATATTTTGGTGAAACAATGTCTACAGGAGTTTTATATATACCAATGAGTGAAGCAACAGACAATAAGACATTAACACAAGCTGTACATGAAATAAATCATATAACTACAATAATTAACAATGGAGAATTACCAATAGAATATGAATATTCAGAAGAAACAGTAGGAGCAGAAAACACAATAGATACTATGCTAATTATAAAAGTACTAATTCCAGCAGTATTGCTTTTACTTATATGTGTTGTAAAATTTGGAGTAAAAGGATTTGTTTCAGTATTTTTACAAATAGGATATGTAGCTATGCTTTTATTAGTACTTAGATATACAAATGTTGTAATAACAATAGAAGGAATACTTGGAATAATCTTCTCAGGAATATTAAACTATATTTTGGTATGTGCTATGTTAAATAATTTAAAGAAAAAAGGACATATAGAGTGGAAATTGATTGGAAAATTTGCATTAAGAACAATTCTTGTATATATACTTGCAATAATACTTTCATTTAATTCATTAACTAGAGTAAGTAGTCTAGGAATGACACTTGTTTGGGGAAGCTTTGTACTTTATATTTATAATTTAACAATAACAAGATACGTATTGAAGATGTTGAACAAATAATAATTCATGTAATTTTCAGCCTACCTTTTGTATGATTTTCTAAAAAATTAAATTCTCCACGGCATACGCGGGTATTCCCCCGCCTCAAAGGGCTGTCGAATGTTAATTTTTATAAAACATACAAAACGGCTGAAATTTTAAAATCATTATACTATCACATAAACTATTATATTGCTAATGGTAACACTATAAAAAAATCTCTAATAAACTATTATTAGGGGTTTGTTTTTTATGCGAAATTGGATAAAAAAATTATATAGATCAAAAGAAAATATTACAAAAGAAGAAATGAAAGAAATGCTTAATAGTTATTCAAATATTGTATTATTAGATGTAAGAAGCCATCAAGAATTTTCGGAAGGGCACTTAAACGGAGCCATAAATATACCAACATATGACTTATATACAGAAGTACCAAAGATGTTAAATGATAAGGAAGCAATAATAATAGCATACTGTACAGTAGGTGTAAGAAGTGAAAATGCAATAAAAATATTAAGAAAAATGGGATATAAGAATTTGTATCATTTAGAAGGTGGAATTGGGTAAAAGTTTATATTTATAATTAATAGCAAATGAAAATGTTATAAAATATAAAAGAAAAAATCAAAAAAACAGTTGTAAATTTTACCATAAATTGATATACTTAATTAGTATTTAAGTATATCAATTTTCTATATAAGGAGGTATGTAAAATGGAAGAAGATAAAGATATTGAGCTTGCAGAAGAAACTGAAATAACTGGAGCAGATAATACAGGAATTAAAATTTCAAATGATGTAGTTGCATCTATTGCAGGTGTTGCTGTATCAGAAGTGCAAGGTGTTTATAGCATGGCAGGAGGTTTGGCTGGAGGTATTTCAGAAGTTCTTAGTGGAAAAAAGAATTTATCAAAAGGAATCAAAGTAGAAGTTGGAGAAAAAGATACAAAAATAGATGTAAATATAATAGTAGAATATGGTGTAAGAATTCCTGATGTAGCTTTTGAAATTCAAGGAAGAGTAAAAAAGGCAGTTGAAACAATGACAGGACTTAAGGTTTCAGGGGTAAATATTCATGTACAAGGAATAAAAACAAATTTAACAGAAAATAAAGAAAAAGAGGAAGTAGAGGAGTAAAATATGAAAATTATAGATAGAATAAGTTTAGTGATTTTTTCAATAATTATTTTAACATTATCATTAGTAACAGGTTTTGTAATATCAGGATGGTTAGAAATAGATTTAATTGCAGATTTAGCAACTAAAGTATTATCAGATGAAATTTTAGGGCCGATTTCTTTGGCTTTATCAATAGTATTTTCTATCTTTTCAGTAAAATGTATTTTCTTTAGTTCAAATTCAAAAGAAAAATCTAGAGAAGGTATACTTTTAGAAAATGAAAATGGGAAATTACTAGTATCTAAAGATACTGTAGAAAATATAGCTACATCAGTTATAAGAAACTTTGAAAGTGTTGAAAATTCAAATACAAGAGTTGATGTTGATAATGAAAATAAAATAAGTATATTTATTACATTGTCTGTATATTCAGAAGCAATCATTAAAGATTTAGCAGCTAAAATTCAAAGTGATGTAAAAGAAGCAGTTAAAAATTCTTTAGACCTAGAAATAAAAGCAGTAAATGTTAGAATAAAAAATGTAACTGCAAAAAAAGAAAATATTGTAAAAGAATAATATTTGGAAAAGAGGATGAAAATAATGAATGATTTAAAAGAATTTTTTCTAAAATATAGAGGAGCAATTATTGGTGCATTAATTGCAATAGTTGCATTATTATTACATATATATAAAATTATTATTTGGACACTAGTTATATTTGTAGGTATGTATATTGGTAACTACATACAACATAATAAAGAGATTGTAAAAATAAAAATAAAGAGTTTTATAGATAGATTATAATTGGAGGAGCAAAATGAATAGAACTGAAGCAAGAGATATGGCATTTAAATTTTTATATCAAGTAGAAGTACAAAAAGAAAATAACGAAGAAGTTATTAACTTATTTTTTCAAAATAATGAAATAGAAAATAAAGATGCAAAGAAATATATTTTGGGTATTGCAAATGGAGTAAGTGAAAACCTAAATGATATAACAGAAATTATAAAAAAGAATTTAAAACAAGACTGGAAAATAGAAAGAATTTCTAAAATAACACTTGCAATTTTAAAACTTGCAATATATGAAATAGTATATGCAAAGATACCATTTAAAGTAGTTATAAATGAAGCTGTAGAACTTGCAAAAAAATATGGTGAAGACAGTAGCTCAGTATTTATAAATGGTATTTTAGCAAGTATTGTGAAGGAGAATATATGAGACCTGTAGCAATGACAGTAACAGATTTAAATAAATATATGAAAGACAAAGTAGCCGAAGATGAGTTTCTAAACAATGTGTATGTGAAGGGAGAAATATCTAATTTCAAACATCACTATACAGGGCACATGTATTTTACCTTAAAAGACGAAAATTCTTTAATAAAATGCATTATGTTTAAAACATCGACAGCTACTTTGAATTTTATGCCAAAAGATCGGTATGAAAGTATTAGTTTTAGGAACAGTAGCTGTTTTTGAAAGAGACCGGAGTTTATCAAATATATTGTAAGGCAATGCAAGAAGATGGCATAGGAGATTTATATAAAAAATATGAAGAATTAAAAGCTAAATTAGAAAATGAAGGATTATTTGATGAAAAGCATAAAAGAAAAATACCATTTATGCCAAAAACAATAGGAGTTCTTACATCAAAAACTGGTTCTGTAATAAAAGATATAATTAATGTATCTACAAGAAGAAACCCGAGAGTTCATATTAAGCTTTATCCAGTACCAGTACAAGGACCAGGAGCAGAAAAAGAAATTGCGGAAGCTATCAGAGTAATGAATGAAAAGAAGTTAGCTGATGTTCTAATTTTAGCAAGAGGTGGAGGATCACTAGAAGATTTATGGCCATTTAATGAAGAACTTACTGCAAGAGCAATATATGAATCTGAAATTCCAATAATATCTGCAGTAGGTCATGAAACAGATTTTACAATAGCAGATTTTGTGGCAGATTTAAGAGCACCAACACCTTCAGCTGCAGCAGAATTAGCACAAGCAGATGTACATGACATAAAAATGAAATTAGAAACATATCAAAACAGATATAAAATAGCTTTAAAGAAAAAAATAGAGTATATGAGATTAAGATATAATAAAGCTATGGCATCAAGAGTATTTACAGCACCACTACAAAGGATTAATGAAGAATATCTTAATGTTGATATAAAAATAAAAAAATTAGAAAACATAATAAAGATTAAATTAAAAGAAAGTCAAAAAAGTCAAATAGAACTAATTTCTAAATTAGATGCACTAAGCCCATTAAAAACATTAACTAGAGGTTACTGTTTAGTAGAAGAAGATGGTAAAATATTAAAAAGTGCAAAATCACTAAAGACAAATGATATAGTAAATTTAAAATTTTATGACGGAGAAAAACAAGCAAAAATAATGTAAGAGACATGCTATTAGCCGTCCGTGCTTTAAAGAATTTACTGAAAAACGTAGGGGCAGGGTTCCACCCCTGCCAGTAAAAAAGGGAGGAATAAATTATGGGTAAAAAAATATTATATGTGGTAATAATAATTGCTTTAATAATAGCAGGAATATTTGTAGCAAAACAAATATCAGGGGAAAATGATACAAAACCAACAGGAGCAAATACTGTAAATAATTCAAGTGTAAAGAATGAACAAGATTTAGCAGAAGAAAATAATATTACTGTAGAAAATAATATTGAAAATAATAATACACAAACTAGTGATACTACAGGATTAACACCAGAAGAACAAGCAAAACAAATAGTAAAAGAAAATTGGGGAGAAGATGACTCAGTTTACTATAGCTATGATGGAAAAGATGAAAATGGAAAATACATAATATGTGTAAGAGAAAAAACAACAACAAAAGCATTGTATTGGTATTATGTAGATGTAGAAACAGGAACATTTAATATTAAATAATAACTAATATAAATTTGGAGGAATAATATGAGCAAAGAAATCAATTTCGAAACAAGCATAGAGCAATTAGAAAAAATAGTACAAGACTTAGAAAAAGGAAACCTAAATTTAGATGACTCTATAAAAAAATTTGAAGAAGGAATGAAAATATCAAAAGAATGTAATAGATTTTTAGAAGATGCAGAAAAAAGGATAACAGTTTTAATAAATAATGATAATGAAATTACTGAAGAAAATATGTAGGGGGTGGCTATTAGACGTCCGTTTTTCGAAGAAAATAAAAAAATATTTTAAAATTGTAACCAAGAATAAAAAAAACACTTTTGGAAATAATAAGAAAAAATTATTTTCAAAGGTGGTTTTTTATGCAAACAAAAAATAAAACAATAGCAATAATTTTACTTGTTATAACAATAATTTCATTTTTTGCTTACAACATTTTTATTAAAGAAGATACAAATTCTGTATATGCATTATCTAAATATGGTTCAAGAGGCGAAGAAGTAAGAACAATTCAAACAAAATTAAAAAGATGGGGATATTATAAAGGCTCTATAGATGGGATTTATGGTAGTCAGACTCTTGCAGCAGTCAAATGGTTTCAATCTAAGAATGGGTTGCAAGTAGATGGGATTGCAGGCCCAAAAACATTAGCTGCAATGGGTATATTTTCATCAAACACTACTTCTAGTTCAGGAGGAAGCAGTACAGCAGATTTGAATTTATTAGCACGTTTAGTATATGCAGAAGCAAGAGGAGAAAGTTACACTCGGACAAGTTGCTGTAGCAGCAGTAGTATTGAACAGGGTAAAAAATTCTTCTTTTCCAAATACAGTTGCAGGAGTAATATATCAATCAGGAGCATTTAGTGTAGTGGCAGATGGACAAATAAATTTAACTCCAAATCAAACTGCAAGAAATGCAGCACAAGATGCAATGAATGGATGGGATCCTAGTTATGGAGCATTATATTATTTTAATCCAAATACAGCAACAAACTCGTGGATATGGTCAAGACCAGTAACAGTAACAATAGGAAACCATAGATTTTGTAAATAATACTCTTGACAAAATATATAAAAAGAGTATAATAATAAATAGTGTAAATATAAAAACTATGATGAGACAGAGTAAAATAAAGGTTTCTAAAAGAGAGGGTTAGTGGGTGCGCTGAAAGCTAATCTTAGAAAACGTATTTGAAAAACTACCTCGGAGTTTTCTAATTAAAAGTTAGACGTGTAAGATGCGATATAATCTAAAATTAAGATAAAATTAGGGTGGAACCGTGTTATAAAAGCACCCCTAAAGATGAAAAAACATCTTTAGGGGTGCTTTTTCATTTTAAAAATTTTAATAATGCGATTTAGTAGCCAAACGCAGGTGCTATATATTTTATTTTTAGAGCGTCTCTGGGGTGACCGTCTTAGAAAATGTTTGAACGAAGTGAATTACATTTTCTTGGATGGGGCAGTGAAAAAAATAAAATATATAACACCGATGAGATTTTGCGGACTGCAAAAGTATGGATTTTAAGGAGGAGATTTTATGATAAAAATCACATTAAAAGATGGTTCAGAAATGGAAGTAGAAAAAGGACTATCAGTACTAGAAATTACAAAAAAAATAAGTGAAGGATTAGCAAGAGTTGCAACTTGTGGAGAAGTAAATGGAGAAGTAAAAGATTTAAGAACAGCTATAGAAGAAGACTGTAGCTTAAACATATTAACATTTGATAGTTTAAATGGTAAAAAAGCATATTGGCATACAACATCACACGTATTAGCACAAGCAATAAAAAGATTATATCCAGAGATGAAACTTGCAATAGGACCCGCAATTGACAATGGATTTTATTATGATTTTGATACAGACACACCATTCACACCAGAAATGTTAGAAAAAATTGAAGCGGAAATGAAGAAAATAATTAAAGAAGATTTGCTAATTGAAAGATTTTCATTACCTAAAAAAGAAGCCCTAGAACTTATGAAAGACGAGCCATATAAACAAGAGTTAATAAAAGAATTACCAGATGGAGAAGAAATATCTTTTTATAAACAAGGAGATTTCACTGATTTATGTGCAGGACCACATTTATTAAGCACAGGTAAATTAAAAGCGGTAAAATTACTATCATCATCAGGAGCATATTGGAGAGGAAATGAGAACAATAAAATGCTTCAAAGAATTTATGGAATAGCTTTTCCAAAGTCAAGTGAATTAGATGAATATGTAAATATGATAGAAGAAGCAAAAAAAAGAGATCATAGAAAATTAGGAAAAGAATTAGAATTATTTTTCTTTGATGAAACAGCTCCAGGTATGGCATATTGGATGCCAAAAGGCTTCACAGTAATGAATACATTGATTGATTTTTGGAGAAAAGAACATAAAAAAAGAGGTTACCAAGAGTTTTCAGGTCCACAATTAAACAGCAGTGTTCTTTGGAAAACATCAGGACATTGGGACCACTATAAGGAAGATATGTATGTTTTAACAGATGCAGATGGAAGTGAACAAGCACTAAAACCAATGAACTGTCCAAACTCAATAAAAATATATCAATCAAAATTAAGAAGCTATAAAGATTTACCATTAAGATTTAATGATGTTGATGTAATACATAGAAATGAAAAATCAGGTCAATTAAATGGATTATTCAGAGTTAGAATGTTTAGACAAGATGACTCACACAACTATGTAACAGAAGAACAAATTGGAAGCGAGATAAAAGAAATAGTTGAAATTGCAAGTTATCTTTATGAAATATTCGGTTTAGAATACCAATTAACACTATCTACAAGACCAGAGGATTTTATGGGAGAAATTGAAACATGGAATCAGGCTGAGTCAGATTTAAAACATGTTTTAAATGAAATTTGTGGAGAAGGAAACTATAGAATAAACGAAGGAGACGGTGCCTTCTATGGCCCAAAAATAGATATAAAAATGAAAGATTGCCTAGGAAGAGAATGGCAAATGGGAACAGTACAATTAGACTTCCAATTACCACAAAGATTTAATCTTTCATATATAGATAAAGAAGGTAACAAAAAAACACCTATAATGATACATAGGGCATTATTTGGTTCATTTGATAGATTTATAGGAATAATAACAGAGCATTTTGCTGGAGCATTCCCAACATGGCTTGCACCAGTACAAATAAGAATATTACCAATAGCAGATAAACATAAAGCATATTCTGAAAAACTATTAAAACAATTAGAAGAATTAGACTTAAGGGTAGAATTAGATGATAGAGAAGAAAAAATAGGTTATAAAATACGTGAAGCACAACTTCAAAAAGTACCATATATGTTAATAATAGGAGACAAAGAAGTAGAAGCAAATGCAGTTGGAGTACGTTCAAGAAAAGAAGGCGATATAGGCCAAATGAGTGTGGAAGAATTTGTACAAAAAATTAAAGAAGAAATAAAAAATTTTAGAAGATAAAACAACGTAGAGGCCGGGTGTCCCCCGGCGACCAGTTCCTACAACGGCTAACAAAAAAATGTAGGTTGCGGCTATTAGCCGTCCGTGCTACAAAGGATAGATCTAGAGCCCAATACACCGAAGGCTAGACTAGAATAATCAAAAACATATGATAAAAATCATTGCAAAAAATTATATTATAACTTATAATAAAAAATGTAAATATATAATTTAGGAGGAAAAGATGAAAGAAACAAAAGAACAAAATTCAAAAAACAAAATACCAAACACAAATAAAGGTATTACTTTGATTGCACTAGTAATTACAATAATTGTAATGTTAATACTAGTAGCAGTAACAATAACTGTAACAGTAAATGGAGGATTATTTGAATATGCTTCAAGAGCAGCAAGAGAAACAAATCATGCAATAGAAGCAGAACAAACATTAGCAAACGGAAGAATACAAATAGGACAAACATGGTATGATTCAGTAGGAGATTATATAAAAAATCAGCCATCTGTATATCAAACAAAAGACGTACCACCATCAATTGATGAGTTGCAAAGTAAATATCAATTTGAATACTACAGTGAATTATCTTTGGCAGTAAGTGATTCTAATAACAGCACCATGGATAATGCTGATAGTGACAAAGAAAATGCAGTTGCTGGCATTTATGTAGATAATGGAATTTATCATGTTGTATTACTAAAAAATTATACACACTCAGGGAGAATTACTTTATCAGCTAACATGACAGTCAATCTTGGTGGTAACACACTTACGTTTGAAAATGATTATATTGGTTTGCAAGGTGATAAAAATAAATCCAATACAATTACAATCGATGGTCGTTTAAAAAACAGTAAAATTGTACTTAATGGTGTTGATGGAGCAGGTTATGCTATCTCTACAGGAACAAATAATTTTATAATTAATGGTGGTACATATAATGTGTTTGAGAATGCTCATTGTGAAAATTATAAAGCGTCTGTAATATATGTATCATCTGGTGGTTCAGCAATAATAAATAATTGCGAAATCGTTGGAATTAATTCTTACGAAGGAGAACCAAAATATAATGCTGGAATTGTTGGTATTATTAATGCAGGTTCAGCAACAGTTTCTAATAGCAGTATAAAAGCATATTCACATGATAATTTGGTGGCGACGTCAATTGGAATGGTAAATGTCACGGGACCTTTGACAGTAAATGATTGCTATGTTTTTGGTGTACACTCTGGCATACAAAATATGGGTGCACTATATGTGGATGGAGGTACATATGAGAGCTATAGACACGGTGGATTCTATTTTAGTGGGTCCGGAACAACTTCTTATGTAAAGAACGCAACTATTAGAGAATGTGATATGCCTGATGGATATATTGCAAATGTGAACACTAATAATGCAGGTTTCTATATTGGTGGATCAACAGGCATAGATAATGTTACTGTTTATATGGATAGTTGTGAAATTTATGGTAGTACACAACCAATTATACTTCGTGGTACTGATGGCGAACAGAACAATACCTTATATATCAGTAATTCTAAAATTAATACAGACCAAAAGATTAGAATTGACAACGATACACACAGACTCTATATTGGAATAGGAAATAATTTTACTGCAGATAATACAACTAGACCATCTTCGGTAACCCAAACAACTGAAACATACATACAGGAGTAATTTTTATATACCAAGAGGAGGGCCTTCGTATATGCTATGTGCGAAGTTTAATCATTAAATAAAATATGGTGTGAATAATACACCATATTTTTTTATATAAAAAATAAAAAAACAATTGCTATTTTCATGAAAATGTAATATAATCGTCACATAATTGTAATAATAATCTTAGGAAGGATGAGATAAATGTTTAGCTTTGGACAAGATATAGGAATCGATTTAGGTACAGCAACTGTAATTGCATATGTTAAAGGAAAAGGAATTGTATTAAGAGAACCTTCAGTTGTTGCTGTAAACAATATTACTAATGAGGTATTAGCAGTAGGAGGAGAAGCTAGACGTATGCTTGGAAGAACTCCAGGAAATATTGTTGCAACAAGACCTTTAAAAGATGGAGTTATTTCTAATTACACAGTTACTGAAAAAATGCTAAAATATTTTATAAATAAAATTTGTGGGAAATTAGTATTTTCACCAAGAATTATGATTTGTATACCTTCGCAAGTAACAGAAGTAGAGAAAAAGGCTGTAATAGATGCAGCATCTCAAGCAGGTGCAAGAAGGGTATATTTAATAGAGGAACCAATTGCAGCAGCTATTGGAGCAGGAATAGATATATCAAAAGCATGTGGAAACATGGTTGTAGATATAGGTGGAGGAACAGCAGATGTTGCTGTAATTTCACTAGGTGGAGCGGTAGTTAGTACATCTATTAAAGTTGCAGGAGATAAATTTGATGAAGCAATTGTAAAATATATAAAGAAAAAATATAATGTTATTATTGGAGAAAGAACAGCAGAAGAATTAAAGATAAATATAGGATGTGTGTATCCAAAAATTCAAGATATAGAAATGGATATAAGAGGAAGAGATTTATCAACAGGGTTACCAAGAACAATAACCGTAAAATCAAGTGAAATGATGGAAGCTTTAGAAGAACCAGCAATGGCAATAATAGATGCAGTCCATAGCACATTAGAGAGAACGCCACCAGAATTAGCAGCAGATATAAGTGATAGAGGAATATACATGACAGGTGGAGGATGTTTAGTAGACGGATTAGACAAGCTAATACAAGAAAAAACAGGAATAAATGTAATGATTGCTGAAGATGCAATTTCTTGTGTAGCACTAGGAACAGGAAAAGCATTAGATAATTTAGATTCTTTAGATGGGAAATTCAGAAAATAAAATTTTAAAGCGGATTTGATTATAATCCGCTTTAAAATATGCAGTCCGCCAAATCTCGTCGGGATTATATATTTTATTTTTATCACTGCCCCATCCAAGAAAATGTAATTCACTTCGTTCAAATATTTTCTAAGGCGGTCACCCCGGAGTCGTTCTAAAAATAAAATATATAAGTCCCTGCGTTTGGCTAATATATTGCAAGATAAATATTATTTTTAAGTATAGAAAGGGAAATAAAAATGAAAGTTGCTTTTTACACATTGGGATGTAAAGTAAATCAATACGAAACAAATGCTATGACACAAAAATTTATAGAATCCGGATATGAAATTACAGAATTTGAAGAAAAAGCAGACATATATATAATAAACACTTGTACAGTTACAAATATCGCAGATAGAAAATCAAGACAAATGTTAAGAAAAGCAAAACAAATTAATCCAAATTCAATAATAGCCGCTGTACGGTTGTTATACACAAACACATAAAGAAATTGCAAATGAAATAAAAGAAATAGATTTAGTATTAGGAAATAACGAAAAAAATAATATAGTAAAAATTGTAGAAGAATATTATAATGGAAAAAATAAAGTTAAAATACAAGTAACAGACATAAATCAACAAAAAGAATTTTTGGATTTTGGAACAGTCACTTATACAGAAAAAACAAGAGCTTCAATAAAAGTACAAGACGGATGTGATAATTTTTGTTCATATTGTTTAATTCCATATGCAAGAGGAAGAATAAGGAGCAGGAAAAAAGAAAGTATATTAGAGGAAATAAAACAAATTGCAAGTAAAGGAATAAAAGAGGTAGTAATTACAGGGATACATATTGCATCATATGGAAAAGACTTTAACGAAAAATACAATCTAATAGACTTGTTAGAAGATATAAATAAAATAAATGGAATAAAAAGGATTAGATTAGGCTCTTTAGAACCCAATATTATAACAGAAGATTTTGTAAATAGATTATCTAAGTTAGAAAAAATTTGTAACCACTTCCACTTATCCCTTCAAAGTGGATGTAATGACACTTTAAAAAGAATGAATAGAAAATATACTGTAAAACAAATTGAAAATAGCATAGAGTTACTGAGAAAAAAATTTATAGATGTTGCATTAACAACAGATATAATAGTTGGATTTCCAGGAGAAACAGAAGAAGAATTTAATACTACATATAAAATCTTAAAAACATTAAAACTTACAAAAATGCATGTGTTTAAATATTCACCTAGAGAAGGAACAAGAGCAGCTGTAATGTCTGGGCAAATTGACGGAAATATAAAAGAACAACGAAGTAAAAAACTAATTGAATTATCAAATAAAAACGAAGAAAATTTTTTAAATAACCAAATTGGAAAAGAATTACAAGTTTTGTTTGAAGAACAAGAAGGGAAATATTGGAAAGGACATACAAGCAATTACTTAGTTGTAAAAAAAGAAGGAAAGAATTTAGAAAATGTTTTGCAAACAGTAAAAATAAATTCTATTCATAAATTTGAACTTGTAGGGGCTAGTCTTGACTAGCCGATTAAACAATTGACAAATTTCCTTGTAACAAAACTGTAATATAAATGTAACACAAAAGCAATTGATTTTTATCTATTTATGGTATATAAATATAAAAGATTAAAGAAGATATCGGAGGAACAAAAGAAAAAGATATCATAAATAGGAGGAATAAAAATGGAAGAAAACAAAGTATATGCTAAAGTTAACTTTGATGGAGAAAAAGCAGGAAATATAGGAGCAGAATATGAAAGCAAATTTAAAGTGGCTGGAGGAAGTAATTTACCAGCAAAACCATCATTTTTTACAAAATTAAAAAATGCATTATTCTATGAAATAAAAGTAGAATTAACACCTTATGAACAAAAAATTGAAGATGAAATTAATGAGTTTTTACACCAAGAAGTAACTTGGCAAAGTTTCAAAAATTTCTTATTCAAAGAAGTAGAAATAACACACAGAGGAAAAAGAATATTATAATGAAAAAATCGAGAAGAACACTTGCAAAGTGTTCTTTTTTGATATAGAATAACAACATGAAAAAATGTTAAAAATAGATACATGAAATATGTATCAAAAGGGAGGAATTTAATATGTCAGTTAAAGTAGCTATTAATGGATTTGGAAGAATTGGGAGACTTGCTTTTAGACAAATGTTTGGAGCAGAAGGATATGAAATTGTTGCAATAAATGATTTGACAAGTCCAGAGATGCTTGCGCATTTATTAAAATATGATTCAGCACAAAAAAAATATGAAAAAGCTGATACAGTTGTTGCAGGAGATGATTCAATAACAGTAGATGGAAAAACAATAAAAATATATGCAGAAAAAGATGCTGCCAATTTGCCTTGGGGAGAAATTGGAGTAGATGTTGTTTTAGAATGTACAGGTTTTTATACTACAAAAGAAAAAGCAGAAGCTCATATAAAAGCAGGGGCAAAAAAGGTTGTTATTTCAGCACCTGCCGGAAAAGATTTGCCAACAGTTGTATTTGGGGTTAATGAAAATATATTAACAAAAGAAGATACAGTTATATCAGCTGCATCTTGTACAACAAATTGTTTGGCACCTATGGCAAAAGCATTAAATGATTTTGCTCCAATACAATCAGGAATTATGACAACAGTTCATGCTTATACTGGAGACCAAATGTTATTAGATGGTCCACATAGAAAAGCAGACTTAAGAAGAGCTAGAGCTGCAGCAGTTAATATTGTTCCTAACTCAACAGGAGCTGCAAAAGCTATTGGATTGGTTATTCCAGAATTAAATGGTAAATTAATAGGATCAGCACAAAGAGTTCCAGTACCAACAGGTTCAACAACAATATTAATAGCAGTTGTTAAAGGAGAAGATATAACAGTAGAAAAAATTAACGAAGCAATGAAAGCTGCGTCAAGTGAATCTTTTGGATATACAGAAGAATTACTAGTATCTTCAGATATAATAGGTTGCACTTATGGATCATTATTTGATGCAACTCAAACAATGGTAACAAAAGTAACAGATGGGTTATATCAAGTTCAAGTTGTTGCATGGTATGATAATGAAAATTCTTATACAAGTCAAATGGTAAAAACAATAAAATATTTTGCAGAATTATAACAAGAAAAGTGGCTTGCCACCTTTTCTTCTCGCCGATTTGAGTTTCCGACTAACAGGAGGAAATCTCAAAGGCAATAACGAATATGGCTCTATATATTGAATAGAAAAATCTATGATTTTTCTTATTCAATATATAGAAGGTGGGGCATCTGCCTCGCCTAATTTTTATATTAAATTAAAAAACATTAAGGAGATTAATATGAATAAAAAAACAATCAGAGATATAGATTTAACAGGCAAAAAAGTTTTAGTAAGATGTGACTTTAATGTTCCATTAGATAAAGAAACAGGAGAAATCACAAATGACTTAAGAATTGTTGGAGCATTACCAACAATAAAATATTTATTAGAAAATAAAGCTAAAGTAATACTTTGCTCTCACTTGGGAAAACCAAAGGGAGAAGTAAAACTAAATCTATCTTTAGCGCCAGTTGCAAAAAGATTATCTGAATATTTAGGATTTGAAGTAAAACTTGCAAAAGATATAGTAGGAGAAGATGCAAAAAGATTAGCAAGTGAAGTAAAAGAAGGAGAAGCAATCCTTTTAGAAAATGTTAGATTTGATTCAAGAGAAGAAGCAAATGATACAGAATTTTCAAAAGAACTATCATCACTTGCAGATATTTATGTAAACGATGCATTTGGAACAGCACATAGAGCACATACCACAACTGCAGGAGTTGCAGACTATTTACCAGCAGTTTGTGGATTTTTAATAGAAAAAGAAGTACAAATGCTAGGAGATAGTTTGAATAACCCTAAAAGACCTTTTGTTGCAATATTAGGAGGAGCAAAAGTTTCTGATAAAATAAAAGTAATAGAAAACTTAATAGAAAAAGCAGACAGTATAATAATTGGTGGAGGAATGACATATACATTCCTAAAAGCAATGGGATTTAGTGTTGGAGATTCAATTTGTGAATTAGACAGAGTAGAACTTGCAAAAGAAACAATGAAAAAAGCAGAAGAAAAAAATGTAAGATTATTATTCCCAGTAGATACTGTTTGTGGAAAAGAATTTTCTAATGAAACAGAAATAAAAATTGTAAATTCAAAAGAAATACCAGATGGATGGCAAGGTTTAGATATAGGACCAGAGTCTGTAAAATTATTCACAGAAGAGCTACAAAAAGCAAAAACAGTAATGTGGAATGGACCTTTAGGAGTTTTCGAATTTGCAAATTTTGCAAAAGGAACAAATGCAATAGCAAAAGTATTGTCAGAAATAGATGCAACAACAATAATAGGAGGGGGAGACTCAGCCGCAGCAGTAGAAAAAGGTGGATATGCAGACAAAATAACACACATATCTACAGGAGGCGGAGCATCATTAGAATTCTTAGAAGGTAAGGTCTTACCAGGAATTGACTGTTTGGAAAACAAATGAAAATCGGCATCTTGCACATTTTCTATCAACTTATAAAATCCTCGATGTACCTATGTACACCTGCGGTTTTATAGTTTCAGAAAATGCACAATATACCAATTTTGCTTTATTTTCTATATAAGTTTAATATTTTGAATATGGTAGCCCAACGCAGGAGCTTATATATTTTATTTTTAGAGTGATTCCGGGGGGACCGCCGTAGAAAATGTATGAACGAAGTGAATTACATTTCCTAGGATGGGGCAGCGAAAAAATAAAATATATAACTCCGACGAGATTGGGCGGACGGCGAAAGTTAAGGAGGATATATGAGAAAAAAAATAATTGCAGGAAACTGGAAAATGAACAAACTACCAAATGAAGCAATAGCATTTATAGAAGAATTAGGACCATTAGTAAAGAACACAAAAAATGAAGTAGTGCTATGTGTCCCATATACAAACCTGTTTTATTCATTATTAACAGCACAAGGAACAAAAATAAAAATAGGAGCACAGAATATGCACTATGAAGAAAAAGGTGCATATACAGGTGAAGTTTCTGGAGAAATGTTAAAATCAATAGGAGTGGAATACGTAATAATTGGTCACTCTGAAAGAAGACAATATTTCAATGAAACAGATGAAACAGTAAATAAGAAAGTAAAAAAGGCATTAGAAGTAGGATTAAAACCAATAATGTGTGTTGGAGAAAATTTAAGTCAACGAGAAAATGGAGAAGCAAAAACAATAGTTACAAGTCAAACAAAACTTGGTTTAGAAGGATTAAATGCTGAAGAAGTAAAAAAAGTAATAATTGCATATGAACCAATATGGGCAATTGGAACAGGAAAAACTGCTACAAAAGAAGATGCAAATGAAACAATAAAATGGATTAGAGAAGAAATTGAAAAAATATATGGAAAATATGTAGCCAACTGTGTTATAATACAGTACGGTGGAAGTGTAAAAAGTTCAAATGCAAAAGATTTGTTTGAAATGAGTGACATTGATGGAGGCTTAATAGGAGGAGCAAGTTTGGATGCAAATGAATTTTCAAAAATAGTAAACTATGATAAATAAATTTACTAAAGGAAGATGAGGAGACCTATATTTATGAGTAAAGAATTAACAATGCTAATGATATTAGACGGATATGGAATAAACGAAAACGAAAAAGGAAATGCAATATCAGTTGCAAACACACCAGTAATGGATAAACTAATGAAGCAAAACCCAAATACAATTATAAAAACAAGTGGATTAGATGTGGGTTTACCAGAAGGACAAATGGGAAATTCTGAGGTAGGACATACAAATATTGGAGCAGGCAGAATAGTATACCAAGAATTAACAAGAATCACAAAATCAATAGAAGATGGGGATTTCTTTAGTATAACAGAATTTGTGAAGGCAATTGATAACTGCAAGAAAAACAAAACAAAATTACATATTATGGGATTGCTTTCTGATGGAGGAGTACATAGTCATATAAGACATTTATATGCAATATTAGAACTTGCAAAAAGAAAAGATTTTGAAGATGTATATGTACATTGCTTTTTAGATGGACGTGATACACCACCAGCATCTGCAGAAAGTTATATAGTAAAGCTAGAGAAAAAAATGGCAGAAAAAGGTGTTGGAAAAATTGCAAGCATAGCCGGTAGATTTTATGCAATGGATAGAGATAAGCGTTGGGAAAGACTTCAAAAAGCTTATGATGCATTAGTAAATGGAATTGGAGAAAAAGCTCAAACTGCACAAATGGCAATAGAAGATTCATATCAAAAAGAAATTTTTGATGAATTTGTTTTGCCAACATTAATTTGTAATGGAGAAGAGCCAGTTGCAACAATAGGTGAAAAAGATTCTGTTATATTCTTTAACTTTAGACCAGACAGAGCAAGAGAAATCACAAGAACATTAGTAGATGAAAAATTTGATGCTTTTGAAACAAAAAAATTAAATTTATTTTATGTATGTTTTACAAATTATGATGAAACAATACCAAATGTTGAAATAGCATTTAAAAAAGCTGAATTAAAAAATACATTTGGAGAAATTGTAAGTAACCATAACTTAACACAACTTAGAATTGCAGAAACAGAAAAATATGCACATGTAACATTTTTCTTTAATGGTGGAGAGGAAAAACAATATAATGGAGAAGAAAGAATTTTAATTCCATCTCCAAAAGTTGAAACATACGATATGAAGCCAGAAATGAGTGCATATGAAGTGACAGATAAAGTAGTAGAGGCAATAAAAGAACAAAAATATGATACTATAATATTAAATTATGCAAACTCAGATATGGTAGGACACACAGGAAGTTTAGATGCTGCAGTAAAAGCAGTAGAAGCTGTTGACGAGTGTGTAGGTAGAGTAGTCGATGCAATAGAAGAAGTGGGAGGAGTTTTATTAATAACAGCAGACCATGGAAACTCAGAGCAAATGATAGACTACCGGAACGGGAGAACCACATACAGCACACACAACAAACCCAGTACCATTAGTATTAGTAGGAAAAGATGTTAAATTAAGAGAAGGAAGACTTGCTGATTTAGCACCAACAATGCTAGATATAATGGGAATAAAAAAACCAGAAGAAATGACAGGAGAAAGTTTGATAGAGAGATAATTAACTTGTTTATTATAGAATGATGTAAATGGGGACAGGTTCATTTTGCATTATAAAAATGTATTTTGTTTTTTGTGTTTGGAATTTGGAAAATTAGAAAGGTTTTGTAAGAAATTTACATAGCACGAAACACCAAATACCAAAAACCAAACACATTATTTATATAAAAATGAAAGGATGATTTTTAATGAAAGAATATTTAGGAATTGAAAGTGTAAGAGCATTGGAGGTAATAGACTCAAGAGGAAATCCAACAGTACAAGTAGAAGTTGTAACTGAAGAGGGATTTTCAGGAGTAGCAATGGTACCATCAGGAGCATCTACAGGAAGTTTTGAAGCAGTTGAATTAAGAGATGGAGACAAAGAAAGATATTTAGGAAAAGGTGTATTAAAGGCAGTAGAAAATGTAAACCAAATAATAGCGCCAAAATTAGAAGGAATGAATGTTTTTGAACAAGCTAAAATTGACAAAATGATGATTGAATTAGATGGAACAGAAAACAAAGGTAAATTAGGTGCAAATGCAACTTTGGGTGTATCACTTGCAGTTGCAAGAGCAGCAGCAGCTTCTTTAGGAATGAGTTTATATAACTACATTGGAGGAGTAAATGCAAAAGAATTACCAGTTCCAATGATGAACATAATGAATGGTGGAAAACATGCTGATAGCAGTTTAAGTGTACAAGAATTTATGATTATGCCAGTAGGAGCTAAAACATTTACAGAATGCATGAGAATGGGAATAGAGGTATACCATAACTTGAAAAAAG
>JAZNWN010000005.1:0-16465 GCA_045593405.1 Clostridia bacterium
GATTGTTGCTGACTGATTAATAGATCTTATATTACCTAAAATCGCCATAGCACTAACAGCACCTACTAACAGCGTTAATGCTACTTTCCAAAATTGATTTACTGAAGTTTTGTCATATGTAGTACCACTTAGAAGTTTTAAGCAAAAACTTAAAACTAATATCAATCCAGATAAAATCCCGGCATCTTCGATTGTTGCTGACTGATTAATAGATCTTATATTACCTAAAATCGCCATAGCACTAACAGCACCTACTAACAGCGTTAATGCTACTTTCCAAAATTGATTTACTGAAGTTTCATCGTATGTGACACCATTTAAAAGTTTTAAACAAAGAGTTAAAATTAATATCAATTCAGATAATATTATAGCGTCTGTGAACGTTGAAACCAAATCTTTCTTTCCTAAATAACCCAATATCGCTATAGCCACAGAAGCACTTACTAATAAAATGGTGACAACACCCCAAAATTTAGCTATTTGTTTCCAATTTGTTTTTGATTCTGAATTAATAATTTTTATACTAATCCCAAAAGCTCTAATTAATAAAGATAATCCATATACTTGTATTACCGTAGATGAAAAATCTAATGCTTGAAGAAATAGTATTATAGCAGCTATCGGACTTAAAATTGCTAAAAGCGTTAGAAATAAATCTAAAGCTTTTTGTTTACTAACATCATTTTTTAAAAGACTACTAATTGAATAAGATAAAGCTAAAAGACAAGTATCTATAGAAAAGACTGCTAATAATAATTTTTTCCATTCTATATTTGATATAACTAAAAGACCTGCTATGATAGAGCCTATCATACCTATTGCCTCGGCAACGATTCCTATCGCCTTTATTGATGGATTCATAGTAGACATTAATTTAAACGAATAACCCAAAGCTATAAGTACAATACTCAAAGCCGCTACAGCTTTAAACAATGGAGCTGCGTTAATCAATTGTAGAGCATATAGCGCTCCAATAAACGAGCCAATAACAGTGATAAACGAAGCAATAACTTTGGCGTTTCCTTTTTCACTAAACTTTGAAAAATATGCCATTATACCAAGTAATCCTGTCAATATTAATATTATGACACCAGGTTTTAATAGACTTTTTAAATTTATTTTTGATATATCCTCTATACTATTTGCTAATAATTTTAAAGCCGCCACAAAAGCCAATATTCCAACCGCAAATGAAAAAACACCTTTTGATCCTTCGTTGGATTTTGCAGTATATCTAAAATTTGAAGAAAAAGCTTCCATCAATAATGATAAAGCCGTTATTATTGATATGAAAACAAAAATAACTCCTATTAATTTTGTTCCTCTTATAGAATATCCTAAATTATCTAATATTTTAGTAATATCTCCAATGGTTGAAATTAAAAATTTTATAGATATTAAACTAATAAGCAATCCGGCACCAAGCTTAAAAACTCCTCCACCAGATTGAGATCCAATTTTCGTAAGTAAAAATAAAGCTGCTATAACTACTCCTATTTTGCTAATGTTAGATATTACAGCATTCCAATCCAAAGTATTTGAAGAAGATACAATAAATGTTAGCGTATCTATTAATTTTTTTAACGTGAATGCTAATATTCCAATACCAACAGCAAATAATGTAAAGCTTCCACTAGCAACCAAAGGAAAAAAGGCTTCTTTAATCGAAGTCGTAATCATTTCAACGGTTGAAGATACAGTTTGAACAGATTGTACTTTTCCTCTAAGTTTTTCTATTAAAACAGTTAACGCAAAAAATGCAATTAAAGCAGCTCCAATTGCTGCAGCAACTCCTGCTGATTTTAGTAATGCCTCTTGTGGTATATGAGATAATATTAATAATGCAATTGCAATAGCTCCTATAGATAATGCTATCTCAAATATTGCAGTTGCATTAGCCAGATTTCTATAACCTTTTAAAACACCAACAAATCCATCTAATACACCTGCAATATTATCTCCAAGATCAGCAATACTACCAATCATTTGAGCTAGTTTAATGTTTAAAAACGCTATTGTTCCAGCAATAGATATTCCAACAATTTTTGTAAAATTTAAAGTTTTTGCAAATTCTAATATTTTTGTTTTTATTGATTCAAAATTTAAAGAGAGTGTATTTTCTGCCGGAATTACATTTTTTATCGATTCTAAGAGGTTTTTAAAAAAATCACCAGTAGCATTGAGTGAATTTGAAAAATTCTTTAAAGGTGTTAAATTGGTTAGTGATTTGAAAAAATCATCTACATATTTTTTTGCAACAGATATTAAATCTGAAAAACTTTTAATGTTCGATGTATTTAATTTAAATGATGTTACAAAATCTATTAAACCTTTCTTTAAGGCAGATAGTTTTTCTAATATTATTCCACCAAAAGGTTTCAAAATATTAAAAATATTTTGAATTATTCTATAAAGTCCATAAACAGCACTTACTATACCAACTCCTATTATTGTAATAACTGTTTCTAATACATCGATTATTTCTCCTAAAGCAGGTTTTATAAACGAAAATATAGATTTTAATCCACTGTCTAGATTTTTCTTTAATGAATTAAGTATTTTTAATTTATTACTAAATTTATTGGAAGAATCATATAGCTTGGTAACTGATTTAACTAGATTAGAAATTGTAATCTTTATTTTATCTAAAATTGATAATGTTTTAGTTCCACCAAACGTTAAATCTATATCTGATTCTTTCTTTTTAAAAATATCAAGAGAAGATATAATAGAAGCAATCCAGTTAAAAAATAAAGAAACGCTGTTTACTATAGAATCAATAATACTGCCAACATTAGATAATCCATCAAATATAATATATTCTATTACTGAAGCGATATTATTCAATATATTATCTATTGTTATTAGAAGCGATGTTATGTTGATACTATCTATATATCCAAATAATTTATATAATATATTTAATATAAAATCTAGTCCTGTTGAAATAGTATTAAATGCAAAACCAAACGCTGAATCGGATATTATATCTATAAAATATAATAAATAGTCAGATATCAAATTAAATATTGGAAATATTTTATTAAATATTGTAGATATACCAGACCAAATCAAAGAAAAAGTCCTAAAAATAATATTCCCAGCACCTTTTATTATATCAACAAATATCTTAAGTGGAGTTATTATTATTTTTACAGTATTTTTTAACGTTTCTGCCGCATCAGAACTAAGTATTAAACCTTCTGTAAAATCTCCAATAGATTCAGTGGCTTGTGCTAATTGTCTTCCTGTGAGTGGCTCAAAAACTTCGTTTATGGCATCTATTATTGGTCTAATATAACTTACTAATGCTTTATATAAATTTGAAAAAATTCTTATCAAATTGTCTCTTCCATCAAAAGCTTGCCATTCTCTGAGCATTTCATTTCTTGCTTCTGATTGAGAGTTAAATACATCCGTTAAAACATTATTTATATTTGTTAATACATCTGCTGCTTCATCAAAATCACCTATAATTAATTCCCAAGTTTGAGCCCATCCAGAACCAACAGCTTCTGTTAAAGCATCCATTAACTTACTAAATGTTCTAACCTTTGTTGCTGCTTGAACTAGACTATCATCTTCTGCGAATTCTTGCAATGTTGCTAAAACAACATCGGTTGTAAGCCATTTAACTTTTTCTGTGCCTTTCAACGAATCTCTAAAAGATTTTTGGTTAGTCTCAATTAAATCCAACGCGTTCATTATATCAGAATCGTATGAATAAAGCATTCTAGCATTTTTGATTAATGCATTTTGAAATAATTCTCCACCCATACCAGCATTCTCAATCGAACGCCAATCCTGCAAAGTCATAAATTGAGAACTAAGCATTTGTGATAACTGATATTCAGCTCTTGTTAATGCTGCATTATCTGCCCCAACACCTGCTGCTAAATTTGAAAATCCTTTGATTGCCATTGTAGCATCTTCTAGACCCACACCAGCAGTTGTAAACTGACCTATAGCTTTTGTCATATCAGCAAAACTATAAACTGTCATATCCGCATAATGATTTAATTCTTCCAAAGCATCCTTAACGTTTTCCAAAGTAGTTCCTTTAGACTTTGTATTAGTAAGAATCGTCTGGATAGAATTCATCTTCTGCTCGTATTCAGAATATCCATCCATTATAGGTTTAATGGTTAAAGATTTAGCTATAGTTGTACCAGTATTAATCGCCGCATTACTTATTTTTGTCAAGGCTGTTATAGCCATAATGTTTAGAGCAGAAAAACCATTTGTCAGATTTTTAACACTTTCTGACATTTTATCAAAAGATATATTTTTTACTTCTTTATCAAGCTTATCAAGTCCGGAGGTTTTTCCAAGATTTCCAATGCTTTTCTCTATTTTTTCTATTGTACCAATTGATTCTTTAGCATTTTTTTCAAATTTATCGTTTTCTAATTTTAATTGTATAACTTTTTCATCTATTTTATCACTCACTTGTTATTAACCTCCTTTCCTATGTCTTCAGCAATTTTATCAAATATCGGATTTAATGCCGGATTTATATAATCTCTTCCTTTAACATATGTCCCCCAACCAGTTCCATGTCCATATTGTATTAAAAGTGCTATGTTTTGACCTCTAATAACATTTGAGTTCTTCCAAAGAAGAATAATTCCTTTTGGATCTTTTTCTATTTCATAGGACCAGCTTTCCGAAGTCTTTCCAGTACGTTTTGGAGTGGCTGCTCGCAAAGCTTCAACTCCTTCTTGACCGTATTTATCTAATATAGATTTACCAATATTTTTATTAGAATCATTTAAGAACTTTTTTATATTAGATAGGTCACCCTTTATTCCAACAGTTATCATTGCGGCAGCCATACCAAAACCTCCTATTTACTTTATCAGTTAAAACTGGTTATACCCTGCCAATCATATAAAGCATTAATTGTTTTTTCACCTGCAATACCATCTACTAATAATTTATATCCTCTTTTATTTAGTTCATATTGTAACCATCTAACTGAATTACCTTTAGAACCAAGCTTAATTTTTTTTGTAGGTTGTTTATACGGATTCCTATTAACGTTTTCTTCCATATTTATCCTTTTGAATTATATTTAGATCTTCTTGCAGCATTAAGAGCTGCTCTTGAACTTAAAGCTGACTTTGATAGCTTTTTGTTACTCCCTTTCTTTTGTGCTGCTTCTTGTTCTTCATTACAAACTCTAATTAATGTTAAAAGTCTATTTAAATGCCATTTTTCACATTCAAACGGTATTTGAAGAGATATCATCCAATAATATATTAATTCTGATGTAATTATTCTATTATTTGGTTTACCGTTTTTTTGTTTTGAAAACCATGTTGCTGTCATGCTGTCTTGTATATAATCTAGAATTTGTTTAATAATATCGTTATTTATACCATAATAGACAATATCATCGACTTTATTTATAGTCATGCATTTTATGTAATCTATTGTTTCTTCATAATTTTTATCATCTTTCAAATAAGGTTTATGATACTTAGATTCCCATTTTGAAATAGAGATCAATGAATGTTCTAATACAAGTCTTGTTTCTGGTATAAATATAAATTCCTCATTTGTTTCATCATATAAATTATTATTTTGTGGTATTAATACCTCTAACATTCTGTGATCCAATCTGCCTTTGAATATCTCTGGGCATAATTCCTAAAAAGAAAGTTTGTTGTTCTTCCGGTTTTGATAAGAGTTCCATAAAAAGTTCTGAATAAGCTGGAGAATCTAAAAATTCATTCCTAATCTCTTCATTTTTAATAAATTTCTTACCATCGTCGCTTTTAATGCCATATGCATCAAGAATCAACTTTTCAAATAACGAAATCAAATCTTTAGGAGTCATATCAGAAGCCATTTTTGTTATGATCTTTTCGTAATCTGCTTCTGTTATATTCTTATCTGTAAGAATACTCGGATAATATTCAGATATAAATTTAAATAATTCTGGCTTGGTCATATTAAAATAAAAATCTTCTGCTCTTTCATTATCATTATAATCAGTATAAGTAATTGTTTTCTTTAACATTTTGAATTTTAATCCTTTCTTTATTTTTTTATAATATAAAAAGAGCTGAGATCAATTGTTAGAAAAAAAAAGATCTCAGCTCTTATATCAAATAAATGATATATATAATTATGATTATTGTTGCGAAGTCATTATTTCATAAACCTTTCCAGGAAGTGGAAGATAAGGATCTGCATCTACACCAGTTCCGCCATAAAGAGCAGTCTCAAGTTTTGCTAAATTAGTTGGGTTTGCCTTTGTTGAATCAATCACTATAACTGATACAGGCTTATATGGATTTCCACCTTCATCGACAACACCAGTTACAGCCACTGGAACAGTTTCAATCTCCCAACTAAATGAAATTGCTTCTGGAGAATCATTTACCGTCGAATATGACTTCTCTGAAGGAGATGCAGTGCATCCATACACAAGATGAAGTTTATAGCCATGTTCATTTTCATCAACATCGTTACCTATAATTGTCCTATAAGACAAACCAAATGTGGACCTCTTCTGCTGTCCAATCATTACTCCATCTGTTATTTCTGCTGATCCATCAAGGGTTGCAAACTCATCAGGATAATAATATGCCTCTATAGATGCTCCAAACTCTTCAGCAGAACGAAGAGATAAATATTTAATATTATCAGCGTAGATCTTATTAGATTCTGCTCCAGAAGGAGATTCACTAATAGAACTAATACCATTCCACGCAACACCAGGTTTATATCCATTTGATGCAGAATAAGGATACAAAACACAATGGTCTACACCTGTTTCATAAAATCGTTTGCCAGTATCATCCCATGTTAAAACAGCCATTTTGATTTACCTCTCTTTCTTAAAAAAACAATGTAAATACATCATGATTTAAATTATCTGATATAAAACGTGAACTATGAGAGCAAAGTGGAAAAGTTGATAATATTTTTCTAGGTATTATAGAATCTGGATTCTGGTCAATAACAGTTAACTGATATCGATTATGATCCATATAATTAGTATTATCAGCATATGTTATTGGTATATTTGATAACTGATAAATAATACATGGATATTTAATCTTCAAATTTTCCGGAGGTTGAAAATATACGTTTCGACTCTCTAATAATTGTTCTAATTTAATTTGAAGATCTTTTCTTGCTTTTGCCATTAGTCAATTGGAATATCGCCATATTCCAAATAAACCATGCCAGTATCGGGAACATAGTATAGTACAAGAGGATCAGAATAAATTATAATATAATTAACACCTTTTGTAACCTTTGTTATAATACAACTACTAGTCACAGCACCAAGGTCTTCTTCACCCTCAGTCGCTACTAAAAATGCGCCCAAAAATTCATCTGCGGATATATTTACAGGAAAATTACTTTTTACTTCATATCCATCCGTTGAATTACCTATTATGCTTATCTTTAATCTATATGTAGCAGCATGAGTTTTTAGAGATGATATGCTAGCTACAGGAATTGGATCCCTATCTACATAACTATTAGCCATTTTTTATTCCTCCTCATAACCATTATATAATTTTCCAATTGTTAAAAGTAATCTTGGAAATACTACTTCTACTTCTGATATTTTCCATTTTTGAGAAGCAATTTCTACATATAAAATATTGTGGAAATGTTCATTTGCAAAAGGATCGGCAACAATAGATAACTGATTAGAAATGGAAATATCATCGTTTAGATTAGATGAATTCTCTAATCTTCTAGATAAATTTCTAGTTAAATCCCCATAATAATATTTTTTTGTTATTTCATTAATCCAAACACCAGGGGATTCTTCAGATTCTTTAGTTTCTCTAAAAGCCACAATTCCATACCATTTCATATTTTACCTCGTCGGTGATCTTTTATAAATCATTTTGATTTTTTTACCTTTCTATAAATCTATAAATGTCTTTTTAATCGTTGAAATCAAATTTTTAAAATCTTCATAAGAAGGTTTTTCTCTATTGATATAGTTAAACATTAAATTGAATTGAGATATTCTTACTTTCTCATTAATTAAAACATATTCATTAAAATATGGTATAAGATAGTTTTTTGCAATAGATAATGCATGAGATTTATATTCTACAGGTGTTTTTACCCATAATTTATTAGATGTAATATCAATATAAATCATAGCAAATAAATTAGAAAGAAGTTTTTCAAAAAGATCAATCCTCTTTCGCTTTTTAAAATTTTTTAAAAGAATCACATAAGGAATTAATGTAGCTTCATATCTTTTATAATGATAATAAGGCTCTTTTCTTGTTTTTGAATTTTGATTATATTTCCATATATAAAACGGACTCTTAATCCAAACAGTATTATTTGACAAAGCAAAAGCTAGCCAAAGAAAAGCTAAATCACCACAAATATCAATCTCTTTTAGTTCAGGGAATGCTATTTCATTTTGAATTAAATAATTTCTTTTAAATAATTTGCCATGAACTCTTAATCCATCATATTCAAATAAATGATAACTATATTTATTATTTATTATATGTTCTACATAATAATTAGATCCAATTATATCGGCGTTTGTTTTTTCTGCTAATCCAAATATATTTTCTAATCCTTTAGGATCACAAAATACATCATCTATATCGCAAAACATGATATAATCTGCATTACTTTTATTTAAAAGTATATTTCTATTAAATGTTAAACCTAAATGAATAGAATATGCATAAGTTATTGGAAAATTATATACTGATAATTCTTTTAAATCTAATTTATATTTTCCACCATCACTACACAATAATACTTCAAAATTATTAACACTTTGTTCATTTAAAGATTCAAAGAATCTTTTTACCATTTGTTTATCTTCATTATAATGAGATACTAATATCTGATATTTCATGTAATGCTACTCCACTCCAACATACCATGTGAATTAACCATAAGAACTTTTCCAGAATCACCATAATCGTATTGAGGAAGTAAATTTATCCAGTCTGGTTCACCACCAACTAGTGCAAGTGTTTTGCCATTATCATAGTTATCATAATATGGTAATTCCCTCACAGTATTCCAATCTACATCTCCATATTCATCTATACTAAGAACTTTACCTGCGTCTGAAGAAGAATATTCAGGTAATATATTACCCCAATCTAAACCACTGTTACTAACAGCAAGAACTTTACCTTCATCAGTACTAATATCGTATGGAGGTAATCCATTCACAGTATCCCATTCTAAACCAGTGTTACCAACAAAAAGAGCTTTACCTTCATCGCTACTAGTATCATATTGAGGAAGTAAATTTATCCATTCTAATTCAGCATCATCACTTCCGCCAACACCAAGAACTTTACCTGCGTCTGAAGAAGAATATTCAGGTAATATATTATCCCATTCTAAATCACTGCTACCAACAACAAGAGCTTTACCTTCATCGCTACTATTGTATTGAGGAAGTAAATTTATCCATTCTAATTCAGCATAATCACTTCCGCCAACACCAAGAACTTTACCTACGGCTGAAGAATATGCAGGTAATATATTATCCCATTCTAAACCAGTGCTACCAACAACAAGAGCTTTACCTTCATCAGTATAAGTATTGTATTGAGGTAATCCATCCACAGTAATCCATTCTAATTCAGCATCATCACTTCCGCCAACACCAAGAACTTTACCTGCATCTGAAGAAGAATATTCAGGTAATATATTATCCCATTCTAAATCACTGCTACCAACAACAAGAGCTTTACCTTCATCGCTACTAATATAACTTGGTATTGGATTATTATCTAAATTTGCATAATCATAACGATACGTTATTCCATCAACTTTAAAACCTTTAATTGGCTGACCATCGCCTAACATATTTTTTAATTCGTCATCCATAATCACATACCTCTCAATATATTATTAAAATCACTACCAGAAATAAATGTTGCTGAGGTTTCTTCTTCTAAACTCATTAAAATTCTATTAAAATCACTACCAGAAATAAATGTTGCCGATGTAGTTGTTGGATCTTCTGATGGCGGAAAAATTTGTTTCCATTTTCTTTCGTTGTTATCATATATTAAACCACGACATGACCTCCATCCCTTATTTATATATACTTTTAGGGAATTTATTTTTTTCCATATTTTATTTGTTTTATCATATATTTTAATCATATTTTTTACTCTTCTGGATATACCCAAAGAGCAGATGTGTCCGTAGGAGGAGTAGAGCCATTGTTCGTAACAATAACTTTAACACCTATTCTATTAGATATATCCTCTATACTTTCTCTTGCCACATCGTCTCTATAGTGTAAATATTCATCCATACCAGGATATTTTATTTTAGAAATTTCTTTATTCATGATATAACCATACTCCTAGAACCTTCATCATATGTGTAATTTATATTACCCCCTGAAATATCAATAGAATAAGCAGAAGAATCATAATAAAAAGTAGTATATCCACCGTGTCCACTACTACCACCACCGCCGCCACCTCCTCCATCGATTATTTCTCTAAGCATTTTTTCTATTCTAGACTGAGCAAGAATATTTTCGTTATTCATTATTTAAACCCTCACTCTCCGATCTATTAAAATAACCTTCTTTACACACTCCACATTTTATGTTATTATTTTTAAGATCTTCTGGAAGTCTAGCCCACACATCGTATATGTCATCAGGATTATATGTATCATTATGAAGTTTATCAAAAAACTCTTTTATACCAATGTATGGTATAATGCCAAGCATTGATGCATCTTTACTTTTTCCCATTAACCCCATTGAATACATTTGACTTAAAACTTCATCACTTATATCGTCTTCTATTTTTTTATATAACATATGATAGAATTTCTTAGTATATTCCCAATTTTGTTCATCATATACCGGCTTCTTAGCATGAGTTTCAATATTATAAAAATATAATTGCACCATTGTAGCAGCTATTTGTTGAGGTATAGTTCCTGAAAAAGGTCTTGATTTCTTAGCTTGTTGAATAGCCCAAATCATATTATCGGTCCATCCACACATGCATTGATCAAACTGATATTGACCGTCATTTATCCTTGTTATGGAATTTTCATTCATATGCCAATAATAAGTTAAATCTTGAATTGAGATTCTTTGTTCATTTGGATTATCACAAAGAAGACCTATCCATGTATTATAGCCCGTATCTTCGTTTGCTCTAGTTCCATTTTGATATATCTTGTTTTTTTCTATCCAATCTCTTCTATAAATAATTCCAAACATCCAAACAAACTGCCCAATATGTGGAAGTTGTTGTCTTATATTGTCTGTTAATTGATCAAATCTTGATCCAACACATTTAATTCTCTCATCTTGTGAAATAGCACCTCTAAGTGTTTGTAAAGCTATAGCTCCAGCAAATGTGTCATCTGCATCAATACATGTAAAGAACTCACCGTTACCAGCCTCAATTCCTTTTTGTCTAGCCATTCCGGGTCCAACATTATTTTCTAATACAACTTCTTTAATGTTAAAATCCCTACTAAATCTATCGACAAATTCTTGATAACTTCCTTCTGGAGAATTATCATTGACTATGATTACATTTAAATCATCAACAATCGTTTGAATAGCAATAGAACAAAGAGTTCTTTCAATTGTTTTATGAGCTTTAAAAGCTGGTATTATAATATCTACTTTTCCCTTTTCAACTGTTCTTTTTGAATAATCAACGTTGTATTCAAAAATATTATTCATAAATTTATTAATCCTTCTTTTTTATTGGAATATTTTCTATTTCTTTCATTATTCTGTCAGCACTACCATTTCCACCAAGTTCATGATATGGAGAATATAAATATTTAAATAAATTTTCATGTTCATCATATGTAATATAACCACGTTCTATATATTCCATACCAAGAGCTAATATCCGATCATGTCCTAAACCTATTAGCATTTTAGTTTTTGAATCTTTATGATCTGATTTTTTTGCGATAAAAGCCCAAAGCCCAGATGATGCTATCACTGAACAAAATACTGTTACTATTATCTGAATAATTGTTTCTATATCCATTTTGATTTTCTCCTTTCTCAATCCAAAAATATAAATAGACTAATAAGTTATGATAAATATTTACCACAACTTATTAGTCCAATATATAAGAAAGGATTTAGATGAAAGCTTTTATCTTTTATCAAGAATTCCTCTTTAAAACTATTGCGCTATAAGGTTTTACTAGAGCTCCTGAACACCTAGTCTCAATCAAATATTTCTGCTGATTGAAATCAATATCAAAATCATCAAACATATTTATAGATCCGCCCTTATCTGCCCCAACATTATAATCTATAAGGTTTACAATGATTCCATAAATATCATCGGGAATCACAGGAACCGCAACAATATCCTTAACCCTCAATGCTGCAGCAAGATCGTTTTCAGTATTATAAAGTCTACGCCCAATACCATCTTCAATCAAGAGAAGATCAGCTAGAGTATCTTCTGAGCAGAAGAAAGTCGGATTACCAGAACCCCTATAATCCTTCCTAGTTTTTACAGAAGCCTTAATTATAGCATGAGGAATACTTTCGTCAGGCTCTGGAGTAACAACATGCTGAATGGCATAGAATTCTTCCTCCTTCGCAATAGGACGAATATTATTCTCGTTAATCTTTTCAGGATCTGTCGTATCCCTACCATCGCCAACCAAAATAGCCCTAGCAATTTCTTCATCAAGCATCATACGCATCTCTGTCTTAAGCCATGCAATTACGTCAAAATCCGTAATATCAGTAATATCATCCCTATCGAGTTTCTGCTTCTTATAAATTGTCTGAGGAAGGGTAATCCTCTTAAGAAGACTAAAAACCTCATTCTTTTTTAACTTTCCCTTAATATAACCCTTTGCCCTAGCTTCATCCTCTGTGATATCTGCAAATATAGACTTAATGCGACTAAAAGGAGTATGCCTAACTCCATTCATAACTTTTCCAACCCACTCATCTGGACGTTTAATAAATTCTGGAGTATCAGAAATCATCTGAGCATCAGGGAATAAATAATCAATATTGTCAATCCCGTATTCATCAGCGTGCTGCAAATATGACTCACGAAGAGAACCAAATCTTTGGCCGTCTTCGATAATGGTATTCATGGCATCATGCATGAGAGTATCATCCTCTTCGTAGTAATCATCATCAAAAATATTATGCTTCATATTTTCTTCTCCTTCTTCTAATGCTTGTCCTATTATAGAATATACTACATCTTTTTGTTTATCATCTAAACTATCTAAAACATCTCCAACTGTTTCATTATCGTCGTCATCATCGTCATAATCTTCGTCGTCATAATCTTCGTCGTCATAATCTTCGTCGTCATAATCTTCGTCGTCATAATCTTCGTATTCTTCATAATCGTTATTATTCATATTATCATCTCCTTCATCCGCATGTTCTAAAGCTTCTTCTAAAATATTATATACCAGTTCTTTTTGTGTATCATTCATTGTATCTAAAACTGCTTCTAGATCACCATCTTCTAAAGCTGATTGAGCCAAATATTCGTTATTTGTCAAAGCTTGTCCGACTAAACCATATACTAAGTCTTTTTGATCATCATTTAAAGTATTAAAAACATCTTCTACAGTATAGTCGTTATCTGTATTATAATCAGAGTCATTAATATGAATTTCAGAATTATCATTATATATAATTCCTTGATCTTCATCATATCCTTCGTCATTATGTGCTAATGACACGGAATCAATATATGCTCCAGGATTTGCACCTGCTAAAACCAAACTTACTTCTCTAATAGCTCCATGAAGAACGTTTTTATTAGAGTCATGCGTTAGACGGTTGGCATAAATTGATAAATGCGTAATATCGCCATTTCTAACGGCTTCTTTAGCAGCTTTAGCAGCGTCAGAATTATTAAATGTCGCATATGTATAAACACCTTCTGGTCTGTTCTCTAATAAAGCATGACCTAGCACATCATATGGATCTTCATGACTATGATTCCAAACTAGTGGAACCGTTTCGCCATCATTATCTATAAATGCGTTCCTCATTATTGTTCGACCATCTGCACATTTAATATTATTTCTAGTAGCCCATCCTGAAAAATCAAATTTTTTTTTCATTTTGATTTCTCACCTCTTTTTATCATTCATCAGATTGTTCTTGCTCTAATTCTTCTCCCATTCTATTAATTTCTTCTTGCATTAACGCTGTTTCTTCATCTGGCTGTTCTTCTTCGTAACCTTCATAATCTCCATAATCATCGAAATATTTGGCATCTATTTCCTCATTAGATTGAGATAGATTCTTATTTCTTAACTCATCTGCATTCGGATCGTTGGATGGTTTCATTCCGACAATCTGTCTTATTTCGTTGGAAGTTAGAATTTCATTTCTAGTAAATGTATCAGCCATCTGAGATATTTGTGTAACTGGTACCAATCTAAATGGATCTCTAAAATATTCAATAGATTGACCTTGACTCCTGGCAGTTTTAGTAAGAAATTTTCTCTTCATTTCATCAACAATTGCTGCCATTATGGGTTCTATAGTTCTATTATTATAATTAAGCATTGCTATATCATTTGCTGTCCCGTTTAATATCTCTATGGTTATACCTAATTGTGAATATAAAAGATTTGTTAAATATTCAACCTGTGATAATAGATTAGTTTCTAATGGTCTTCCTAATTGAGTTATTTTTTCTGTACCATCTGTATATGCTATACCGTATTTGCTCTCTGTTAATTGTTTTTCTATTTCTTTTCGTCTATTTTCTGCCTGTTGCTTTCTAATATCCGTTCTAATAATATATGGAAGCTGTATAATCATGTTTAATTTTGCTGATGAATTTTCTTCATCAATAGTATCTAATAGACCTAATTTTCTAATAAGCCTTGATAATGTTGATGAAAATTCATTCATTACAGAATAAAATGGATTTTCAATTATAGCCACTGTGGATTTTGGAACAATAATTTCTTGTTTTCTTCCTTCTTTTTCATTATAACATCTAACTCTTATATGTTGTGGCATCCAACCTAAAATTTTTGCTGTTCTAACAGATAAAATATCATACGATCCAGTGACATTTGGATTAAATGATGTATCTGTTGGTACTATGGCAACACATCCGTCATCAAGCATACTCATAACAACATCTTGTATAAAGGCTCTACTTGTCTGATCAATATTAGCTTCCAGAGTAAGGCAATTATTAAGACCCGATTTAATCTCTTCTAAATATCTATCATTTTCATCCAGTCGCACATGTTTTATATCTATAGCTGCTGCATCCAACGATATTCTATTATAGACAGAGGTAACGATAGATCTTTCAGCACCACGAGTAAGTCTAACTCGATCTGGTCTTGATGAATAGGATGGACCATTATTATATTGATTCGTAGGGTCTTTATTCATAAACGCATTCCAAGCGTGTTTTAATCTATCAGTAAAAGGTATTCCCATTTAATTTATCTCCTAATTTTTACTCCGTAGGATTGCTCTTGGTTTTCTCCCATTTTTACCAGCCAAGTTATTAAAACCAGTACTTAAACGATTTTTGAATCTCCTAGCAATATCATAAATATCATTATCATTCAAAGGGTCATCCATAACACCTAAGCTTCGACCTAAGTTCTTAGCATCGGTTCTAAGTTGATCCCTGGTTTGACGATATTTTTGACCTATTTGATCTCTAGTCCTTCCATACCTATCATAAATATCATTATCATTCAAAGGGTCATTCATAACACCTAAGCTTCGACCTAAGTTCTTAGCATCGGTTCTAAGTTGATCTCTGGTTTGACGATATTTTTGACCTATTTGATCTCTAGTCCTATTATAAACATCACTTTTTTCTCTTTCTCTTTCTTTTTTTCTTTTTTCTCTTTCTTGGGCTCTTGCTTCAGCTCTTTCATCTCTTATATCACGTCTATATTTTTTCTTTCTTTCTCTTGTTAATTCTTGATTATATTTTTTCTTTCTTTCTCTTGTTAATTCTTGATTACGATTTCTAAATTCTTCCATTTCTTCTGGGGTCATTTTTTTTTGTTTTTTTAAAGCATCTTGATAAGCTTCTTCTTTTCTCCAATCCAAATTAGATCTCTTAATTCTACTTTTCGGATTTGATGAAGTACCAATCCTCTTAGCTTCTTCCCATTTTGCAAGTCTTCTATTTCTAAAAGGATTATGTCTAACTAAAGCAGTATTAACCTTAGTTCTTGTTCTTCTAGCAATATCGTAAATATCATTATCACTATCTGGATTATCTCTTAAAAAGTTTTTAACATTATATCTTGCTTGACGAATTTTTGAATGTGCTTTATTTTTAGCATATCTTAGTTTATTTTTAGCATAATTATAAATCCATCTCCCATTTTTAAATATTTTACTATCATATAAATGATCTTTCCATGTCGTTCCTTCTGCTGAATGAATTAAATAACTTCCTCCAGTTTTTCTATAATCATACATATTTTTTACCTC
>JAZNWN010000006.1:0-2955 GCA_045593405.1 Clostridia bacterium
TAGAAATATCAAACAAAAAGAATATACAAGGTTAGATACTATGAGGATTCCTAGAGATCTTGTTGCACTTATATTGGGAATAATAATATTATTAAAAAAAGAAAATGCAATTCCTTTCATAGCAATTACATGGGGAATATCGGGATTGCAGAGAGGGTGTAAGGGACTAAATGTAGCAGCATACAACAAAGCTCACAAAAAATCATTTGCTTTAGAATTTGTACACTCATTATTTGAAATAATGATAGCAATATTATTAATATTTAATCCTTTTGAACATTTAGAAGAACACTTGATATTATTAGGAATTGAAATGATTGTTAGCTCATTAAAGATATGCTTCAAAGATAAAGCATATAAAAATATAGAAGATTAAATTTTTATATAAAATTCACACATTAGTCAACTTTGTATGATAGTATATTTGAGAAAAATATAACATGTTAATAGTAGGTGAGAAAATGAAAAAAACAGTATTAGTATTAGAAGGCGGAGCTATGAGAAGTTTATATACATCAGGAGTATTAGATGTATTTATGAACAATAATATTGATATAGATTGCATTGTAGGTGTTTCAGCAGGTGCTTTAGTCGGTTCAAATTATATATCTAATCAAAAAGGCAGAACTGCTAACATAAATATAAATTATTGTAGAGATTCAAAATATATAGGAATAGGAGCTTTAAAAAACAATAAAGGATTAGTTGGTTTTGATTATTTATTTGGAGAAATATCTCGAAATAAAATTCCTTTTGATGAAAAAACATTTTATAAATCAAAAAAGAGATTTGTCATAGGAGCAACAAACTGTATAACAGGAAAAACAGAGTATTTTGAAAAGGATGAAGATGAGCTTTCTAAACTATTACAAGCCTCTGCTAGTATGCCTTTAATTTCAAGGATAGTTGATATAAAAGGAAAACCATACTTAGATGGTGCAATTGATTGTAATATACCTATAGAATGGGCAATAAATCAAGGATACGAAAAAATTATAGTAGTATTAACGAGAAATAAAGAATACAGAAAAGAACCTATATCAGCTAAGATGAAGCAAATATATCATTTTTCATACAAGCAATATCCAAAACTATTGCAAAGTATTTATGATAGACCTAACAAGTATAACGATTTATATAAAAAAATCGAACATTTAGAAAAAGACAATAAAATTATAGTTTTTCAACCTAAAGATACAGTAAATATTTCAAGATTAGAAAAAGACCAAGATAAGTTAAGAGATTTATATGAACAAGGTATAGATGATGCTCAAAGAAGAATAGAAGAATTAAAAAGATATTTAGAAATATAAAAGGGGAAAATATGAATATAAAGGGTAAAATTCCAACGGTACAAAAAGTATTAGATAATATGGAGAAAGACCATATAAGTGAATCATCAGCACAATGTGCTTACTATGTAATATTATCATTTGTACCATTTATAATTTTATTACTTACATTAATACAATATACAAGTGTGCAACCACAACAACTATTCAATCTTATATCAGAAGTTATGCCTACTAATATGAGTGAAATAATATTAAATGTGGTAATGGAGATATATTCAAAATCAATTGGAACAGTATCCTTATCATTAATATTTGTATTATTTGCAGCAGATAGAGGATTATTTGCTTTAACAAAAGGATTACATCTTGTATATAATTTTAATGATAGCAAGAAAAAATCTGTATTATATTTAAAAGCAATGTCTTTACTAAAGACTGTGATATTTATAATAATGATAGTAATAGGATTAGTAATATTAGTATTTGGAGAAAGTATTATTTCTGCAATGCAAGAAAATTTTGGACTTTTAGAAAACTATACAATAATTTCAAACATTGTAACACATATAATATTTATTTTGATAACATTTATAGCTTTTATATGTATTTATAAATTTATACCTAGTCATAAGTTAACCTTTAAAAGTCAAATTCCTGGAGCAATTTTTGGATCGTTTGCACTAAATATAGTATCATTTATATTTTCTAAATACTTAGATATTTTTAAAGGATTTTCAACTACTTATGGAAGTTTAACAGCACTAATGCTTGTTATGATGTGGACATATGCTTGTTTTTATATAATATTTTTAGGGGCAGAAATAAATAAATTCTATAATATGAAAAAGACTGTTCATAATTAATTCATAATTAAAGTATAAAATATAAAAATAAATAGAAGGAGCAAAAAAATGGAAAAAAATAATAAGGATTTTAAAAATAAGATAATACTAATAGTAGTAGCACTTGTTGGTTTTTTGATAATCAATAATTTGAGCAGTGTAGGAAATATATTAAGTAGCTTATTTGGTATTATATCACCTTTTGTTTTAGGTGGTTGTTTAGCCTTTATATTAAATATTCCTATGAGCTTTTTTGAAAGGAAATTATTTAAAACTAAAAAAGGTAACAAGAATACAAGACGTAAAGGATTAAGAATAATATCAATAATATTTGCGATTATTGTTATAATATTAATTTTAACTTTGATTATTAGATTAATAGTACCTGAACTAATAGAAGTGGTAAAGGTATTAATTGATAATATACCATACTACATTGAAGAATTAACAAAATTTGCCCAAAACTATGTAGATGAAACACAGGATATAAATACCATGCTTCAAGAAATTGATACTGAGGGGATTAAAAACCAAATATTAACTTTAATACCAAATGTATTAACATCATCAATTTCAATAGTAAGTAGCATAGTTAGCGGAATTTCAACTTTCTTTATAGCACTTATTTTTGCTATATACATACTAATTGATAAGGAAAAATTACAAAAACAAGCCATAAAGATGTTGTATGCTTATGTAAGTAAAGAAAAAGCTGATAAAATAGCAAATGTTGGAAGTGTTGCTTCAAATACATTTAAAAAATTCTTTACAGTACAATGTTTAGAAGCAACTATACTAGGAACTCTTTGCATGATAGG
>JAZNWN010000007.1:0-2200 GCA_045593405.1 Clostridia bacterium
TATTTAATCTTTTTTTTTATTTTTACTTTATTTTTATTTAAATTATTTTTTTCTTTTAGTAAATTAATTTCTTTTTTATTTTTTATAATATTATTTATTTCTTTTAAACTGTTTTTATTTTTTATTAAAATGTTTTTTATATTTTTTGAAAACAAATAATTTGTTATCTTTTCATTTTCTTTTTCTAAAATAATAATAAAATTAATATTTTTATTTTTTTCAATTATTTTTTCAAAAAAAACAAACTCATTTAATTCACCAATTATATTTAGATTTAAAATTAAATAATCAATATTTTTATTTACTTCTAGAATTTCAAAAACGCCATCTTGGTATTGTATATCAACTCCAATTACCTCATAAAAATTATCTTTATTTAATTCCTCATTAATTTCTGGATTTCCAATTGCAGTTATTACTTTCATTCTATCTCCTATATTTTATTTTTCATAAACGGGTCGCCCAGGGGTGCGACCCCTACAATCTTATTTAATTAGATTTTCCTCAAAATCCGAACATTCAATTTTAGTAAGCATGTGTTCTTCTCCTGCAAACATTAAACATTCTCCCGTTTTTAAACTTCTTATTTCAATTTTTTCTTTTTCTGATAAATTTGTATATTTGCTTAATATAGAAATATTTTCCTCTTCTAAGGAAAAAAATACTTTATTGCTCGAATTATTTAATATACTTTTTCCATATGTACCTTCTTCCAAACTAAATAAATCTGAAATATCTTGTGTAATAGCAATACTGCTTCCACCATATTTTCTTATTGTTTTAAATATTTTATAAATAAAAGAAGCCACATTTTTATTTGCAGTTATTCCTATCATTTGCCATATTTCATCTAGATAAATTGCTTTTTTTACACTTCTGTCCTTTTTTATTTTATCCCAAAAAAAATCTGTAAAAATATACATACCATATTTAATATTTTCCTCTCCTAAATCATAAATATCTGCAATTATTAATTTATTATCTAGTTCTAAATTAGTAAATTCATTAAAATATTTTAGTGACCCTTTTACAAATGGAATTAATTTTATTTGCATTATTTTTGTTTTTTCATCTTGTCCTAAAATATTATATAAATCTTCTAATCTTGGCATGTCATAAGTATTTTTAAATATTTTTTTATCTATATCTTTATATAATGAATTATCTTCAAAAGTAATATTTTTTTCTTTATAACATTCAATTATTTTTTCTTCTAAAATTGCTTTTTCTTCTTCATTTATATTTCCAAAAATTAAATTAAAAAATCCAATTAATCTACTTATTTTGGTTGCAAGATATCCTTTTTCATCTTCTATACTTTCCTTTCTAATATCTAAAATATTTATATATGTATTTGCACTTGGTCCTATTTTTAGAACTACACCATCCACATTTTGTGCTAGATTTGTGTATTCTCTTTCTGGATCTATAACATATTGTTCAATTCCCATTAATCTATATCTTAATATCTGTAATTTTGTAAAAAAGGATTTTCCGAGAACCACTTGTCCCAAAAATACACATGTTAGCATTTTTATATTTTGATGAATTATATTTATCAATAAAAACTAATGAATTATTATAAATATTTGATCCTAAAAAAATTCCTTTTTCATCAAATATTGCAGATGATATAAATGGATATGTTGCAGTAAGTCCTGTAGTTAAAACATTTCTTCCACTTGCCTTTTTTAAATCTATATTATTATCCATAAAAGGCATACAAGACAAATATATTTGTTCTTGTCTAAAATTTGCTCTTCTAGTTTGTATACCTGAACTTTGCATTAAACCTTCAATTTTATCTAATAAATATTCCTGTTCTTTAATATTATTTGAAAACAACTCAATATAAATATATAAAAAATAAATATCTTCATTATTAATTTGGATTTCTTTTCTAATATATTTTGCATCATTATAAGTAAAAGCAGCAATGTCAATATCTTGTCTATTTTGATTTCCTTCTTTTAAATCAACTGCTACGTTTGTTATATGATAAGTTAAATCTCTTATTATTTTATAATTATCTTGTAATTCATAAAAAATAGAAATATTCATATTTAAATTAATATCTAATAATTTTTTTAGAATTAAATCATTAATTTCTCTATTATAATTTACAACTAATAAACCAGAATAATAAATATTATCAATTTCTAAAAATTTTGGATTAATATTGGAAATATATGATGGAGAG
>JAZNWN010000008.1:0-5408 GCA_045593405.1 Clostridia bacterium
ATATACATATTAAATTCTAAGGAATATTATCCTATTATATTAGAGTACAATAAGAACCAAGAAGTTAAACTTGAAAAAGATTTTTTTGATTCTGTAAACGAAAATATGAATGGATATTCAATATCTGTAATTAATTCTGATATTATAACACTAAACGATTTTATAAGCAAATATAACATCCAGGATGAAGAGTCACTCAAACCATTTAATTATGTTTGTTTGGTAAAAGTAAATGTAAAAAACAAGAATAATACTGCTGGTGAAGAAGCGGGTATAAATTTCCAGAATTTTATAATACAAAGCGGAGCATATATCACCCATCCAAATCCAAAAGCTTTTTCATATGTTAATGATATAGATTATATGCAATTTTCTTTACGTTATGATTCAGATAAAGATTTTATACTTCCATTTCTAATCTATAATAGACATGTAAATATTAATACGTTTAAAAAAATGTCACCTCAGTTAGTTGTATCATTATTTCCACATAAAAAGGTTATAAAAATAACATAAAAATAATTTTTTGTTATTGTAAATTATAGTTCCAATAAATAGAAATGGACTACATTTTTAAGCTGATAAAAGGGAAACAACTGCCTGAACATCAAATGGGCATTAATTTTGCAAGGGAAGAATACTTAGAAAAAATGTATTCAAAATTCAAAATCTATGCTGAAAAGAGAAATATCCAACAGGAAAATAGATACAATTACTTTTGCCGTATGCTTGAAAACGATATAAATGAATAAAAGTTGATACAAATATCAACTTTTACAAAACAAAAAGCTCCTTATTCAAAGGAGCTTTTATTTTTATCTTGATATTCTGCAATTAATCTATCAACTGTTGGACGTGATATGCGAAGTTCTTTTGCAATTGCAGATTTACTAATACTATGTTCGTTCCATTTATCATACAATCGAGGAAATTCCGGAACGTCTTTAAGTGTTATTTTCTTTCTGCCTTTATATGCACCACGCTTCTTTGCTAATGCTATGCCCTCTGCCTGACGTTCTAATAGATTGGCACGTTCAAATTCGTTTATAGCACCTATCATTTGAAGCATAAGCCGCCCTGTTGCTGTACTGGTATCAACGCATTCTTTAATGCTTACAAGCGTTATATTTCTGTCCTTAAAGTCATTCACAAGAGTTAAAAGGTCAAGTGTTGACCTTGCAAGTCTGCTGAAATCAGCTATATATACAACATCGCCCTCACGAATATATCGGAGCATTTCTTGAAGTTGCGGTCTATCTGTATTTTTACCTGATTTTTTTTCAGTAAAGTATCGGTCAATATTATATTGTTTCATCGTTTCAATCTGACGAGCTTCGCTCTGATCCTCAGATGAAACTCTGATGTATGCTATGTTAGCCATTACTGTCCTCCTTGCATTTTAGAGTATACTTTATTTTAATGTCATAAATATTCATTAAAATTGTAAATATAGGGTTGTTTTTTGAATTTATTGCAGTTTGCATTGTAAATTCACCCTATACTGCAATATTACAATATTATTCGTATTTTGTCAATAATAAAAGGAGCGTATATAACGCTCCTTTTATCCTCAAGATTTCTTATATTGTTATTTTTTTCCAAATATTCGTTGCCACAAACTACGCTTAGATTGTTCTGTTTCATTTTTTGACATAATATTTTCTGGATTAGCTCCAGAACTATCAGATTTATCTGTGAGCTGCTGTTGAATTGTACCTGCGTGTAATGCCTGTGCAGCTGTGAGAGCTGCTGTGGTGTCGTGCAGGCTCTCTGTGAGGGTTTTAATCTGCTCTGATTGTGCAGCTATCTGATTATCCTTTACGGACAACTGCTCTTGCAAAATTGAAATTTGCGTTTCTAAAAGTGATATTAGTGATTTTTCTGTTTCACTTTGCATTTTTTGCAGTTCAGTTGGCGTTTTTTCTTGCGTTTTTTCCTCTATTTCCGTTTCATAAATTTGCGTTATTTGCGATTTTACTGCCATAACTTGAGTTTCATCAAGCATAAAACGATTGCCAACTTTACGCAAATTTCCTTGAATGCCAAGTGCATCAATAGCCTTACTTATAGTAGGTTTTGACACCCCTAATTCTTCTGCAAGTTCCTTTATTGTAATATACATAAACTCTCCTATTCACTTATATGATTTTCAAGCATTCGGCAAAAGTAATTGTATCTATTTTCCTTTTGGATGTTCTTCTTTTCAGCATAGATTTTGAATTTTGAATACATTTTTTCTAAATATTCTTCCCTTGCGAAATTTATACCCATTTGATGTTCAGGCAATTGTTTCCCTTTTATCACTTTAAAAATATATTCCATTTCTACTTCGGAGAATTCCTCGTCACAAGCAATTGCAAGGAAACTAAGAAATTTATTTTTATATGTATGTATTTCTGTTTCCTCGGCTTCTTCCATTTCATCAAATTCAGGGATATCAAAGTATATAGAATTCTTATAGTCACGCTTCCCTACTTCTTTTTCGATACTGTCATTTTCAGAAAAGTTGATATTTGTATCAACTTTTTTTACTGTATCAAGCTTTTCAGGTGCTTCACCACTTGTCGAATCTGCCTGATTACCTATAAACTCATTAAGAGTTAGAGGGTCTTTATAACTGTCATTTTTTTCTATATAGAATACAATAGTCAGCCATTTTCCACCCTTTCCTGATTTTCCTTTCTCATAAGTAAAGCAGATATCAGTATTTTCTTTCAAAGCTTGCTGACAACTATCAAGAACATATTTTTTGAAATCGGACCAGCCTGTACGTCCTGAATACTCTTTTTTACCTACACCAAGTAACTCACGAATTTCTGCAACAGCAAGTTCACGTTTGCCTATCTTTTCATATTGCTTCAAAATCTCATACATACGCACCTGATTAGGAGATTTCAGTCTTAAAGCATTCCATAACTCATATTTAAAATACTTATTTTTAAATTCGAACATAAGCGGCAATGCTTTATCGTGAGCATCTATTTCTATATACCATTCTTCATTTTCATCTCGGTCAAGCCTACATTCTTTAAAAAGCTGAAATGCTGTATACCCGTATCCACTTTCATTCGGAACGTGTACAAGCTTACATAATAAACTGTCAGTACTTGCTCTTAATTGACTTATGTTCAATTTGCCAAATCCCATTATACGTTGAAAATCCACTATAGGAAATCTCACATTGCGTGTAGATACGTCCCAAGGATTAATTTTAGATAAGTATATACTGAAAAATCTAAGCTCCTGAACAGTCATATTATTACTTCTCAGCTCATTCAGAACATTTCTTTTTTCTACGATTGCTGTATCAAATAGTTCTGACATTATTATCACCTCAATAACAATATATCATATAATACGGAGAATGTCAATACAATCTCCGTAATTAAGAAATACAATCTCCGTAATTGATTTTATAAAACACCATATATTGCCATTTAAACAAACCGAAATTACTTTTAAATCACTATTAAATTATATTATAAATCAATCTATCAATCATAGGACAGCTCAAATGAGCTTTTTATTGACTGATTGATTGACAAACAAAATAATTATTGAAGATATACTAAACTTGAAAACTTCATTGAAAAAGTTGATACAAATATCAACTAAAGAGCAAAAGGGAGCATTTATTCTCCCTTTTTTAGATATAATAAGAAAAAAGAGCCTGCCGAAGCAAGCTCTTTGTAATTATCTATACTCGTACCTTACGCGAGTCTGATATTTAATATTGCTTAAACATGTGCCACAGGAATTGCAAGTCGAATAGTAAGCTCTTTTCTCATGTATTTCCCACTCAGATTTTGCGCGAAATAAACCCCAGTCAAATTTCCATTTGCCAGTTGGAAATTGATATTCAACTGTCCAGGATGAATAATATGTACGAGGCATATTATGACTACATGCCGCTTCTGCAGTTAAGCCAACATTACCTGATTGTGGATTGATGTTCTTAGTAATAGCTGTACCTGTTCCGAGGAGAGTGAATGCCATTGTGATTGCTGCAATCTTTTTGATTACGTTTTTCATTTTTTTAAATCCTTTACATAAATTTTAGATTATTTTATTAATCTAATATATTATATTGTATATTAAAAAATGTTTTTTGTCAAGAAAAATACAAGATTTAAATTTGAGAATACGATATTGCCTATACTTGTAGCATTAACCATATTGACAAAGACACTTTCACAGTCTTTTTGAAAGTTCATGATATTCTATTTTTTTGTTTGAGTTTTAATTATCTGAAAAAAAGAAAAGTGAGTATAAATAGTGGATTGTTTTATCATCAAAAAATAGTAAAAATATTACCTGCTATAAATTCAGATTTTATCATTATCAATTTTTGAAAAAATAGTGATTTTATAGATAAAATCATAAAAATTATATTTAGTCTTGTAAAATCTTAAGAAAAATACTAAGAAATATCACGAATTAAAGCCAAAAAATGTGAATTAAAAAAATTTTTCGGATTTTCAGCATTCACTCTTGACTTCATAGCTTTAAAGTGATAAAATATATATAGAAGGATAAATGTTAAAAAATGAAAGGAATGGTAATTATATGACATACGAAGTATGGAACACTCTGACACAAGAGCAGCAGCAGCAAGTGCCGACAGAGGAATTGCCGATGATACCGACAGAGCAGTTAGAGAACAGTCTGACATTATCGAGAGTAATTCGCAAGGACGGGGAACTTCTTTGGGAGATAATACAGAACTCGAAAGGGAAAATAACAAAAGTGTGTATTCCCGAATACAAGATGGAGAACTTAATGGGTCTGCCGTATCTGTACAAACTCAATCCGTTCATCGGGACATACGAACTTCAGACGGAGGAAACGGAAGCTTCGATGGACGAGGAGCCGATAGGGATATCGGGACTTCAATGGATAAAGTTTATGGAGAAGAATCACCCGATATTAGTCGAGGAAATGAGATTTCAGAGGAAGTTCCTGACAGTAGCTCGCTCGGTGGACAAGAGAGCGGACGAATATTGGGAGATACTGGACAAGGAGTACGACAGGACGAATCCACGTCCGACAGGGGGATATGAAAAGACACTGGCTTGGGCACAGGCGAAACACTTTTACATAGACAGCACAGTGACGAGGGAAGTAATCTTAGTTCCAGTAACAGAGCCGTAAGTGATAATATATTATTAAATATTATCAAAGGAGGAAATGATTATGGCAAACTTTGATTGTATCCGCTCAATAATTCGGTGTCCAACTAAGTAAGTCGGAGGCCAAGCGGTCTTAGGAAGACAAGGCATATTATCAACTCCTTGGCTCACAGAACGACATGGCTACGATCCGACTTTATTATTAAATATTATCAAAGGAGGAAATGATTATGGCAAACTTTGATTGTATCCGCTCAATAATTCGGTGTCCAACTAAGT
>JAZNWN010000009.1:0-5267 GCA_045593405.1 Clostridia bacterium
ATCGCATTTCTTTTTTGACTTCCGCTATTTTATCCATATCAATCTACTCCATTCCGGTCTATATTCTTTTTCAGACCTCTTTGGAGTTATTTTATCACAGTCTTGTTGATTTGGGTAGACGCTGGATTATTGTGCGGATACCTTTGATTTAGGCTTAGCAAAATGCAGAATAAGAGATAGCATAACAAGTGCTAAAGGAAAATACTTTAGATATATTGTTAAGAACGACTTTGACATTGATGATGAAACGAATATATATGTAAAAAATTTCTTTGAGTTAGAAGAAATACGCACAAAGAGAACAGATAATTGCCAAACAGAGGAAGAAGCAACAGTTCTTATGAATAGAATCGATGAACTTAGAAAATTCATAGGTGAGGTTAAATGATTATTATGGAGGAAAAATTTATGTTATCAAACTATCCCGCTTGCTTTTTTAAAGAGAAAACAGGTGTGTGCAACGTAGTGTTTCCTGACTTCAACGATGCTGTAACTTTCGGTAACTCTTTCGATGAAGCAATGAGTATGGCTGTTGATTTACTTGCAGGCTTAATCAGCGTTATAAAAGAAGAAAATGGATTAGTTCCAGTTCCATCAGAGCCTGATACACTTAAGCCTGAAGAACGCTATCCTGAGCTTGCAGAAGATTGTGAAAGTGTCTTTGTCAATATGGTAACAGTTGATGTAGATGAGTATGCGAAAAATAATTTTCTATAATATTACTAAAATGATGTAATTTACATACGAGCTGCATTTAATAACCAAAGGAGGAAATGATTATGGCAAACACAAACTTTGATTTAGGCTTAGCATTATGCAGATTAAGAGATAGCATAACAAGTGTTGAGGGAAAATATTTTAGATATGTTACAAAGAACAAACTTGATATTAAAGATGAAGAAAATATATATGTAAAAAGACTTTTTGAGTTAGAGTTAATGACAGGAAACTTGTACAAATGCAAAACAGAAGAAGATGCACAAGCTCTTATAAATAGAATCGATGAACTTAGAAAATTCATAGATGAGGTCAAATAAAGGAGGAAAATAATATGGCATTTATTAATGAATGGCTTGACAAAGAGGATAGAGTAGAATATGATATTCCTGAATATGGGAAATACACTCCTACAAAATGGACAATAGATAAAGAAAGAAATATAGTTTTATTTGAATATTCTAATGGTGGAGAAGATGCACCTGATTTTATTAAAATGGCATTAGTTATAAAAGATGAAATTTTCTGTTATAGAATGTTTAGAAATGTAACTGGAAATAATATTCTTTGGGAAACAATTATTACAACTCCAACAATTAACCTTTATGCGGCTGATATGCTCAAAGAAGCATTAATTATATATGGTGATACTGGAAGTCCTTTTGAACACATAGAAAATGTAGATGTGGAAATACTATATGAAGGTTTTGTAATATGAAATTTTGAGATCAAATAAATATGGATAAAAATAAAATATTCTCTCCTGAAGAATTAGAAATCTATGAGCATATCAAAGCTCTTGTAACTAAAGCGAAAAAACATTTTATAAAATAAAAAACAATAAAAAAAATTTGATATTATTGCTCCGATAATTTATAATTTTTATTTGTCGGAGCGATAATTTTTTTATCTCTTTTTTCAGAAAAAGTCTTTGCAGTTCTTATAAGAACTCCTGCAATAATCTAAACTACTTTTTTATTTAATTTTCATTCAAATTATGCTTGTACTGACTCAAAAAGTAGCCGTCATGTCAAAACAGATACTTTTACCCAATATCTGTTTTGACAAGGTCAAAACAATTGGGCTAAAAAACACTCTCAGATTTTATAGTGATTTTTTAGAATTTTATAAAAATAATTGCTCCGCAATAGGGGAATTATCCCCTCACTCCCCTCTTACTTTTTTCAAGTTTCATATAATTTTTATAAAAATTTCTGCTTCAAAAAATATATGAATAAATTGTTAAAGGGTCAAGGGATTTCCTTGTGCGGAGCATAAATTATAAAGGCTCATTTTTATTTAAAAAATGAGCCTTTATAAAAAATACAAGTATTTTTTTAAGTAAGCTTACCCGATACGTTTTGACAGCCTTGTCAAAACTGGTATTGGGTAAAACAACCTGTTTTGACATGAAGGGTTGTTTTTTATTACTTTTTAGATGGGTTTTGAAAAAATAATAGTAAATTTCAGAGCTTCATTTTCAAGTAAAATTCATTCACTCCCCTATCAACCTTATATCGTTTTCTGTATTCGTTTCCGTTACGCCGTAACGATAAATTTTGATTGAAAAAATAAAAAATGAGAGTGCAAAAAACAATCTGAAAAAAAGAAGAAATTAATAGCTCAGGTGAACTTTAATAGAATTATTGATTGATATAAAAATATTAAAAGCTCCTACCGCGTTGATACTCGATAGGAGCTACAGGCTACTCATTATTCAGTAGTTTTTTTACTTTTCTGAAAAAAATAATGATTATTATTCTAAATTTTTCCAGCATTTTAATTTCATAAATTCTGATATTTCTGTTAAACTATCACTCTCATAATATTCTACAAGTAATCTTTTAAATTTCGGAACTTCTTTTTCCGGAATAATAAGAACACCTTGTCCCTGAGAGATTAAATAATGATTCGCAAATATAACAGAAGTGCGTTTATTTCCATCTAAAAAAATCTGAGATTTCATACAGTATAAACAGAGTTTAATAGCAGTATCAATAGCAGACGTCTGAGCTGATCCTATAATACCATTAATTTTAGTTTTAACGTCCATTTCGATTGGAAGTGGTGGAATATATGAGCAGCCACCAATAGTTACTGGAACGCAACGAATACGTCCACCATTATTAAAGAATCCCTCGTTTACTAATCGTGCAATATGACAAAGCAAATAATAATCACTTTGACTTCTGATAACATCTTTATCTAAAATAAATTCCCAAGCGTGTTTCAGATTCAATATTTTTTGTACGTCATTCGCACTCATACCAGTAACAATACCATTATCTATGATTTCTTCGGTCTGAGGAAAAGATGTAGCTACACCTTCCAATACAGCTTGGTCATATATATTGCTTTTCATATTTGCACGAGCAAAATCAAGATTTTTCTGTACTTGAGAATCAATTTCTTCATCTGTATATCCAAGAGAAAGTAATTCTCGATTTACTTGTCTGAGTTTTTTTTCTAACTCTCGTCTTTCTTTTGAATTTTTCAATAGCAGCTGATGTAATGTTTCTGAATATACATCAACATAAGTTGAAGTATTTCTGCCGCCTACTCGTTTTCTGATATATAAATATTGTTTATTATCTATAGTTTTGATTTCAGGATTACCATCATACGGAATTAAGCGAAGACGTGCCTGTAAATCAGCTTTATAATGCTTAAGTTCTTGTATTTTATTAAATTCAGACATATTTTTACCTCCAAATTTTTTAGGGTGCATTTTTATTGATTTATAATCAATTTGCACCCTAATTGAATTCTATCATATATTATACAATAAGTCAATAAAGCAAATATTCCTCTTTTGACACAAGAGCATATTCTACTAAATACATTATATCATTATATCATTTCTTTTAAGTTTTAAAGTTTATATTGAAAAAAATTGATACAAATATAAACTTTAGAGTTTTATAAGAATGGTACTATATATAAAAATGCAACTCAAAAAAAGAGTTGCATTTTTATACGTATTAAAATTTCTCTTGCAGCATATAATGGATAGGTGAATGAATGCGAATTATGTATTATAAATCGCAATAATTAATGGAAAAAGAGTATATACGGCAGCCGACACGGAATTGATAAATCCTTGTAAATAAGTCGCAATTTTTGTCTGTGTATCTGTCAAGCGAAACTATCGAGGATATTTATGGTTTTGAAGTAAGTGACGGTATGGTGTCTGATATCACAGACCGCCTTCTTCCACAGATAGAGGACTGGCAAAAGCGACCTTTGGAAGAGGTATATCCGATAGTATTCATAGATGCAGTGCACTTCTCAGTTCGTGATAACGGGCAAATCAGAAAGCTTTTACAATACCATAAGAATTCATAGTCACTGCGATTATTCTCCGCCCTGTGACTTTGAAGATTTATACTTTAATTCTCTTTGCGAAAACATCAGACACGCTTGTTAATTTTCGGCTGTTTAATTTGGCTTTTTTCTTGACATAGGAGCAGTTCCACCAAATAAAAATCGCATAGTTACATGGGAATATGATCATGAACTATACAAGCAAAGGAATATTATCGAAAGATTGTTTCGGTGGTTAAAATAGTGTCAACAGGCTTTATTATTAATTTTATTAATGAAAGTGATTTTTATTGACATTTTTATTATTAGATGTTACAATTATTAGGTGGTTAATATGACATGTTTAAACTATAATTTGCATTATTATAATTAATCATAATAAAATTTAGAGTTACTATAATTATTAATGAATAAAAATATTATGGATCTCTTTTAACTGTTAATGAACTTTAATTGGAGGATTTTTTATGAAAAAAAACATTTTTAAAAAAGCAGTAGCTTCTGTTATGGCTTGTGTATCACTTATATCAATGTCTGCTTCACTTACAGCTTCTGCATCTTTCTGTAATAGCGCCGATACAGCATGGAAAGCTAGTAAAAACGGGAATACATATATTAGAAATAAATGTGATTCTTCATCAATTTATGTTAGTAATCAAAGTATAAATACTGTTTATGTTTCTGTTGAAGGTAAATGTTCAAATGTAAAAACAAGTCCTTATCCTTGCGATAAATGTAAGAAATATCCAGAAATCTTAACTACTACTGATGTACGTATAGGTGGCAATGAAACACGTTGTATTCGTAACTATATTATGGAAATTGCACTTGAAAGCGGTTCAAAAGGTGGCAATGTAGACGCAGTAGTAACTTTTAAAACCAAAGTACCTGATGGAGGCGCTTACGGTGTATGGAGTCCTGATACTGCCGGAGCTTCAAGATATGCAGTTGCAAATTAAACAATTTAAGATATTTATTATTTAATCATAGTATAAAAATAGATTCATTAACAGTTAGAAGAGGTCCATATGAATATTATTTTAAAAAAAATAGTTAAAATTACACATATTGTTTTAATATTATCAGCTCTATCTTTAAGCTTATATAGATTTTATGAAGTATTCGAATGGTATAATAATTATTCACACTCATATAATGCATTAAAAAGCGAATATAATACCTTATTACCATTATTTAGTCCTTTTACTTTATGGATAGGAGGAGAT
>JAZNWN010000010.1:0-3314 GCA_045593405.1 Clostridia bacterium
TTTTACAGGATATTTTTTTTCTTTTTCTACAGAAGATGATGAAATTAAACTTACTCTTTCTAAACAATTTTGTAAAATAAATTTATTTATTCTAATTTTTGTTTCCCAAGAAGCTGGAATTACATTTTTATAATTTAAAAATTCTCCTTCTAATAATCTAGTAACAATTTTACAATTCTCCATTTCAAAAACTGCTTGATTTTTTGCAATTCCAATTTTTATTGTATCAAAAGAATCTGTAATTATTTTATTAACTTCATTTAAAGTTTTTCCTGGAATAACAGCTTTAAAATTATTTGTTTTTTCTGTTAAAAATGTACTAACCCATCCCATTCTTGAACCATCAATTGCAACAACATTTAATTTATTATTAATAATTTCAAATAAACAACCTGTAAATATTGGTCTATTTTCTTCTATACTTACTGCAAATATTGTTTTCTTTATCATATCTTTTAAAGTTCGTTGTTCTGTTATAACTGAATGTTCAACATCTATTTTAGGTAATTCTGGATATTCTTCTGGATTCATTGTTGATAACTTATATAAAGAACCTTCACATTCTATAACCAATAATTTGTTTTCATTAACTGTTATTTTTATATCTGTATCTGGTAATTTTCTAATAATCTCACTAAACATTATTGCATTAACTACAGTATTACCTTCTTCTTCTACTTGACAATCTACAATATATTCAATACCTAAATCTAAATCATAAGTAGTCATTTTTACTTTATTTTCATTAGTTTGAATATAAATTCCTTCTAATATAGGCATTGTAGTTCTGGTAGGTACACCTCTTACTACAGAATTTATACATTTTAATAATTTTTCTTTTTCACATATGATTTTCATTTTTCAAAACTCCTTTTTATATAAATAATATATATATAGTAATAGTATTAATAGGTCTTGTTAATTTAGTGGAAAAAACTTGAAATTCGCTAATTCCCTAATTAACAGCTTGTGGAAAATAATGTGGAAAACTGTAGATAAATATTAACAATATTATTTTTTTGTTTAGGATTTTGGATAATTCACAATAAATTAACAGTTAATTCACAATAAATTCACAAATAATTATGGATAATCTTTTTCTTATTTCCGTAAGTAAGGAAAGATTTTTTTTTAGCAAAATTATGTTTTACAAACTTATTTTTATAAAAAAGTAATAAAAATATTATAATAACAATTATTTGCTGTTTAAAATTATTTTTTTCACACTTTCCACAATTAATTTTGTATTTTTATTTTCTTTTATTTCTATTTCTATTTTTTTAAAAGCATGCATTACTGTTGTATGATCTCTTTTTCCAAAAGAATCACCAATTTTAGGAAAAGATTCATTTGTTAGTATTCTACAAAGATACATACCTATTTGCCTTGGATATGTAATATCGTTTGATCTTTGGGAACTTTTTAAATCTTTTTCAGTTATATTAAAATATTTACAAACACAATCTTGAATATATTCAATAGATATAACAGAATCTTTTTGTCTTATCATATCGTTTATTGCTTTTTCAGACATTTCCATAGTAACTGGTTTATGTGTTAAAGATGCTTGTACAACAAGTTTATTAAATACACCTTCTAATTCTCTAATATTTGAATCTATTTTTGCAGCAATATTTTGTAAAATATCGTCATCAATAATAGCATGTTTTTCATCAGTTTTTTTTCTTAAAATAGCTAAGCGAGTTTCGTAATCAGCCATGTAAATATCTGCAACTATTCCCCACTCAAGACGAGATTTTAATCTATCTTCTAAAAGAGGTATGTCCCTAGGTGGTTTATCACTTGAAATAACAATTTGTTTACCTTCATCCCTTAATGAATTAAAAGTATTAAAAAATTCTTCTTGAATTTGTGCTTTGCCAGCAATAAATTGAATATCATCTATTAAAAGTAAATCAATACTTCTATATTTTTGCTTAAATTTTTCCATAGATTTATCTTTTATTGAATTAACAAAATCATTAGTAAACTTTTCAGAGGTAACATATAATACCTTCATTGAAGGATTTTTTCTTAAAATTTCATTACCAATTGAATGCATAAGGTGAGTTTTACCAAGTCCTACTCCTCCATATAAAAACAAAGGATTATAAGCTGTAGCAGGAGATTCAGCAACTGCTAAAGCTGCAGCATGAGCAAATCTATTATTATCTCCAACAACAAATGTATCAAAAGAATAATTTTTATTTAAAAATGTATTTGAATAATTAACAGTAAAATTACTATTTTGTATATTTAAATTATGTATAGTTTCCTCTTTGGTTTGGAGATCATCTTTTAAAACAATTTCAATAGTACAATTTTTTTGTAAAATAATATTAAATGCATTTAATATTAAATCCTTAAAACGAGTTTCAATAGATTCTTTTTTAAATTGATCTTTAGCAATCAAAACAATATGATTATCGTTTATAGAACTAATTTCTAATGGTACAATCCAAGTTTTAAAAGATAATTCGGACATTTCTTCTCTAATTAACTCTTTAGCTTCAGTTAATAAATTATTTATAGTACTATCCATTATAAAAAAACCTCCAAAAAATCTATTTATTTAGAAATAAAACTTGTAAAAAGCCTTATATCTACATTATCCCTCATATAATATCAAAAATAAAAAAATTAATCAACATAATTTTAAAAAAAAATATAATAAAATGTTATTTTAATAGGGTCTTATGATTAATTAAAATAATTAATATAAAATAGTTTATAAAAAATATGGAGGGTGACCATTGGTTGTCCTTTCTAATATAGCCTTGCTAAATAATAAAAATGCCTTCGAAGAGTGGACGTACGATGTATGCCTTTACAAATACTCTCCAAACTTTATTTATTTACTGAACAATAACGTTGTTTGGCAAAATTATTTTAAAAAACCTTGACTTTTTTCATTATTTTAGTATATAATTTTGATACTTATGATTTTAAATAGGAGGAATAGAAATGAAAAGAACATATCAACCAAAAAACAGACAAGAAAAAAAAGAACATGGTTTTATGAAAAGAATGGCGACTAGAGCAGGAAGAAATGTTTTAAAAGCAAGAAGAGCAAAAGGAAGAAAAAAATTATCAGCATAAAATTTCTATAAAAGATAGAGTGATAAATTTGAAAAATACAGAAATTTTAAAAAAAAATTACGAAATAAAGAAAGTAATGAAATATGGAAAATTTTATGGTGGACATTATTTAAGTTTTTTTATACTACCAAACAAAGAAAATAAAAATTATATTTGTGTGGTGGTAACTAAAAAAACTGGAAATAGTGTTACAAGAAACAAAATAAAAAGAAAAT
>JAZNWN010000011.1:0-14477 GCA_045593405.1 Clostridia bacterium
GGGTCGCCCTGGGGTGCGACCCCTACAATTTTCACCATAAATATCTCTCGCATAAATTATTATTTATCTTATTTTTTCTAATTATATAAAAAAAACTTTTAAATTGCAATAGCTTTACAAACATTTTTTCGCTTAGCGAATATATAGAAAACCGCATGCAATTGCATGCGGTAGCTATCAAGGAATTAACCACAATTCTCCTTTTAATTTCTCTTGAAACAACTGTGGGTACTTTGTTTTTACAGAAGGCCAAATATCTATGAAATCAGCTCTACTGCCTAACACTGTAACACCTTCTTTTTTTACACTAAGTCCTAGTAAAATTATGGATTCACTCAGAAACACATGTGTTTCCACCTGTTCTCCATCCACTAGGCATTCTACATTCATGTAGTTACCACTGATAATCCACAGCGCGAAACTATTTGTTTTAACGTACTCATGTGCCTCTTCTAATGTAACATTTTGAAGCCGTTCCATAGTGTTACTTCCTTTCTTATAAATTTACTAGCCTGAGCTAGCCAACGAAAGAAATTATACTCCACTTTAAAATTTATTTCAAGTTATTTTTAATTTATTCTTATTTTTATTTAAGATTTTTAAGTTTATACTCAAGTCCTGTATTTCTTTTTTTTACATCTATATTTTTTATCATGAATTCTACTATATCTTTATTTCCAAGCAATATAAGTAATTTTTTTGCTCTAGTCATTCCTGTGTATAATAAGTTTCTTGTAAGCAACATTGGTGATGCTTGTGGCACACACATAATTACCACATCAAATTCACTTCCGTTGAGACTTATGTATTGTTATACTATAACTATGCTCTAATTGTTCTAATTCACTAAACTCATACCATGCTTTTTTTCCATCATCAAAATGTACTTTCAAAGCTTTTGATATATCATCAATTTCCTCTATTTTACCAATTTCTCCATTAAATATTCCGCTTCCTGTTTCTCCTTGTTGTTTTTCCCAAAATATATCATAATTGTTTTTTATCTGCATTACTCTGTCTTTTATTTTAAATATGGTTTCTCCATATTTTTTTTCCTCTTTTGAGTCTCCATTTAAAGCTTTTTGCAAAACTTTATTCAATTCTTTTGTTCCAAAAACACCTTTTTTAGTAGGTGTTAACACTTGAATGTTTTCAAAAAAATCATAATCTCCATATTTTTTTAGTCTTCCTGAACATAATGATATAATATCTGAAGTCATTTTTTCTTGATTTATTTCATTAATAAAGAAAAAATCATTCTCCATTTTTTCTTCACTATCATCATCAAAAAAGTTTTCTCCATTGTTTACTTTATGTGCATTTGTTACTATTTTGCTTTGTGCTGCTTGTCTAAAAATTTCATTTAGTTCTATTGTTGTAATTTTTCCAGAATTAATTATATCTTTTAAAACATTTCCTGCTCCTACTGAGGCTAATTGATTTACATCTCCTACCAATATTAGTTTTGTTCCTGAATAAATTCCTTTTAAAATATAATTCATTAAAAATGTATCAACCATAGACATCTCATCTATTATTATTACATCTCCATCTATTGGTGATATTGGATAATCTAATTTTTCAATGTCTAAGGTTTCTTCCATTTTTCCTATTTCTAAAAGTCTATGTATTGTGCTTGCTTCTTCATTTGTTGCCTCACTCATTCTTTTAGCTGCCCTTCCTGTTGGAGCACAGAGTACTACTTTTTTCTTTTCTTGGAATTTATATAAATCTATAATAAATTTAATAATAGTTGTTTTTCCAGTACCTGGTCCTCCTGTAATAATACATATATTATTTTCATTTACTGCTTCTATAGCTTCCTTTTGTTTTTCTGATAAAAATATACTTGCTTGTTCTTCTATTTGTTTAAATTTAGATTTAAAATTTTTAATTTTTTTTATATTATCTGCTTTTTTTAATGAAACTAGCCTGTCTGCTATAAATTTTTCTGCAAAATAATATGTATTTAAATATACTAGAGTTTCTTCTTCTCTTTTTTCTAATATAACTCTTTGCTGTACATTTAAATTAATTAATGTTTCCTCAATATCTGTTTCGTCCACTCCTAAAAGCTCTTTTACAAATTTAATTAAATTTTCCTTTAATACACAAGTATGTCCATTATTAGATGATAAAGTAAGACTATATTTTATTGCGCTTTCTATCCTTTTCGTATCGTTTCTATTTACCCCTAAGTCCATTGCCATTTTATCTATTTTATTAAAGTCTACACCATATGTAATATCTAATAATATATATGGATTTTGTTCAATTTGCTGGACTGCATTTTTCCCAAGCATTTCATAAACTTTTTTACTGTTTTGTGCACCAATTCCAAACTTTTCTAAAAAGCCAACTATCTGCCATAGTTCCCATTTCTCCATAAATTCCTCTGCAATTTCAATTGCTTTAGTTTTTGTTATTCCTTTTATCTGGGCTAATTTTTCTGGCTCCATTTTTATAATAGGAATTGTTTCTTCTCCAAACTTATCCACAATTTTTTTTGCAGTAGCAGGCCCAACTCCTTTTATAGCACCACTTCCCAAATACCCAGTAAGTGCTTCTAACGTTTGTGGCATTATTTTTTCAAATGTTTCTATTTTAAATTGTTCACCATAATCTTGATGAGTAACAAATTTTCCAAATAGTTTTAGGCTATCTCCCTTATTAATAAAAGGTAAATAGCCTACAACTGTTGTAATTTCATTTTCCATTGTAAATTCTGCTACAGTATAACAATTAGTTTCATTTTGATATATTATATCCGTAATTTGTCCTACAATTTCCAAAATTTTCTCCTTAAGGTTTTAATTTTGTATTAATATATCATAAAAAATTAAATAAGTAAAATAAATTAATATAAATAATGATTTAATCAACACTTTCTACATTATCAATTATTTCCTTGCATTTCTTCCAATTAATTATTTTCATATATTTATAATCTTCTTGCAATCTTTTTAATATATCTGCTGTCTCATCACTGGAGTTTAAATCTGCAACTAAAACATCTTTTATGTATTCTTCTTTTCCATAAACTAATCTAAAAAAGACTGACCTCATATAAGCTTCTATGCTGTTTCCTTGATTTTTACAAGCAATAATCAAATAAATTCCTTCTGTTTTTAAATTAGTAGTTGAACATATATAATAAATATTTTTTATTATCTCTATTAAACCATATATGGCACAGGTCCATAGTATTAGGTTAAAAATAAAATCAACCATATTGCCTCCTTAGGATTATAATATGATTGATTCTATTTCTATGTTACATTTTTAATATTTGTTCCCATGGTAAATCTTTTTTTCCAAAATGACCATAATTTGTTGTTTTTGTGTATATTGGTGTTTTTAATTTTAAATAATTTATAATACCATTAGGTCTTAAATCAAATTTTTCTCTTATTTTCTTTATTATTTCTTCTTCAGATATTGTATTTGTTCCAAATGTATCTACATAAACAGATAATGGTTCATCTTTCCCTATTGCATAAGATATTTGTATTTCACATTTTTTTGCATATCCATTTGCCACAACATTTTTTGCAATATGTCTTAACATATATGTTGCAGATCTATCTACTTTGCTGGCATCTTTTCCAGAAAAAGCTCCTCCTCCATGTTTTGCATATCCACCATAAGTATCTACAATTATTTTTCTTCCAGTAAGTCCTGTATCCCCAAGAGGTCCACCAATTACAAATCTTCCAGTTGGATTTATATATATTTTTGTATTTTCATCCATATATTTCTCTTCTATTACATTTTTTATAACATGATTTACAATTTCTTGTTTCATTTGATTTAAATCTATATCTTTTACATGCTGAGTTGAAATTAATACAGAATCAATTCTTTTTGGCAAATTATCCTCATATTCAACTGTTACCTGTGTTTTTCCATCTGGTCTTAATCCTTTTATAACATTTTCTTTTCTTACAGTCTCAAGTCTTTTTGCTAATTTATGAGCTAAATCTATTGCAAATGGCATATAATCCTTAGTTTCATCACAAGCAAAACCAAACATAATTCCTTGGTCTCCTGCTCCTCCAACATCAACCCCCATTGCAATATCTGAACTTTGTTTTGTAATGTTTGTTTCAACTTTGCAAGTTCTATAGTCTATATCTGTGTTTTCATTGTCATAACCAATTTCTTTTAGCACTTCCCTTGCAATCTTTTCTACATCTATTTTAGCATTAGTTGTAATTTGACCTGCTATTGTAATTAAATTTTTTGATGCAAATGTTTCTACAGCCACTCTTGAATTCTCATCTTGTTTTAAACATTCATCCAAAATTGTATCTGAAATCAAATCACATATTTTATCTGGATGCCCTTCAGTTACGCTTTCTGATGTAAATAAATATTTCTTCATTTTCTACCACCTCAATTATTTTATAATTATATACTATTATTACCTTTTTTTAAACATTTTTTTACATTTTTTTATATGAATAATAATTTAGATGACAATATAATAATTTAAAAATTTCAGCCGTTTTGTATATTTTATAAAAAATTAACATTCGACAGCCCTTTGAGGCGGGGGAATACCCGCGTATGCCTTGGAGAATTTAATTTTTTAGAAAATTATACAAAAGGTAGGCTGAAGATCATCTAAATTATTATTTATATCTTTTTTGAATATTTAAGGATTTTCAGGAAATAATTCTTTTAGGTGGTGATAATATGACAAGTAAAGAGCTTTTATACATTGAAGATGCTTTAAGTCATGAAACGTTTATGAAATCATGTGCTCAAAAAGCATCAGGACAAATTCAAGACACAACTCTTTCTCAATATATGGCAGAACTTACAGAAAAACATACAGAATTATTTAATAGTTTTTTTAATTTATTATAAGGAGGTTTACTAAAATGGAAGATAGAGATTTAATGCAAAAAGAATTATTAGTTATTAAAGGTGTTTGTGACCTATATCTTCATGCAACATTAGAAGCAACAACAGCAGAGGTTCATTGTGCATTTAAAAATGCTTTAAATGAATCTTTAAATATACAAAATAAAATTTATAACTTAATGGCTGAAAAAGGTTGGTACAATATGCAACAAGTTGAACAAACTAAAATCGATACTGTAAAACAGCAATTTGCATCTAAACAATAGAAAAAACTCTCTCATTACTGAGAGAGTTTTTCCATTGCTTCTTTAAAACCCAGGAAATCTTCCCAGGCTTCAAACTCAAACCAGAACTTCAACTTACCCTTTTCAGGATAATGCCGAATTTCGTTGAAAATTGCATTAAAGTTTTTTGCCTCTTCCAAAATGAGCCTTGACTGCATTTTGGTATTAGGCGAAAGTCCAGGCGTTCCAACTACTATTGCTTCTACTTCTTCTAAGGTTAAACCCTTGAGAAAAACTGCAGGTCCATCGGTTTTAATTTCAATCCCAATTCCAAAACATACAATCTGAGCACATTTTTTTTCTTGCATAACTATTCTCCTTTTTTTGTTTGAGTTTTATAATGTGTTCTAGAACTATATTATACCATATTATTTAAATTTTTACAATATCTAAAGTATATGTTTTGCTTGTTTTTCAATATTTTCAGACATTTTTATATCAATATTTGTCGAATTTTTGTTTTGAAAAATTCAAAAAATAACACCACAGTATTTTACTGTGGTGTTACTTTTTGGTGGAGATGGAGGGAGTCGACGAGCCGCGTCGGGAAAAATGTCCACTGGACATTTTTCTTATCCTCCTTTTCGACTCCTCTAATCTTAAATCAAAAAAAATAAAATCACAGCAAAATGCTGTGATTTCATTTTTTTGGTGGAGATGGAGGGAGTCGAACCCTCGTCCAATAGTTTTTCCATATAAACTTCTACGAGTGTAGTTTGTTATTTTTTATTTCCTCAATTCCTTGCAAACAAACACGCTTAGAATTTTGGTAGCCTTTTTATACCCATTATTCTCAAGGCAAGAATAACTTTGTTTCCTACTTTAGTCGGCGCCTTATCCATAACAGTAGGCTTTACAGTAAGACGACACCGCACCTTAGGCAGCGTATGCTAATCTATTATCAGCGTTTATTTTTATTTCGCTTTTTTTAAGTGGCCAAAGCGACCATCCACTACTCGCTATTTATACTTCTAAATTACTGTCGAAACCCATTACATCCCCATAATGTCTACCTTTATATTATACTATTTTTTTTTGATTTATACAACTATTTTTTTATTATCTCTTGCATATTTTTGTGGTTTGTGTTAATATAATTTAGTAACATTTTTAGGGGTATAGTGTCAATGGTAGCACATCGGTCTCCAAAACCGCCTGTGAGGGTTCGAATCCTTCTACCCCTGCCAAATAGAAAATCCTATTAGTTTTAGCTAATAGGATTTTTTATTTGGTATTTAAAATTGAAGGATTCGAAAAGGAGGTTGCCAAGCATAGTAGTTTGCTTTAGCAAACACTATGCGAAGGCTAAAATAGTTCAGTGAACTATTTTACCGACGCGGCTCGTCGCAGTCCTTCTACCCCTGCCATTTAAAAATAAAGCGAACTTTTACTACTTTATAGGAGGGTTTGCAGTAAAAATAAATTTAAAATAAAATACTTAAAAGGGCTGAGCAATCAGCTTTTTTATTAAATATATAAGAAAACACATAGTTTTTGGACATACAAAAAAAGAGCTAACTTCTTAGCTCTCATCAACTATGTTTCTATTTGTTCTTTTTTTCAAAGCAATCAAATATAACACTTACCATAACAATTAACATTAATACGTCTAATATTAAACCAACTATCTCTAAATCATTATTAATTAATCTATAAATGGCAAGGACAACATTTCCAAGTGTAACTACTATAGCAATTATTAGAGTTAATAATCTACCTTTTTTTAATTTCATAAAATTACCTCTTACTTTTATTTATAAACAAAATATAACATAATTAATCTTTTTTTACAATAAATATTCACAATATTTTATTGCAAAACATTTACAAATCACAATCTATATGTTATATTAATTTTGTTTTTAAAAGTGAAACACATTTCACTATTCATTTTTATTTTGGGGGCTACTATATATCATGGAGGTTTAATCATGAATAGTAGTTTTTTTAATTCTACTTTTATTTTTATTCTAATTTCTATTATATTTATTATTTTTAGTTTTTCTTCTATAATTACCACCTTATCTTATAATAATAATGAAATAATATTTTATAATAATTCTATTATATTACCTGATGATGTTTATTTTTCTAGTTCTAAATTTTTATGGCCAACTCCTCGGGTATAAAACAATAACTTCATATTTTGGTTATAGGAATGCCCCTACAGCTGGTGCTTCAACTTATCATTCTGGTATTGATATTGCTGCTCCCTCTCGGTTCAAGTATTATTTCAATTTGTTCTGGTACCGTAATATATACAGGTTTTAGTGGTGCTGGTGGTTATACTGTTACTGTTAAATCCGAAAATTTTACTATTTCTTATTGTCATGTTTCCCCTACTTTTTTAGTATCTGTTGGAGAATATGTTCTTAAAGGTTCTTTTATTGCAACAATTGGTCCTAGAAATGTTTATGGAGTTCCTAATAATCCATATAAAGATTCAAATGGTAATCCCACAAATGGTGCTTCTACTGGTCCTCATCTTCATTTAACAATAAAAAAAGACGGCAAAGCCGTCAATCCTTTGGATTACATATCGTCGTCTTCATCGTGATGGCAGTGGTGCCCACATGAGCTACAATCTCCTTCATCACAGTCATGACCCCAATCTAATTCTATTACTTCATTACAATTAGGGCATGTAACTTCATCTTTTAATTCATCTACTTCTAGTGTAAAATCATTATTGCAATATGGGCAAGCTATTGTAAAGTTATATTCTCCGTCTTCACATTCTTCTTCTCCATATATATCTACAGAAATATTTTTTACTTCTTTTTCTATAGTTTTTAATATTTCTTCCATATCTGCTTGTTTTCCAGCAAGTTCTGAAATCCTAGAATTAGCTAAATTTTCTAAATTAGATATTTCATCAAAAAACAAATTATATAAATTAAACATTTGAATTTTTACTAATTCTAAATCTTCTTTATTTTTTATATTGTTTTCTAATGTTTCTAAAATATTTTTAAACTCTGAATTTAAATTAGACATATTTTTTTCCTTTCTAGTTTTAAATTCTTTCCATATATTCACCAGTTCTTGTATCTATCCTTATTACATCTCCTGTATTTACAAATAATGGAACATTTATTTTATGTCCTGTTTCTAATTCTGCTGGTTTTGTTTGTCCTGCTCCTGCAGTATTTCCAGCAAATCCTGGTTCTGTATATGTAATTTCTAATTCCACAAATATTGGTGGTTCAACTGCAAATACTTTTCCTTTAAAAGATAAAATCTTAACTACCATATTATCTTTTAAATATTTTAATGTATCTCCTAATTCTTCTTTATTAAGTGGTATTTGCTCATATGTTTCATTGTCCATGAAATAGTATAAATCACCATCATTATATAAATATTGCATATCTTTCTTTTCTATTTCTGCACCTTGCAATTTTTCTGATGGATTAAATGTTTTTTCTAAAACTGATCCATTTATTACATTTTTTAATTTTGTTCTAACAAAAGCTGCTCCTTTTCCAGGTTTTACGTGTTGAAATTCAACTACTTTATATACAGATCCGTCCATTTCAAATGTTGTTCCGTTTCTAACATCTCCTGCCATATAAACTTCTGCCATAATATTCTCCCTCTTTCTTTTATATTTTAAACTCTATATATTTTACTATATTTTTCTATCTTTGGCAAGCTTTTTTTATATATTATGCCTATTTAGCAAGTTTAATATTCATAATATTTAAAACAAGTTTCAGATTACTTTATTACACAAAAACAAAAGAAATGTATTTCAACATTTCTTTTATTTGTTATATATTTACTTATTATAGAAATTTTTAATTTTGTGGTAGAGTTAGATTATATTCATTATCTACACCAGAAACAGGTGTAAGAACAACATTTTCTGACAAAACTAAAACTGCACGCACAGAATCAAATGGATCGTCTCCTACTCCTCCGTTTTCAAAACTTATAGTATTAGCTACAATATGTCCATGAACATAACCTGAACTAATACATCTAAATCCATAATTAACACGGTCGAATAATTCTCCAGTATCACAATAAGTCGAAGCAAGGTAGTAAGAGTCTTGGTTTCCTTCTTCATCTTCAAATAACATTTTATATGCCTCACTTGTTATTTTTAGTCCTACTGGATTTTCATTATTTATAGTACTAATTGTACTCAGTGAATTTGGATAATAACTATAATAATTGCTTATCCATTCTATTTCCTTTGTAAACCCAGTTTTATCTTCCTTGAATTCATAAGAGATTTCAGGTATTAATTCTTCACCCTTATCATTCCACACGCCTTGACCACAGAAGTTATCTGGTCCACATCCATTTTCTCCTTCGCACCAAAAATCTGTCCATAGGTTTCCATGTATACAAAATTCTTGCCATCCTTTTACTTTATTTCCATATTCTCCATAAGTTCCTTTTCCATAAATTTCGCCTTTTATTCCACCTACAGCAGTTGGGCTATAACCTGTTATTTTGTTTATATCTTCTACAGTTACACTTCTAGCTTTTATTGCTATTGTTCCATCAGCCAAAGGAGCACACGCATTATCTAAAGTAGCTACACCAGAATGATAACCGCCAAATTCACCAATATTAATTTCATCAAAACTTTGAGTTGAAATCAATAAAATTTTACTATCTTCTACCCCTAATACTCTCCATTTTCCTTCATAGTAACCTTTAATCAAATCCCCATTCTCGTCGTATTCACCTGTATTAATAATAACTTCAGGGCATTCATAATTTACATAGTCTCCTATTTTTACTGTAGTTCCTGTTTTTACATTTGTAAATGAATTATCTTTATTTTCTTCCCATATCAATTCATTTCCTGCTATATATTCATCTATTGATGAATACCATTTTCCTTCTACTTTAATTCTTCCATTCGCTAATGTTTGTTCTGCATTTACCGCTTTATTTGTTTCTTTTCCTGCTTTTGATGCATACTCAAATAATCCTCCATTTATACTCATAGTAACTGTTACTGCAACTAGTAACAGCATTACTATAATTGTTATTACCAAAGCAATAAGAGTAATACCTTTACTTGAATTTCTTTCTTTTGTTCCTTTCATTTTTTTCCTCCTATATTATTAAATCTATATTAATTTTATAATGTATTATTCTTTTTTGTCAATATGCATTTTTTCTATTTAAATTACCGTATACGTTTTTGGACTTTTTGTTAATACTTCACATCCATTTTTTGTAACTAGAATTGTGTCTTCTATTCTTATTCCATATTTCCCTGGTAAATATATTCCTGGCTCATTTGCAATAACCATATTTTCTTTTAAGAATGTATCATTTCTTGCTGTTAAATATGGTCTTTCATGAGTTTCTAATCCTACTCCATGTCCTAATGCGTGCATAACCATATAATTATTTAATTTCCATTCACTTTCTATCATTTGTGCCATGGTTTTTATGCTTGCATATTCTTTTATTTGATATATTATATTTTCTTCATTTTTTAATACTAAATCATAAACTTTTTTTGTTTCTTCTAATATACACCCTACAAACATCATTCTTGTCATATCTGAACAATAACCTTTATATTTACAACCCATATCTATTAATATTGGTTCTGCATTTTGCACTTGTCGATCAGATGGAATCCAATGTGGATTTGCAGAATTTTCACCTATTGCAACAATAGTATCAAAAGCTAAGCCATCTGCCCCATGAGTTTTAAAAAACATTTCAATCTCTAAAGCTATTTCCTTTTCTGTTTTACCTATTTTTATAAAGCTTTTTAAATGTTCAAAACAAGCATCTGTTATTTCACATGCTTTTCTTATATTCTCTATTTCTTCATTATCTTTTACTTCTCTTAATTTTTCTATTATTTCTTCTGTTTCTGCCAAATTGTTGACTTTATATTTTTGTTTTAAATATTGATATTCCTTATATGTAACATAGTTTTCTTCAAAACCAACATTTTCGCAAAACAAGAAAAAGTTTTCGTATTCATCTTTTCCTATTTCTCTAAAATCTGCAACAATTACTTCGTCATTTATTGTAAGTGTTGCTTTTACCATTTCTAAATACATGCTATATGTTAAAAATATATTTTCTTTTCGTGTTATTAAAAGCAAACCATCTGCTTCTATATTGCATAAATATCTTATGCTTACAGGATTTGATACTATCATTCCATCTAAATTTAAAGCCTTTAATTTTTCTCTTAAATGTCTGATTTTTTCATTCACTAATAACACTCCTCTCTTTTTTGTAGGAGCAGGGTTCCACCCCTGCCCGTTTTATTCCTTTTGACTATTTACGGGCGAGGGTGGAACCCCGCCCCTACATTTACATTTTATTTATATAACCCTAATGAAAAAATCTTCATTAGCACTACAAATATTACTTCAAACGGTACAAATATACTTATGACTGTTGCACATACTATAAAAGGCCCAAAAGGTATATAGCTATCCATTTTATTTTTTCTAATAATCATAAGTAATATACTTACTACTGCTCCAATTAAAAATGACATTATAGATATTGTTATTGTACTAGCAAATCCAAAATATAAACCTAATGCTCCCATTAGTTTTACGTCTCCAAGTCCCATTGCTTCTTTTCCTGCAATAAGTCCTCCTATTAAAGTAATTAGTAAAAAAATTCCGCCTCCTGCAATCATTCCAAATAGCATATCTATTGCTATGCTTAAGTTAGTCATACCATACATAAATACAAAAACTAATCCTATTTCAAACATTGTTAAATTAAGTCTATTTGGTATTATTTGCTCTTTATAATCTACTACAAATGCAGATAAAAGCATAGGAATTAAACATGCATACATACTAAATTTTATTAAATCAGTACTTCCAAATTTATATAATAATGCTATATATGCAACTGCCACAATGATCATTAATATATAATTTGGTTTAAATCCCATTTTATATTCTTTAAAATTTTTCTTTGATACTATTTTTTCTTCTTTTAAAAACATTTTATTACAATAATCTATTAACCACCCAACTACTGCACCTATTATTCCAACTAATACGTAATATAATATGCTTACATCATTTATGTACATTTTATTTTTCTCCTTTGTTTTTTAGGTATTTTTTTATTACTATTTTTTCAAAAGGTCTTTTTATTCTTGTGATAATTATATCTCTTTTATCTATTGGTTTTGTAAGAATTGTAAACATTCCCACTTTATTTCCACCCAAAACATCTGTAAATACTTGATCTCCAACTGTTGCAATTTCATTTAATTCTAATCCTAAAAGTTTTTGAGCATTTAAAAAACCTTTTTTATTTGGTTTGTGTGCAAAATAAATATATTCTAAGTCTAATATTTTTGCGACCCTTTCAACTTTTTTTACTTTATTTGTGTTTGATAATATACATATTTTTATATTGTGTTGTTTTAAATTATCACACCATTCTTTAGTTCCTTCTAAAAGATTTTTATCATAATCTATTAAAGTATTATCTACATCTAATATTAATCCTTTAATTTTATTTTCTTTTAAAAGTTGTAAAGTAATTTCTTTTATATTGTTTAAATATAAGTCCGGATATAATTTCATCTTTTCTCTTCTCCTTTGATTTCTCTTATATATTATCAAGATATAAAAAAATTGTCAAATGAATTGACAATTTTCCTTATTTCTTTTTAATTACATATTACGCATTTTCTTTTATGTATTCAACAGCATCTCCTACAGTTACTATTTTTTCAGCTTCTGTATCTGGAATTTCTAAATCAAATTCTTCTTCTAGTGCCATTATTAATTCTACTATATCTAAAGAATCTGCTCCTAAATCATCTATAAAAGATGATTCTTCTGTAACTGCATCTTCAGCTACTCCAAGTTGTTCTATAATTATTTCTTTAACTTTATCGAATATTTCCATAGGTTTTTACACCTCCTTAATAGTTCTTAACTCTAATATATTATAAGATATTATATGCATCAAAAAATGTCAATAGTTTTTTTATTTTTATTTATTTTTTTCAAACTCTTCCTTCATTACTTCTACAGCATTACTCTTTACGAACATTTCAGCTTGTTTTATTGTAAAATAGAATAAATACTCATCACTACTTCCATGTGCTTTTACAACTGGTTTTTTAACTCCCAAGAATAATGCTCCACCATATTCTTTGTAATCCATAGATTTTGCAAATTTTTTTATTGATGGCATTGCAGGTAAAGCACAAAGCATTGTAAATATATTTCTTTTTAAATTTTCAGTTAAAGATCTTTTTACAAATTTTCCAAGTCCCTCTACTGTTTTTAAAAACACATTACCTGTAAATCCATCTGTAATTACTGCATCTATCTCTCCTGAAAAAGCTTCTCTTCCTTCAACATTTCCTATGAAATTTATATTATATTCTCCTGCTTTTTGTTTTAATAAATTATAACTTTCTCTAGTTAATTCATTTCCCTTTGTTTCTTCTGTTCCAATGTTTAATAAACCTATTACTGGTTTTTCAATATTGTGTATTCTTTTTAAATATATATTAGCCATTTGCGCAAATTGTAATAAATTTAATGGTTTACAATTTGTATTTGCACCAGCATCCATTAATAATAATCCTTTTTTATATGATGGAAGCATTGGCGCCATTGCTGGTCTATCTACTCCTTTTATTCTTCCAACTAGAAGTGTAGCACCTGTAAGTAATGCTCCAGAATTTCCAGCTGAAATAAATACATCTCCTTCATCTTCTTTTAATAATTTAAATCCTACTACCATTGAAGAATCTTTTTTATGTTTTATAGCTTGTGTTGGAATATCTTCCATTTCAATTGTTTCAGTTGTATGATGTATTTTTATTCTATCTGATATTTCAGATATTTTTTCTTTTCCATAAAATTCTTTTACTTTAGAATTAATTGTCTCTTCATTTCCTACTAATACTATTTCTGATTCTATTTCTTTTATAGCTCTTATAGCACCCTTTATTGTTGCATCTGGCGCATTATCTCCACCCATTGCATCTAAAATTATTCTCATAAAATAAATCCCTTCTTTAAATATAATTTTACATTTATGTATTTTATAATTTTATAAGGAAAAAAGCAAGAGGTTCAGGAGATTTTGTGTTTGGTTTTTTGTATTTGGTATTTTGTTTCTTATATATTAGTAAAAGATATTCTTTAAATTTTAATTTCTAAACACCAAATATATGTCCTTTATGCCAAAAATTATTTCTATAACAATCAAAAAAACACCTGTTTTTAGGTGTTCTTACGCATAAAAAAACTGGCAACTTCCTATCTTACCAGCAGGGTAACCCGCAAGTATTGTCGGCATGTACGAGCTTAACTTCTGTGTTCGGTATGG
>JAZNWN010000012.1:0-10839 GCA_045593405.1 Clostridia bacterium
CTCATCTAAAAACCCGGAGGGGTTGATTTTTTGACTTTGCTTAAAACTCATCCTTTTTATATTCCTTTTTATAGCCACAATTAGGGCATAAATGCTTTAATTGTGGCTATTTTTTTATATATTCCACCTTTTTAATGTGGTGAAGAGGAAAAATCGTATCTATAGTACCCCCCAACACTAGATATTAGATTGTGTTCACATCTGCCATATTTATATTTTTAAATTAAAAACTGAATAACATGCTTCTTCATCACATTAAAAAGGTGGAATAATGTATTTCAACGTTATCGTGAGTTGTGGTTTCTAAAGGTTTCTATAATCTATATGTTAAAAAAATATGATAGATGATCCTCTTTTCCTCCAACCAAATGATAATTATAAAAAATGCCTCCTTTATAAATAGAATGGATTATAGAAACCTTTAGAAACCACAACAAAACTCATATAAAACCATTAGAAAGGATTTAATAACAGATGAAAAAAGCAAGACAAACAGAGGGAAACTATAAGAAAAGGCCTGCAATAACTCCTGAAGCAAGAGAGTCTCAGCTAATTTCCCTTGCCACAGATCTTGCAGAAAAACAACTTGTAGAAGGAACAGCAAGTGCACAAGTAATAACACATTATCTTAAGTTAGCTTCAATGAAAGAAAAATATATGCTTGAAGAGCAGAAATTAAGAGAGGAAAATAAGCTTTTACAAGCAAAAACGCAAGCAATAGAGAATGCTAAAAAAGTAGAAGACTTGTATATACAAGCAATGAATGCTATGAAGCTTTATTCTGGAGAAGATAATGATGATGAATACTTCGATGATTAAAACATATGATGAATTAGTAAAATTACCATCGTTTGAAGAACGCTTTGATTATTTAAAACTTGGTAAGAATGGAATAAATAGTTTTGGTTTTGATAGATGGATAAATCAGAAATTTTATAATTCATCGAAATGGAGAAAAATTAGAGATAATATAATTATTAGAGATAACGGTTGTGATTTAGGCATTTTAGATAGACAATTATTTTCTAAAATTGTTATTCATCATATGAATCCGATAGAACTAAAAGATATTTTAGATTTATCAGACTATTTATTAAATGAAAATTATTTAATATGCTGTTCTCATGAAACACATAATGCAATACATTATGCAGATGAAAATTTATTAGTTAGATTACCTAAACAGAGATTTAAAAACGACACTTGTCCTTGGAAAACTGGAGGTATGAATGAAAATAATTAAAAGAGATGGCTCAGAAGAAACATTTGATTCTAAAAAAATAGAAAAAGCAATATCAAAAGCTTCTGATGCTTCTATCATATACCATATAAGTGATAAAGAAATTAAAGATATTTCTTTAGATATAACTAGAAAATGTGAAGTTTTATCGAGGCCTGCTTCTGTGGAAGAAATACAAGACATGGTAGAAGACGAATTAGCAGAACGTGGTTATGTAAAACTAATGAGAGAGTATTCAAAATATAGAACAAATAGAACTCTTAGAAGACGAGCAAATACTACAGATGCAAAAATATTATCTTTAATTGAAATTACAAATGAAGAAGTGTTAGAAGAAAACGCCAATAAAAATCCGGAGTTAAATTCGACACAGCGAGATTATGTTGCTGGAGAGATATCAAAAGATATTTCAAAGCGTTATATTCTACCTCAGGATGTGGTCGAAGCGCACGATAATGGAGAAATACATGTTCATGATTTAGACTACTTATTTCAAAGATCCAAGAACTGCTGTTTAGTTAATTTAAAAGATATGTTTGACAATGGAACAGTTATAAGTGGAACTTTAATTGAACGTCCACATTCATTCGCTACAGCATGTAATATAGCAACACAGATAATAGCTCAGGTTGCATCCGGACAATATGGAGGTCAGACAATAAGTTTATCTCATTTAGTACCATTTGTAGATATATCAAGAAATAAAATACGTAAAGAACTGCTAGAAGATTTTAATAGTAACGAGATTAATGCTTCAAATGAAAAAATAGAGACAATTGTTGAGACCAGGTTGAAAAGAGAGATAGAACGAGGGGTTCAGACAATACAATATCAAGTTATTACTCTTATGACTACTAATGGACAAGCTCCTTTTGTAACAATATTTATGTATTTAGACGAGGTTGATGAAGATAGTAGAGATGACCTTGCAATGATCATTGAAGAAGTTTTAAAACAGAGATGGCAGGGCGTTAAGAATGAAAAAGGAGAATGGATTACCCCAGCATTTCCAAAACTAATATATGTATTAGATGAAGATAATATTTACGAAGATTCAAAATACTATTATTTAACCAAACTTGCTGCTAAATGCACAGCTAGAAGAATGGTTCCAGATTATATTTCTGCGAAAGTTATGAAAAAACTTAAAGGCGATGTATATTCATGTATGGGTTGTAGATCGTTTTTAACACCAGATCCAATAAATCATAAGTATTATGGACGATTTAATCAAGGAGTATGTACTATAAATTTAGTTGATGCAGCATGTAGTAGTAATAAAGATGAAGATAAGTTTTGGAAAATAATGGATGAGCGAACTAATCTTTGTTATAAAGCTTTAATGTGTAAACATAATCGTCTAAAAGGTACTCCATCTGATGTTTCACCAATACATTGGCAATATGGAGCATTATCTAGATTAAAAAAGGGAGAAGTAATTGATAAATTATTATATGATAATTATTCTACTATTTCTTTAGGATATGCTGGCTTATATGAATGCACGATGTATATGAAGGGTGTAAGTCATACAAACCCAATAGGAAAAGAATTTGCTTTAAAAGTGATGAAGTATTTAAATGATAGATGTAGGAAGTGGAGAGAAGTTACAAATATATCGTTTTCTCTTTATGGGACTCCTATGGAATCTGTCACATATAAGTTTGCATCATCTCTTCAAAGGCGTTTTGGCATTATTAAAGATATTACAGATAAAAATTATATAACTAATTCCTATCATATACATGTGACAGAACCGATAAATGCATTTGATAAGTTAAGTTTTGAAGCGGAATTTCAAGAACTTAGTCCTGGAGGAGCTATAAGTTATGTTGAAGTTCCTAATCTTCAAAATAATTTAGATGCAGTTTTGGTAATAATAAAGTATATATATGAAAATATAATGTATGCTGAATTAAATTGTAAATCTGACTACTGTCAAAACTGCGGATATGATGGAGAAATTGAAATCATAGATAGTGATGGCAAACTTATTTGGAAATGTCCTTCATGTGGTAATACAGATATGAGAAAAATGAATATAGCAAGAAGAGTTTGTGGCTATATATCTAGTAACGTGTTTAATCAGGGCAGAACACAGGAAATAAAAGAAAGAGTTTTGCATCTATCTCTAGATTCAAATTATTTGGAGGATTAATACTTTTGAACATATGTAAAGTTATTACTCATGATATTGCTAATGGAACAGGAATTCGACTTTCTGTATTTGTCTCTGGATGTAAGAATCATTGTAAAGGCTGTTTTCAACCTGAAACATGGGATTTTAACTATGGTAAAAAATATACTAAAGATATAGAAGATAAGATAATTTCAGAGTTAAATAAACCATATTACGCAGGTATAACAATTCTTGGTGGAGAACCAATGGAACTTGAAAACCAAGAAGATGTATTAAAACTAATAAAAAGAGTAAAAAGCGATTGTCAAAATAAAACGATTTGGTTATATACAGGATATATATTATTTGAAGATATATTATCAAAAGACGGAAAGAGAAATACTGTATATAGTGAAGAGATTATAAAATTAATAGATGTTATTGTTGATGGCCCTTTTATAGAAGAAGAAAAAGATTTAACACTAGATTTTAGAGGATCTAAAAATCAAAAAATAATGTATATAGTTAAATAAAATGGTAGAAAAAAATGGATTCAATACTTTTATCTATTAAAAAAATGCTAGGAATCACAGAAGACTATCAGTATTTCGACAGCGATATAATTCTCCACATCAATTCTGTTTTCTCAATATTAAATCAGTTAGGAGTTGGACCAGAAAACGGATTTTCTATATCTGACCAATCTACAACATGGACAGACTATATAGACGATTTGTCAAAACTAGAAATGATTAAAACATATGTTTATATGAAGGTTAGAATGATGTTTGATCCTCCATTATCAAGTCCTGTTAGCGAAGCTATAAAAAACACTATCACAGAATTAGAATGGAGATTAAATATTGCTGTTGATCCAAAAGAGGTAATAGAAAATGAATGATGAATTATATCATTTTGGAATTTTAGGACAAAAGTGGGGATTAAGACGATATCAAAATCCAGATGGTTCACTAACTGAAGAAGGTAGAATTAGATATTCTGGAGCAAGAGGAAAGGTAAGAATGCTTGCCGATACCCTTCATCAAAATAAAAAAGACAAAATAGAGAGACGAAAAGCAGAAAAGAAAGAAAATTTTATTGCAAATGCTACGTCTAAAGATTTAAAAAAAGAATTGTATCGAAGGAAAATGGATTTATCAGATGATGATGTAAATAACATTTTAAATAGAATTCAAGTAGAAAATACAGTAAAAAAAATTATAACCGATGAAAAAAAAGCAAAGGCTGATGAGAAAAGAGCTCAAAAAATAATAAAAGCAGAAGAGAAAAAACTAGAAAAAACAATAAAAGTAGAAGAGAAAAAATCAAAAGAAAGAGAAAATTTCATTAGAAATGCTACTATCGAAGAAGTAAATAAGGAAATTCGTAATAAAAAATTAAATCTTTCCGATAATGATTTAAACGCCATTATTAATAGGATAAGACTTGAAAATACAATAAAACAGTTTGAATATGATCAAAAAGTTAATGAATTAAATGATAAGAAAAAGAAAGCAGATAATCGAAGAGAAAACATTAAAGCTGGACAAGAGATGGTTAAAAATATGGTAAACATGCCAATTAACGCGTTAAAGTATTATAATAATATAGGGCAGGCAATAAACAACGCTTATAATACAACAGATTCTATTAGAGGAATAGCTTCAAAAAAGATCTTAGATAGTAAAAATTATGATGATATTATTGAAGGTGTCTCTAAAGGATTAATAAGTAATCATGAAGCTAAGAAATGGGTAGAAGATAATATATCTACAATAGGAACACAAGATGACATATTAAAGGCGTTAAATAGAAATGAGATTGATAGTAATACCGTTACTAATTGGGCTAAAAATCAAAAAGCCCAAGATATTTTTAATAATGGTAGTACTCTTAATCGAGATGATTTCTTAAAACAATTAATGGAGTTAAATAAAAGTAAGAAGTAAATTATAAGGATTAACAAATAAAAATATGTTATCAAATACAGCTATTCCAAAATATTACGGTATGTTTAGAGATGCTGTATTAAGAGGAGATATTTATGTATGTAGAGAAGTAGAGATGCATATGAATAATATTGATGCGTTAATTGATAATCCAAGATATTACTATGATTCAGAGGCAGTTGAAGGATGGATAAAATTTTGTGAGAATGAATTAACTTTAACTGACGGCTCTAACTTTCATATGCTAGATACTTTTAAATTATGGGGAGAAGATATATTTGGTTGGTATGAATTTGTTGATAGATCTGTCTATGTTCCATATAAGAATAATAGAGGTGGAAGATATATAAATAAAAGAATAAAAAAAAGACTTAGAAATAAACAATTTTTAATAGTTGGTAGAGGTGCTTCAAAGTCTTTATATGAAACATGCATACAATCATATTTCTTAAATGTTGATAGATCTACAACACATCAAATTACAACAGCTCCCACAATGAAACAAGCAGAAGAAATAATGGACCCTTTTAGAACAGCTATAGCAAGATCTAGAGGTCCCCTATTTTCGTTTCTTACGGAAGGTTCTCTTCAAAATACAACAGGCTCTAAAGCAAATAGACAAAAATTATCTCCTACAAAAAAGGGGATAGAGAATTTTTTGACTAATTCTTTACTTGAAATTAGACCAATGTCGATATATAAACTCCAAGGTTTAAGATGTAAAATAGCAACAGTTGATGAATGGCTTTCAGGAGATATAAGAGAAGATGTCATTGGAGCTATAGAACAAGGGGCATCAAAAATAAAAGACTATTTGATTGTATCGGTTAGCAGTGAAGGAACTGTTAGAAATGGGGCAGGAGATACAATCAAAATGGAATTATCTAAAATACTTAAAGGCGACTATCCAAATCCGCATGTATCTATATGGTGGTATAAGTTAGATAATGTGGAGGAAGTAGGAAATCCTGAAACATGGATTAAAGCTAATCCAAATCTTGGTAAAACAGTTAGTTATGACATTTATCAACAAGAGGTCGAAAGGGCAGAAAATGTGCCTGCTGCAAGAAATGATATTCTTGCTAAGAGATTTGGAATACCAATGGAAGGTTATACATATTATTTTACATACGAGGAAACCCTTCCGCATAGTAAAAGAGAGTTCTGGTCAATGCCTTGTAGTCTTGGAGTAGATTTATCTTTAGGAGATGACTTTTGTGCTTTTACTTTTATGTTTCCTTTAGGTGATGGGAGTTTTGGAATAAAAACTAAGAATTATATATCCGAATATACTTTGATGAAACTTCCTGCCGCAATGAGAATAAAATATGAGGAGTTTATCCAGGAGGGTTCATTAATAGTGTTAAATGGAACTATTCTAGATATGATGGATGTATATGACGATCTAGATCGTTATATTACAGAAAACGAATATGATGTTAGAAGTCTTGGATATGATCCTTACAATGCAAAAGATTTTATAGCTAGATGGGGTAGTGAAAACGGAGGTTTTGGTATAGTAAAAGTTATTCAAGGAGCAAAGACAGAATCAGTTCCTCTTGGAGATTTAAAAAAACTAGCAGAAGAGAGAAAATTAATATTTGACGAAGAATTGATGAGTTTTACAATGGGTAACTGTATTACCATAGAAGACACAAATGGCAATAGAAAATTATTAAAAAAAAGATACGATCAAAAAATAGATTCTGTTGCTGCTATGATGGATGCTTATATAGCATATAAAATTAATAGAGAGGCATTTGAATGAATAAGGATGTTTATACAGTCGGTAAGAAATTTGTAGATGAATTATTATCTATAAAACATTCATCTGGACCTTGGAAAGAGCATAAATATGTATCAAAAGATGCAGATGGAAATTATATTTATCCAGATGATTATAAAACTGGGCTAAATTTTAAAACTCCAAAAAATGATATGAAAGAAGGGATAAATAATGCCGCAACATCATATAGTAAAGTTGGAGGAATGAGCGAAGAAGTATCAAAAATAGTAGTATCAAAGTTTAATAATTTAAACAAATTATTAAAAAAAGATGATTTAACAGATGAAGAAAAAGATCTAATGAATAGGGATTTTAGTGATCTTAAATTCTTAGCTGATAATTTAGACAAGGTTGGAATATCTGGAGAAGAAGTAGAAATTTTAAGAAATCAATTAGAAGCACTGGCTAATAAAATAGAAGCTCCACCAGCAGAAAACAGATCAATTAAAAAAACTAAAAAACTTAGAAAGTCTAGAGTAAATTCTGATTCAATACCTGATTCTTCAATAAACAATAGAGATATACTTAAAGAAAAGTTAGATAGAAAACGAGACAGGTGATAATCATGAAATCAAAATCAAAATTATATCATTCATCTGGACCTTGGAAAGATCACGAATATATAGATAAAATAATTAAAGCAGGAAAAGTGCGATATATTTATGCTAAAAATCAATTAGGTAAAACATACCGTAATTTGAAATCTAATAGATTTTCAGGGTTAAAATCTAATAATCAACGTGGAAATGCTATAAAGGATAGAATAATAGGCTTACTTGGTGGAGATTTAAAAAAAAAAGTAGAGAAAAGCAATAAAGAATTAGAAGATGCAAAAAGAGAATTTATAAAATATGATAAGGCATCTACCGATTTTTACGAAAAACTTAAAAACGCTCATGAAAATATATCATCAATAGAAAATAATACAGATAAAAAAAAACATCATCAATTAGAGGTTTTTGTTAAAAAAAATAATGGAAGATTAGATGGATTTGAAAATAATAAAGCACGAAGAACAGCAAAGAGAATTAAAAGATTAGATGAATTAAAAGATAAAAGAATACAAAAATATAAAGAGAAGGGCGAAGAATATGTATTTCAAGCAGCTTTAATGACCCAATTATCAAGTGAAGCTAAAGAAAAATATCAAAATATAGTAAATGAAAATCAACTTAATAATTTTTTATATAAGATATCACCATTGGGTATATATGATAGATTAAAAGAAATACATACATCTATTAAGGCAGAAAAAGAAGAATTAAAAAGAATTAAAGAAAATAAAAACATAGATCCTTCAACAGGACTAAGATTAAAAACAAAAAAAACTAGTGCAGAAGAAGATTTAGCGCATGTTAATCCAGGATATAAGAATTTTAGCCCTGATACAAAACAAAACTGTATGATGTGTACTACAACTTTTGAACTTAGACGTAGAGGTTATGATGTAACGGCTCAGAAAGAAAATGTTGGTGCCACATTTAACGATTTGACAAGGTGGTTTCCAGATGCTGATGTGAAAGAAGTTTTTGTTGATTATGAAGATATAGATAAAGATTTAATAAGTCAAGGAGATGGGGCTAGAGGAAATTTAATGATTCCATTGACAACTGGTGGAGGTCATTCTATAGCTTATGAAATTAAGAATGGTAAAATAATATTATATGATGGGCAGTCTAATAAAGTAATAAAAGATGAACTAGAAGTATTTGAATATTTACATGAACTATCAACTGGAGTATTATATTATGCAAGATTAGATAATTGCAGAATCAATCCAGAACAGATAAGAAAGGATGCATGTAGATGATAAATGTAAAAAAAGCATATAATATTTTTAAATTAAAATATTCATATGTAATTGAAGATATTATTGACTATGATTCAGATTGGTATATTTTTGCAGTGATAAAGGATAAAAACAATATAGACTTTAATGACCCTTACTATGCTCTAAATAAATCAACTGGAGAAATAGTTAATTTTAGTCCCGCAGATGATATGTTAAAGTTTGTAAAAGCTTTAAGAACAAAGAAGATTAATCCGAAAATTTACAAAGGATAATAGAAAATGAATGACGATATTAAAATTTAGCGATGAAAAGGAAGATAGAAATTGCATCAAAAACTCTCCTCATAACCGGTGTAGCCGGCTTTATAGGATCAGCCCTAACCATAAAGCTTCTTGAAGTTTGTAAGGATTGCAGAATAATAAGCATTGATAATCTAAACGATTATTATGACCCAATACTCAAAAGGTACAGGCTACGAAAGATAGCAAAATCCGCTGAACAATCCTCCTCACTGTGGGAGTTCCATGAAGCTGATATTTCAGACTTATCAGCACTAAACAGTTTATTCCAAACTCACACCCCGCACATCGTTATCAATCTCGCCGCTCAAGCCGGAGTACGTTATTCCATTACAAACCCGTCCGCTTATATCCGTTCTAATGTGGACGGATTTTTTAATATCTTAGAAGCTTGCAGGGCGGATAGTATGTTAGAGCATCTTATTTATGCATCGTCTAGCTCTGTCTACGGTGGAAGAACTGAAGTGCCGTTTAGAGAGTCTGACCAGGTGGATAATCCTGTGAGCCTTTACGCTGCTACTAAGAGGAGTAACGAGCTTCTTGCTCACAGCTATTCTAAGCTCTACAATATCCCTTGTACAGGCTTGCGCTTTTTCACGGTTTATGGTCCTGCTGGTCGTCCTGATATGGCCTATTTTTCTTTCACTGAGAAGCTAAGAGCAGGAGGGAGTATAAACATATTTAATTACGGAAACTGTCAGAGGGATTTCACGTATGTAGACGATATCGTTGACGGAATTGTTAGAGTCATACAATCGTCACCGTTCAAACCGACAGGCTCTGACGTCTTACTAATACCACCGTATGAAATTTACAACATTGGGCATGGCAGTCCTGTGAACCTTCTCGATTTCGTCCATATACTGGCTGAGGAGTTAATCAGGGCATCCGTGTTACCATCCGACTTCAATATAGACTCTTACATGAATAAGGTACCAATGCAAGCCGGGGATGTTCCGATTACATACGCAGACACGAGTAAGTTGGAGCGCGATTTTGGATATAAAGCCTCCACAGACTTAAGAACCGGGCTTAGGGCTTTTGCAGAGTGGTACTATGAATACTATATGAAGGATAGAGACATTGAAAAATAACTAATATCACAATCTTCGGCCTTGGTTAATATGAAAATTTATAAAGGATAATAGAAAATGTAGGTAAAAAAAATGTATGATTATAGAAAAACTGGAGGAACATATTTAATACATTCAGATAAAAAACAAAGTTTAATATCCAAAGCTCATAAATATATTGATAAAATAATAAAAAATGGAAAAATTCGTTATATTTACGCTAGAAATTCTGTGAAACAGTTCCCAAAGCGTGTTAAAAGTAAAATTCATACAGCAATATTTAGAGCACTACCTTTTAAAAGGTATAGAATGTTAAAGGCTCATGATAAAGCTGTTGAAATAGGTAGACCTAAGAATAAAGGTGAGATAGAAGCTCAAAGAAAAGAATACCAAAGACTTGAAGAATTAAAATATCCATGGTCTGTAGTAAAGCAAATCAGAAGATTAAAAAGACTTAACGCTCATGATAAAGCTGTCGAAATTGGTAAGCCATGGAGCAAAGAAAAATATGAAGAACAACGTAAATATAATGAATTTATGAAAAATAAAAACCAAAATAAAAACCAAAATAAAAACCAAAA
>JAZNWN010000013.1:0-9303 GCA_045593405.1 Clostridia bacterium
AATAAATTAAATTAATTTAATTAAGAATAAATAATAAAAAACAAGAATCTAAACACCAAAAACCAAACACACAAATATAATATATTAAATTTTTTTTATTAGGTGATTTTATGAGTTTAGGTTTGTGTTTGGCACGGAGGAGGAGTAAAAGGAGCTGCACATATTGGAGTTATTAAAGCTTTAGAAGAAGAAAAAATAAATTTTGAATATATTTCAGGAACATCTTCAGGAAGTATTGTAGCTACATTATATGCGGTTCGGGTATAGTACAGATGAAATATATAATTTATTTAAAATATATGCAAAAAAAATAAAATATGTAGATATTAAAAATATTTTAAAATTAATTTATGGATTATTATTTAAAAGAAAAATAATTATTAATGGATTAAATAGTGGAGAGGTAATAGAAAATTTAATTAATGAAAAATGTTCTAAAAAAAACATCAAAAATATTAATCAAATAAAAATGCCATTAGTGATTCCCGCAGTAGATATTTATTCAGGAAATATTTATTATTTTATGTCTCAAAATAAAAGAAAAGAAATATCAAATAAAACAATATATATAAATGATGCTAGTATAGGTAAAGCCGTAAGAGCAAGCTGTAGTTATCCAATAATTTTTTCTCCATGCAAATATAAAAATACTGAATTAATAGATGGAGGGATAAGAGAAAACATTCCTTGGAAAGAAACTAAACAAGTAGGAGCAGATAAAGTTATTAGTGTTGTTTTTGAAAAAAATATTAGAGAAAAAAAGTGCGATAATATTATAGATATTTTTAGTAACTCATTAAGTATTTTAAATGATGAACTCGCAGAATATGAAATAAATGGGACAGATTTTTTAATAAATATAAAAACTAAAAAAATAGGATTATTAGACATGGAAAAAATTGATGAATTATATCAGCTAGGATATAATGAAGCAAAAAAACAAATAAAAAAAATAAAATTTATTAAATAAAAAATTAAATGTTCTAAAACTTCTTGATAAATAATATTATTAAAAAAATATTATTTAGACAAGGAGTTTTTTTATATGAAGGGTAAAAAGATATTAATGTTTATTGGAATTATTTTAGGATTAATATTAGTGATAGCTTTAGGCTGGTTGGTTAGTATAAATAAAAATGCTGGAGGAAATGTAATTAATGAAATTGTACCAGAAGAAGAAATAAGCGGTGAACAATTAAGACAAACAATAATAACACTATATTTTATGGATAAGGAAAAAGGAGGGTTAGAACCAGAAGCAAGACAAATAGATGCACGAATTCTTTTAGAGAATCCATATAAAGTTCTTGTCAATATGTTAATTGAAGGACCAAAAAATGAACAACTAATAGGAATAATTCCAGAGGGAACAAAAATAAATAATATAAAATTAAAAGAAGGAATAGTACATATAGATTTTTCAGAAAATTTTATTAAGGAGCAAGCACTAGGAGAGGAACAAGAAAAAACAATAATTAATTCTATTTTAAAAACACTTGTAGAATTAAGCGAAGTAAATGGAATAAAAATATTAATAAATGGGGAAGAAAATGAGTGTTTCCCAGATGAAGCAGTAAATTTTAATGAAATATTTTATTTGGAATAATTTATTTAAACCACTTAAAAAGGCAAAGGGCAATTTTTGCCTTTTTTATATTGCATAAAAAATAGTTTACTTCTTTTAAAGATTTTACACAGCAATCCTTTCTTTCACCAAAATTAAATTTATTCTTTTTATTTTCTCCACGATAATTTGAAAAATTTTGCATAATACCACCCTAAATAAAATATATTTATTAAATACTGTAGGGGCAGGGTTCCATCCCTGCCCTCAAATGTATTAATTATAAAACAGGTGGGGGAGGAACCCCGCCCCTATAAATTATTATTACCTAGCTATTTAATTTTCATTAAATATATTATATAATATTCTAGTAAAAAATAATTGTTACGGAGATAATATGAATATAAAGTTAAAAGAAAATGAAAGAATAGATGATTTAGAATTTAGAAATTTAAAAATAATACAAAATGAAAAAGAATTTTGTTTTGGAATGGATGCAGTATTATTATCTGATTTTGCAAAAAACATAAAACAGAATTCTAAAATTATTGATTTAGGAACAGGTACTGGGATTTTGCCAATATTATTATCAGGAAAAACAGATAATACAAAGATAGTAGGAATAGAAATACAAGAAAAAATGGCAGAAATGGCAAGCAGAAGCGTAAAATTAAATAATTTAGAAAATAGAATAAAAATAGTAAATGACGATATAAAAAACATCTGTAATTTGTTTAAAAAAGAAAGCTTTGATGCAGTGGTAACAAATCCTCCATATAAAGAAAATAATACTGGATTAAAAAATGAATATGAAGGAAAAATAATTGCAAGACATGAAATAAAATGTAATTTAGAAGATATTATTTTAGTAAGTAAAAATCTATTAAAAGACAGAGGATCTCTATATATGGTACATAGACCAGAAAGAATAGTAGATATTTGTGAATTACTAAGGAAATATAAAATAGAACCAAAAATAATTAGATTTATTTACCCAAAGGCAGGAAAAGAATCAAATTTAATATTAATTAAAGCAGTAAAAAGTGCAAGAAAATTTTTAAAAATAGAAAAACCTTTAATTATTTATAAAGATAATGGGGAATATACGGATGAGATTTTTAAAATTTATAATAAATAAAAATGTAGGGGCGATTTTAATCGCCCGTTCTTCTAAGTGAGGGGAGAACAAGCTAGTCCACTACAAATAGTATATAAAAGGAGATATATTAAAATATGAACGGAAAATTATATTTAGTTGCAACACCAATTGGAAATTTAGAAGACATTACATTAAGAGCAATAAAGACATTAAAAGAAGTTGATTTAATTGCTGCAGAAGATACGAGACATACATTAAAATTATTAAATTATTTTGAAATAAAAAAACCATTAATTAGTTATTATAAAGAAATAGAAAAAACAAAATCAGATATTTTAATAGAAAAATTAAGAGAAGGAAATAATATTGCACTTGTTTCTGATGCAGGGACACCAGGCATTTCTGACCCAGGAGCAGAAGTGGTAAAAAAAGCAATAGAAAGTAATATAGAGATAGTACCAATTCCTGGAGCATGTGCAGCTATCAATGCTATTATTTCGTCAGGGTTAGATACAAGTGAATTTTATTTTATTGGTTTTTTACCTGTAAATAAAAAAGAAAAAAAAGAAAAATTAGAAAAAATAAAAAAAATAAATTGTACATTAATTTTTTATGAAGCACCCCATAAATTAATAAATACACTAGAAAATATAAAAGAAATTTTAGGAGATAGAAATATTGTTTTGGCTAGGGAAATAACAAAAGTACATGAGGAATTTTTAAGAGGAACTGTTTCTCAAATACTGGAAGAGTATAAAGAACCAAAAGGAGAATTTGTTATTATGGTAGAAAAATCAAATGAAAATAATGAGGAAAAAGACTTTTTATTAAATTTAAGTTTGAACGAACACTATAAATATTATGAAAACCAAGGCTTTGAGAAAAAAGAAATAATAAAAAAGATTGCAAAAGATAAAAATAAAAATAAAAATGAAATTTATCAATATTTTATAAAATAAAAAATAAACCCATATGGGTTTATTTTATTGCTTGTTTGCTAAAGCCTTAGCACATTTTTCACAAATTTGCTTCCCTTGAAATTCAATTAATTTTTTTGAACTACTACAAAAAATGCAATTTGGTTCATACTTTTTAAGTATAATTGATGTACCATCAACATATATTTCCATAGGATCTTTTTCAGTTATTCCAAACTTGTTTCTTAACTCAATTGGGATAACAACCCTGCCTAATTCATCTACTCTTCTAATTATTCCAGTTGCTTTCAATAACATTACCTCCTAAAAAAATACAAAATTCGACATTTGTTCTTGTGAAAATATAATAACATAAAAAAAACAGACGGTCAATAAAAATATAGAAAATTTTCCTTTTTTTGGCAATGTTTAGTAGGGCTTAGAATAATTGAAAGAGTTATAAAATTTTTATTAACTGGGAGAAAAATGTTAAATAAAATTTGGCCAATATTTTTAATTATATCATTTATTTATGCGATTTTCACAGGAAGCATGCCAGAGGTTAATAATTCGATTTTTGAATCTACCTCAAGTGCAATAAATTTATGTTTGACTTTAGTTGGTACAATGTGCCTTTGGTGTGGCATCATAAAGATTGCAATGGAAACTAGAGCGGTTGATTCATTAATAAAATTTTTAAAACCATTCTTAAGAAAACTGTTTCCGGAAATAAATGAAAATGAAGAAGTTCATAAAGAAATATCTATGAATATAATTGCAAATTTGTTAGGATTAGGAAATGCTGCGACTCCATTGGGGTTAAAGGCAATGAAAAGCCTTCAAGGAATTAATAAAAATAAGGAAGAGTTATCAAATCCAATGGCAATATTAATTGTTCTTAATACAGCATCAATTCAATTAATACCAACAACTGTTATTGCAATAAGAACTACTTTGGGTGCTGAAAATCCAACTGAAATGTTAGTGCCCATTTGGGTTGCAACGATTGTCGCAGCAGTTAGTGCAATACTTGCTGCAAAAATATTTATGAAGAAGTGGTAGAGGAATATGAAAATTATAAATTATTTTTCTAACTTAGCGATTCCCCTAATTTTTTTAATAATTTTATTTTATGGAATTTCAGAAAAGAAACCAATATTTGATATTTTTATTGAGGGAGCAAAGGAAGGAATAGGAATAGCTGTAAAAATACTTCCCACACTTGTAGGACTATTTGTAGCAATAGGAGCACTTCGAAGCTCTGGAATTTTAGACCTTATAATAGATTTTATTTCTCCAATTACAAATCTTCTTGGTTTTCCAAAGGAAGTTATGCCTTTGGCTATACTTAGACCAATTTCTCGGAAGCGCATCTCTTGCAATTGGTACAGATATTATAAAAACATATGGAGTAGATAGTAAAATAGGATTAATTGTAGCAACTATAATGGGTGCAACAGAGACTACACTATATACAATTGCAGTTTATACAAGTATGGTAAAAATAAAAAAAACAAGATTTGTACTTTGGGCAGCATTAATAGGAGATTTCATGGGAATATTAGCATCTGTAGTAATTTGGCATATTTTGTCGTAAAAAAATAATTGACAAAATATGGAAACTATTGTATTATTTTTACAGAAAAGAAAATTAATATTTTTTATAAAAAGTTATAATTGTTATTGCCTTTGAGATGTTTTCGTTTTAACTGTAACCTTAAAATAGGTGAAAAGAAAGTTTTTTCAAAATTTTTAGTTTAAAAAATTTCTTGCTAAATTATTAGCAAAAATAAATTTATTTTGGAGATAAAATAAAAATTTATTTCTTATTATTTTTTTCTATATTCTTTACTGTCAGAAAAATTATTATAAAAATCCAAGTAAAAAGATAATAAAAAAAATCAAATTAATTACATATAGAGTTTTGTAATTATACTATAAACTTGTTGGGGAGTATGAATGCGTCGAGAACACATAATTAAATTTGTTTAGGCTCAATCATGTACACTTACATACACAAATAATTATTAAGATAATATATATAAATTAATACGTTTTTTATCTTGTAGGGGCATTTTTTAACTTTTGTGGAAAAAGGAGCCCTATTTATGACAAAAGTTTTTATTTCCCTGCCCCTACAGCCCCCATAAATGATTTTTTGCTTCTAATAAGTTTTATTCTTAGAAATTTTGTTTCAAAAAAGAGAATGATTAGGGCATCATTCTCTTTTTTATAAAACATTAAATATTTTACTAGGCATATCTCGAGGAGCAACTGTTAAACTAATATTATCTAGTGGGCAGTTTGCATTTTTTAGCTTCTCTAAAGCTGTTTGATAAGCAATTTCTGGAACATTATTTTCTTTACTTAAATGTATTAATAAAACATCCTTAAGTCCATAATCAACTAGTTTTGAAATAGTTTCACTAGCCTCATTATTTGATAAATGCCCCTGATTACTTAAAATTCTCTTTTTTAGATTATAAGGATATGAAGATAATTTTAAGATATTTGGTTCATAATTAGACTCAAGCATTAGGAAGGAGCTATCTTTTAAATTATTAAAGACAGTGTCATCAATATATCCTAAATCAGTTACAATACTTATTTTAGAATTATTATTATAAATATTAAAACCACAAGGTTCAGCCGCATCGTGAGGCGTAGAAAATGGAAAAATTCTCAAGTCCTTAAAATCAAAACTTTTATTGACAGTAAAAACTTTTTTATTTTCAATAGATATTTTATTTTCTTTTTCATTAATAACATTCCAAGTGCCTCCAGTTGCAAAAACAGGAAGGTTGTATTTTGAAGAAATTAACCCTAAACTTTTTGTATGGTCTATGTGTTCATGAGTAACAAAAATAGCGTCAATATCAGACAAACATAAATTAAAACCATTTTTTAATGCAGTCTCTATTTTCTTACAACTTACACCTGCATCTATTAAAATTTTTGTATTTTCACTTTGTACAAAAAAGCTATTTCCAGAACTTCCACTGTATAAGCTACAACATTTTAACATTTGTAATCATCCTTTATTTTTTATTCTTTGTATTTTAGCTCCTAGCTTTAAGAATTTTTCTTCAATATTTTCATAACCTCTATCTATATAATGTATATTATAGACTTCAGTTATTCCGAGAAGCTGCAATTCCAGCTATAATTAAAGCTGCTCCGGCTCTTAAATCAGAAGAAAAAACATTAGCACCATGTAATTTCTCTACACCTTCAAAAACAGCAGATTTTCCTTGTGCTGTAATTTTAGCCCCCATTTTATTTAATTCAGCAGTGTATTGAAAGCGTGAATCCCAGATACTTTCATTTATAATACTTGTACCCTCAGATAAAGCTAAAACTACTCCCATTTGAGCCTGAAGATCTGTAGGGAATCCAGGGTATGGCAAAGTTGTAATAGAGGTTTTTGAAGTTTTTTTATCATACCAAACGTGAATAGTATCATTATTGCATTCTACATTGCCACCAATTTCTATAATTTTAGAAGTTAAACAATCTAAATGTTCTGGAATACAATTTTTTAAAACAATATCTCCTTTGCTAGCAATTGCTGCAAGCATAAATGTACCTGCTTCTATTTGGTCTGGTACAACAGAATATGTAATATTATTTTTTAATGATTTAACTCCGTTTATTTTTATAGTATCTGTTCCGGCTCCAATAATATTTGCACCTGCTGAGTTTAAGAAGTTTGCTACATCAACAATATGTGGTTCTTTTGCTGCATTTTCTATAATGGTAGTACCTTTTGCAAAAATACTTGCAAGCATAACATTAATAGTTGCACCAACGGAAACAATATCTAAATAAACAGTAGTACCAACTAATTTTTCTGCCTTAGCAATAACTTTACCTTGTAATAAATCAACAGTTGCGCCTAAACATTCGAAGCCTTTGATATGTTGGTCAATTGGACGAGGCCCTAGATTGCATCCACCTGGAAGGCCAACCTCGATTTTTTTGCTTCTACTAAGCATAGCACCTATTAAATAATAAGATGCTCTAAATTGACTAGTTAAGTCTATAGGGGCAACAGTACTAATTATATTAGTATTATCGATTGTTACACTGTTTTTACTATTCCATTTAATTTTTGAACCTAGTTTTTCTAATATTTCACAAGAAATTTTTATATCAGAAATATGAGGTAAATTATTAATAGTACAAATACCTTTAATAAGTAATGTGGCAGGCAAAAGTGCTACTGCAGAATTTTTTGCTCCGATTATTTCAACTTCACCTTTTAAAGGTGTTCCTCCATTTATTACTAATTTTTCCATTATTGCCTCCAGTATGCTAACATAAAATATAGAGTGTAAAAAATACACTCTATTCATTGAATATAAGAAATTTTTATATTCAATAAATACCATAGTGAACAGTAAATTGTTTTGTGATTTTCGTACACGAATAATTTACGTGGACTGAAATCTATATTTTAAAATAAAAAATTAAATCAGCCCACGATTATTCTTTACATAAATATACCATTAAATTTAAAGTTTTGCAATACTTCTACAATTTTAAATTTAATCTTGCTTTCATTTTCTGTTCCTGATATTAAGTGGTATTCTTCATTAGATAATTCTGACTCTAAAATTTCTTTAGAATCATTTGGTACTATACCCGAAGAAACATCTATAAAGCATAAAGGAGGAAACATTACACACCACCAATTTTGGCCTTCAGCATTTCCAATTTTTATTTTTAAAGCATCATAATAGCCAGGGGGAAAATTAATATCTCCATATGTTTTAGTTGGAAATTCGAAATTGCCGATTTCAACTGAAATTTCGTAATCGAAGCCATTTTCATAAACAGTATCTTGAGCGATTTTTTTAAAGCCTTCCAAATGACTAGAAACAATTTCCATTATTTTTACTTTATCTGTTATGCCAGATGTTATGGAATTCATATATTCTAAAACACTATCACGTACAATATATTTTAAATTTTGGTCTTCTGTAGAATTACTATTTGCAATAACGTGTAGTCTAAAAACAGAATCTGCTATATTTGTACATATAGCATTTGTATATGAAATTGCAGAAATTGTGATATATATAAATAATAAAAAAAATAATATTGTAAATCTTTTAAAATTTTTCATAAACCCTCCATATAAATTAATTATTTGTAAAAATGTAAAAAATATACATTGAATTTTTCATGAATATTATAAAGAAAATTTAATGTCTTATTTTTGTAACATTTTCGTCATATTGTCGAAATAAAGAGGACGATTTTAGTTGACTAACAGAAAAATAAATGGTAAAATTTACCAGTAAAAACTTAGGGAGGTTTGAATAATGGGGGATATAAAAATAAAAAAGGTATGTGGATTTAATATTAGTAGCATACACTTTTCAATGATGATTCTTCCTTATATCAAAAAAGAATTAGAGACACAAAAAGAAGTTATAACTATTTTAGAAGGAAACTTAGAGAAAAATATAGACCAAATTTTATCAAAAATAAAAATAACTGATGGGGAAAAAGAAAAAATATTAAATATAAATTGGAAGGAAACAGATATAAAAGAATCGGCAATTAAAAAATTTATAAGACAAAAATTAATAGAAAAAGGGAAATTAGATGTTATAGTATATGGAAGTGAAAAGTATATTAATTATGCAAATGAAATAATTAATAAAATAATAAACAAACATATAAAAAATTATGAGGAAAAAAATATTAAAATAATA
>JAZNWN010000014.1:0-69354 GCA_045593405.1 Clostridia bacterium
GTTAGTATTTTTAATTATATTAATAATTTTAATGTTAATATGTTTACTAATATATCTATCTGGAATAAAAATACAAATAGAAAAACTAGAAATAGAAAGAAAAGATAAAATAAAAATAGATGACATTAAATTAAATGTTTATTTTATGTTGTTTAATAAAATTAAGCTAATAAAAATACCAATAAACAAAAAACAGATAGAAAAAATAAAATTCCATAAAATATTAAACAGAATTAATAGTAAAAGTATAAAGAAAGATAAAAAAATTATAATTAAGAGTTTTAAACGTTTGGATATAAGAACGGAATCGATAAATATAAAAGGAAAAATAGGCTTGAATGATGCAGTGTTTTTGGCATATTTTGTGACTGCAATAAATATAGCTCTTTCAATAATTTATGCAAACATTTCAAATGGATTTAAAAGGCAACATTTTAATTATCTTATAGAACCATTTCAAGCAGATAAGTTCTATTTAAAAATATCCATAAATTGTATAATTAATATAAAAATAGCTAATATTATAGATATGATTATTAAGAATAGGAGTGAAGAGAATAATGAAAGAACATCCGATAGAAGCGTTAATGGAAATAGCCATGAACAATATACAAGATATGGTAGACGTAAACACTATTATAGGAGCACCAATTGAGATTAATGATAATATAAGTATAATACCAATATCAAAGGTGTCTTTTGGTTTTGCAGCAGGTGGAAGCGAATTCAATGCAGAAACAATAGAAGAATATACTAGGAAAGACAAAGATGAAGAAATAACTTATAAGAACCCATTTGGAGGAGGAAGCGGAGCAGGAGTAAATATAACACCAGTATCATTTTTAGTTATAAATAATGGTAATATAAAACTAATGCCTGTAGAGCATTGTTCAACAATAGATAAGATAGTAGATTATATACCAGATATAATAGAAAAATTTGATAAATTTATGGACACCAGAAATAAAGAAGATAAGAAACAAACAATAAGCTATAATTATGTTGAAGAAGATGAGGATGTATAAAAAAGAATTTATAAAATATTTACTTTTTATTTCCAATATTGTATAATATTAACATAATAATTAAAGGAGTAATTAATATGAAAACAATGAAAAAATTTTGGAAATATTTTATAAATTTTATAGTGTTATTTTTACTGGTTTCAGGTTTAATGTATTTAGGAACAATGAATAGAGATATACAAGAAAAGCAAATAATACAATGTACGGTACAAACTACATCACCTGTTATTGAAGTTACAGAATGCACAGATGGAGTATTGAAAGGAACTATAACAAATGATACAAGTATTTTAATAAACGTAATATATGTAAAAGCAGAGTTTTATGATAAAGATAATAATTTACTAGAAACAAAATATTCAGAAATAAAATACTTTAATGTAGGAGAAAAAGCAAAATTTGAAATGGAATTTTCAAATGAGAATGTAGAAAATGTAAAAGTAATATCTGTAGAGACAAAAGCATAAAATTTTAACCCCACCTAAAAAGGTGGGGTTTTAGTATGCTTTTTGTAATAAAACATTTATTATTTTTTTAATAAATATTCAAAAACCCCTTTTAAAAATTCATAAAATAATATACAATAAAACATAATGGAGTTTTAGGAGTAAGTATGAAGAAAAAATGGAGCTTTTATGATATAGATGAAGAACAAGTTAAAAAAATTTCAAGTAAATATAATATAACAGAACTTTTGGCAAAAGTATTAATAAACAGGGGAATAACAACAGACGAAGATATACGAGCTTTTTTAGAACCAACCAGAAATGACTTTTACGATCCTTTTTTACTTCCAGATATGGAAAAAGCAGTAAATAGAATTATAGAAGCAATAAATAACAAAGAAAAAGTTATGATATATGGAGATTATGATGTAGACGGAATAACAAGTGTTACAGTTTTAAAGAAATTTTTAAAAGAAAGAGGATTAGAAACTGGATATTATATACCAAATAGATTAGAAGAAGGGTATGGATTAAATAAAGAAGCAATTAAAAAAATTATAGAACAAAAATACACATTAATTATAACAGTAGACTGTGGGATTTCTGGAATATCAGAGATAGAAGAATGTAATAAATTAGGGATACAAACAATAGTTACGGACCACCATGAGCAAGGAGATACTTTACCAAATGCATATGCAATAGTGGATGCAAAAAGAAAAGATAATAAATATCCTTTTAGAGAACTTGCAGGTGTTGGAGTTGTTTTTAAATTAATACAAGCAATATCAACAAAACTAAAAATAGAAGATAAAGAATATTTAAAATATTTAGATATAGTAGCTGTTGGAACTATTTCGGATATTGTTCCGTTAGTAAATGAAAATAGAGTAATTGCAAAATTAGGATTAATGCTAATAAAAATGACTAAAAATATAGGATTACGAGAACTGATAATTTCATCAAACTATAAACAAATAGATTCAAACACAATTTCTTTTGGGATAGCGCCAAGAATAAATGCATGTGGAAGAATGGGTCATCAAGAAGAAGCACTTGATTTGTTTTTAACAGAAAATATAGTAGAAGCAAAGGAAATAACAAAAGAATTAAATAAATATAATTCAGAAAGACAAGAAAAAGAAAGTAATATTTTTAAACAAGCATTAAAAAAATTACAAGAAGAAGGTATTGAAGATAAAAATACTATTATATTAGGTGGAGATAACTGGTACCATGGTGTAATTGGAATTGTTGCTTCAAAACTAACAGAAAGTTTTTTTAAACCTACAATACTTGTATGTTTTGAAGGAGAAGAAGGAAAAGGTTCTGGAAGAAGTATACCAGATTTTGATTTATATGAAGCTTTAAATTTTTCTTCTGATTATTTAGAAAAATTTGGTGGACATGCTATGGCGGTGGGATTAACTTTAAAGAAAGAAAATTTTGAAGAATTTAAAACCAAATTTGAGGAATTTGCAGAACAAAAAAATATAAAACAAATATTACCGACAATAAAGATAGATGGTGAGATTTCAAGAAATGATTTAAAATTAGAAACTATAGAAGAGTTAAAAAAGCTAGAACCATTTGGAGAAAGAAATGAGAGACCTAAATTTCTTTATAAAGGTTTAAAAATAAACTCAATAAGAGCATTATCAGAAGGAAAACATTTAAAATTAAGTGTAAGAGATGAAAACCATTTAATAGATATAATAGGCTTTAATTTTGGGTATTTAGTAGATGAGTTTTTAATTGGAGATAAAATTGATGTTGTAGGAAATTTAGAAATAAATGAATACAATGGAGTAAAAAAAGTGCAAATAAACCTAAAAGATATCATGAAATCTGTGTAACGTAGGAGATGGGCTTGACTAGCCTTTATACTAAAAGCTAGACCTAAATAAGCAAAGGGGGCAAAGCGTAATGCAAGAACAAAATGAAACAACAATACAAAATATTATAAAAATAATGAAACTAAATAACAAAAAATCAAATTCACATCTTATACAAAAAGCATATTCATATGCTTTAAATAACCATAAAGAGCAAAGAAGATTATCAGGAGAAGAATATATTATACATCCATTACAAGTAGCTCAAATATTAGCAGAATTAAAAATGGATGATGCAACAATTTGTGCAGCTTTATTGCATGATGTAGTTGAAGATACGCCTATAACAAACGAAGATATTTCTATGGAATTTGGTGAAGAAATTGCAGAAATGGTTGCAGGTGTTACAAAACTTAGTAAGATACAATATGTAACAGTAACAGAACAACAAGTGGAAAACTATAGAAAAATGTTTTTAGCAATGGGGAAAGATATTAGAGTAATTTTAATAAAACTTGCAGATAGACTTCATAATATGAGAACACTTTCATATTTAAAAAGAGATAGACAAATAGCAAATGCAAAAGAAACTATGGAATTATATGCACCACTTGCAAATAGGCTGGGTATTTATTCTTTAAAATGGGAGCTTGAAGATTTAGCATTTAAATATTTACAACCAGAAGAATATAAAGAGCTTATTTTAGGAATAGAAAGAAAAAGAGAAGAAAGACTTGAATTCATAGAAAAAATAATGGAGGAAATAAAACAAGAATTAAAGAAGGCAAAAATCATTGCAGAGATGACAGGTAGAGCAAAACATTTATATAGTATTTATAGAAAAATGCAAAGGGATAATATAACTTTAGACCAAGTATATGATTTATTTGCGCTAAGAATAATTGTAAATTCTGTGAAAGATTGTTATGCTGCACTTGGAGTAGTACATGACCTTTATACTCCAATGCCAGGAAGATTTAAAGACTATATAGCTGTTCCAAAACCTAATATGTATCAATCAATACATACAACACTAATTGGTCCAAAGGGAACTCCTTTTGAAGTACAAGTACGTACTTGGGACATGCATCAAATTGCAGAATTTGGTATTGCTGCACACTGGGCATATAAAGAAGCAAATAAAAATAAAAAATCAAATGTAGTAGTAACAGATGATAAACTTGCATGGCTTCGAGAAACATTAGAATGGCAAAAAGAGATGCAAGATCCAGATGAATTTTTAAAAACTTTAAAAACAGAACTATTTGAAGATGAAGTATATGTATTTACTCCAAAAGGAGCGATAAAATCTTTGCCAAGAGATGCTACTCCAATAGATTTTGCATACTCAATACACGCAGAAGTAGGACATAAGATGGTTGGATGTAAAATAAATAGTAAGATGATGCCAATAATCACTCCATTAAAAAGTGGAGATATAGTAGATATTATAACATCAGATACATCAAGAGGTCCTAGTCGTGATTGGATAAAAATTGTAAAAAGTACAAGTGCAAAAAATAAAATTCAACAATGGTTTAAAAAAGCAGAAAGAGAAGAAAATATTACTAAAGGAAAAGAAATATTAGAAAAAGAACTTAAAAAACTTGGAATGTCTCATAGTCAATTGTTTAAATCAGAGTGGATTCAAATTGTATTAAAACGTTATAATTACAATACTCAGGACGATATGTTTGCAAGTATTGGATTTGGAGCAATATCTCCAAATAAAATATTAACAAGACTACTAGAAGAATATAAAAAAGAACATGAAGAAGATACTATAGAAGAAAAAATACAAGAATTAGTAGAAACTAAGGAACGAGTAAAAAAAGCACCTACATCAGGAGTAATAGTTAAAGGAATTGATAATTGTTTAGTTAAATTTTCTAGATGTTGTAATCCGGTACCAGGAGATGAGATAATAGGATATATAACAAAAGGAAGGGGAGTTTCAATACATAGAAGAGATTGTACTAATATAAATGACTTATTATCAGAAGAAGAGAGAATTATAGATGTAGAATGGTACGAAGAAGACAAAAAAGAAAATTACAGTGTAGATATAGAGGTTTTATCAAATGACAGAACAGGTTTACTTGCAGATATAGTAAAAGAAATTACAACAAGAAAAATAAACATAATGGGTGTAAACACTAAAACAAATAAAGATAGAATTGCAACAATAGATATTACGATTGAAGTAAAAGACATTAACGAATTAAACAATATAGTAAAAGCAATTAGAAAAGTAGATAGCGTATATGAAGTAAATCGTAAAAAATAATTTTATTTCATCCACAGTTTATTTTGAAAGTAGCCGCACGCAGGGGCTTTATATATTTTAAAAGCGAATTTCCTCGTGGGGACCGCCGAGGGGCTGTTAAAGGCGTTAGCCTTGTTACAGCGCCGGTGGGAAGAAATGAGCAATTTTAAATATATAAACCCCGACGAGATGCGGCGGATTAATAAAGATAGAAAGAAGGTAAAAAATGATACTTAAGAGAATAAAAGTAAATGCAGGCGGATTTATGGGAATAAACTGCTACATTATTCAAGATGAGGGAACAAAAGAATCAATGGTAATAGACCCAGGTGGATCAATTGAAAAAATAGAAGAAATGCTGAAGGTAATAGATGCAAATGTAAAATATATATTATTAACCCATTGTCATGGAGATCATATGGGTGCTGCATCTAAACTAAAAGAAAAATATGGAGGGAAAATTTTAATCCATAGATTTGATCAAGAAGGTTTAAGAAACCCAACTATAAATTTAAGTTCACATATAGGAATTGGAGATGTAAGTTTAAAAGAAGATGCTAGACTAGATGATGGAGATATTCTTCATGTTGGGAATTTACAATTTAAAGTAATCTATACTCCAGGTCATACAATAGGAAGTATATCTTTGTATTGTGAAAATGAAAAAATGTTATTTTCAGGAGATACTTTGTTTAGAGGTTCATGGGGAAGAACAGATTTACCAACAAGTAATTTTGAGCAAATTATAGATTCAATAACAAATAGGCTAATGGTTTTACCAGAGGATACAATAGTATACCCAGGACATGGAAAATCAACAATAATAAAAGAAGAAGAGCCAATATATATGGAGTTAAAACCAAAAGATTTTAATTAATAGTCCGCCCAATCTCGTCGGGGTTATATATTTATATTTTTATCGCTGCCCCATCCAAGAAAATGTAATTCGCTTCATTCAAACATTTTCTAAGGCGGTTACCCCGGAATCGCTCTAAAAATAAAATATATAAGCCCCTACGTTGGGCTAATGATTATTAAATTTTGGTTTTAATGGAAAAGAGAGGGGAAAAATATGTTAGAGATATCCACATCAGTTTTAGGAGTAGAAAAAGAAAATTCAATAAAAACATTTTATGATTTAGAGGTTGCAGGAACTGATTATTATCATATAGATGTTATGGATGGAAAGTTTGTTGAAAAAAACACAGAAGAAAAAATGTATACATATACCAACGAAATAAAACAAATATCAAATTTACCTTTAGATGTGCACTTTATGGTAGAAAATATAAAGGAAAATATAGATAGATATTTAATATTTAAACCACATATAATTACATTCCATTTAGAAGCATGTAGAGATAAAGAAGAGGTAAAAAAATATATAAAATATTTACAAGAAAATGAAATAAAATGTGGTATTTCAATAAAACCAAACACAAAAGTAGAAGACATATTTGAATTTTTACCATATTTACATTTGTGTTTAATAATGACAGTAGAACCAGGAAAGGGTGGACAAAAATTAATTCCAGAAACAGTAGAAAAAGTAAGAGTTCTAAGAAAATACATTAAAGAAAATAATTTAGATACATATATAGAAGTAGACGGAGGAATAAATCCAGAAACAGTAAACTTAGTAAAAGAAGCGGGAGCAGATATAATAGTTGCAGGAAGTGCAATAATTAATGCAGAGAATTATAAAGGGGTAATAGAAGAGTTGAAAAAATAAAAAAATGTAGGGGTCGCCGTTTTTGGCGCCCCTACATTTTTTTAAACTTTTTTAAATAAAACTTTATTACATACTCTTCCAGTACCAGTCATCAAAACTACAAACATTACAAGCCCACCTAAAACAGGGATACTTGAAATTAAATATAATGCTAATGCAATTAAAGTAACTGCTAAATATAAATTTAATTTATCTTTTAGTAAAATAGCAATATCTAAAACGAATATTGGGATAGCTGTAAACAATAAGAATAGAAAAGCAAATACAAATGTTAAACTTAAAGTTACTCCAAATGGTATAATAATTAAAACAAAAGCAATAAGAGCCACAGCTAAAAAGCTAAGTATTCCAATACCAAATGTTGCAAATATGTTTTTTACAGTTATTTCATGTTTTAAATTTTTGTAATTTCTGTTAATTAAATTAAATATTAAAACTGCAACTAAGACATAAACAACAAATGTAATTAAATCTAAAATAAAAGATTTAAAACTAAATGTAGGTTTAGTATCTATCTTTTCTACATATTTAGAATAGTTTACAGTACCAGTTACAATTGTTTCTCCAATTTGAATTTCTTCTTTAGAAGAATAATCTAAATTTCCACTTATTAAACATTTATTATCTGAATTACCGTTACTTTCTATAAAATTTAATTCTTTAGAATTGATTTTAGCATTTCCATCAATTTCACCAGAAAAATTAAATTTATGAGAATCAGCCTCTAAATTTCCATATAATAAGAAATCTGAATTAGTTGTTATTATGTTTGATGTAATATAAGCATTTCTGTGTATTACAGAACTTAAAGTGACATTTTCTGAAGTAAGAATTAAGTCATGTGCAATAGCCCCATAGTAATTCATATTAAAGATATTAGAAGTAGCATAAACGCTTTTGCTTACTCTGCCATTTAGAAGAACTTCAGAACTAATTGCAAAAAGATTTCCATAAATAGAAGATGATTTTTGGATATCTATTTTATTAGCAAGTATATATAAATCTCCGATAATTTCACAACCGGGTTCTATAACAAATTCATCACAAACAATAAAAACATTACCACTTACAGTTGCATGTGAATTGACAGTCTCTATAGAATAAGAACCGTCTTTAGAAATTGCATTTGAATAAGTGACATTTGATTTTAAATGTACTTTATCAGCCATAACATATAAATTACCTGAAACAGAAGCTGAATCTGACATTACAAACTCACTAGAATATGTAAAAACATTTCCTAAAACTTCAGAATCTAAAGTGTATGTTTCTTCTGTAAGTTTATAAATATTTGAATCTACAGTATTAACATTTATACCAAAAACAGATGTTGTAAAAATAAAAAACAAAACAAAAATCAAAATAAAAACTTTACTTTTCAAAATGAAAACCTCCTTAAAATTTATATAAATAATATATAATTTAAAGTAAAAAAAGTCAATGATAATAAATAATAATAATGTGCACAATTACACGATAAATGTCATAAAATATATTATACATTAGAAAAAGGGGGAAAAATTAATGTATAGAAATCGTATGCAAAAAAGAGGTTGTAATTGTGGATGTAACAAAACTTATGAAAATGAATATATGCAAGAAGCATGTGCAGATGTAGCAAATTATAACAACATGTATGATGACTGTGCATGTGGATTTGATGAAGAATATAATCATTTTCCAGAAAATCCAATGCTTGCGCAAAGTTATGTTCCTTTTCAAAGAATGGATAAAACTTTTATTCCAAGTGTTGGACTAAAAATGGGAACAATATTTCCAGAATTAGTTAGTCCTTATATGCCAGGTCAGAGCCAAAGAGAAATAGAGTATATTAGAAATACAAATCAAATAAAAGAGGGGTGTAATGGCTAATGGAAGATAATGAAAGAAGAGATTGCTCATGTGGAGACAATAATATGGTTGCGGGAGAGCATAATGTAGATAGAAGTGATTGCGAAAGAGAACAAATATTAATGGAAATAAAAGAACTTAATTTTGCAGTAATTGAATTAGGTTTATATCTAGATACACACCCAGAAGACCAAAGAGCTTTATGTTTGCACAGAAAACATGTAAAAGAATTGAAAGATTTAAAAGATAAGTACCAAAAGGTTTATGGACCTCTTTCCATTTATTATCCATGTAATAAATGGAGATGGCTAGAGGAACCTTGGCCATGGGAAAGGGGGAATAATTAGAGTATGTGGACTTATAACAAAGTATTAGAATATCCAGTAAGAATAAAAAATAGAAATCCTAAGCTTGCAGGAATGATTATATCTCAATATGGTGGACCAGATGGAGAACTTGCTGCCTCTCTTAGATATTTAAGTCAACGTTTTGGAATGCCAGATCAAAAAGCAAAAGCTATTTTAAATGATATTGGTACAGAAGAATGAGTTCCATAAGGTTATCATTTGTTTTATATTAACTGAAATACATATATCTAGGAGAAGAAGCCGCAGATAGAAGAAAACAATCACTATTAAGATTTGAAATATAGTTGAATAGAGCTATTTTATACATTTAGAACAATAATTGAAAAGGTGGTATTGCTATTATGCATATAAAGATACTTTACAAGAGTTTAATTTTGTGTTTTTCTTTTAGTATATAAGTCTATTACTATATATAATTTTAGTTTAAATTAAATAATAGAATTTGAATATGAATTGATACATGCCTTTAATGAAAAACAGACTAATTCAAATATACAATTAGATTGATATAAAGAAGATGATAATATGTTTGGATTTGAAAAAATGTTGAAAAAATGTTGAAAAGATAATTGCAATATTGTGATATTAGGTATATTTTGTATGATATAATTTTTTTGGAGTTGAAAATCATTTGCTTTTATGTTACAATACAGAAAGTATTGGGAAAAGATTTGTTTTATTGATTTATTAATATATATAGAAGGAGATTATATAATGTTTAAAAAAGGATTATGTTATTTATTAAAAATTATATTAGCAGGAATAATTTCATTAATATTGCTTTCGATTTTTACATTAATATATAAGTATACAGGTGTACATATTAAAAATAATTCAGGAGCAGCAACTGATTACAAATGGGAGCCAAATCAATGGATGGCAACAATGCAGGAAGGGTTTGCATGGTTTAAAATGGATAAAAAAGGATTTAACAATGCAATATATAAAGATGATACACCAGATATTCTAATAATGGGTAGTTCACATATGGAAGCAGTACAAATGAAGCCAACAGAAAATGTAGCATATTTGCTTAATAAAGAATTATCTGAATATTATACATACAATATTGGAATATCTGGACATAATATATACACTTGCGTAAAAAATATAAATAATGCAGTAGATGTATATAAGCCAAAACGATATGTAATTTTGGAAATAAGCCAAGTAAAATTAGAAATTAATAACATGAAAGAAGTTATTGATAATACATATCCAATAATTCCATCATATGATAGTGGAATTATGTATAAACTACAAAAAAATTTACCCGCAATTAAAGAAATATATAATGCTCTAAATAATTGGAAAAATACAGATGAATCAATAAATAATAATGTTCAAAAAGAATATTCTCAGGAGTATATAAATGCTTTAAATGATTTTTTAGCTAAAGCAGAAAAACCTTTTGAAACAATTGATGCAGAATTAATTATTTTTTATCACCCACCTACTTCTATTGATAATAATGGAAATTTCAAAGAAGAAACAGATTTAAAAGCATTGCAATTATTTGAAGAAGCCTGTAAAAATAATAATATAAAATTTATAGATATGACATCAGATTTTAAAAAATTATATGAAAATAAACATATACTTGCACATGGATTTATTAATACATCTATAGGAAAAGGCCATTTAAATAAATATGGCCATAGTGAAATCGCAAATAGAATTTCTGAGTTTATTAAAAAAAATGAGGAGGATATAAATGGCGCTAAATAGTTTTTGTTTTATAGTGTATTTATTTGTAATTATTACTATAATGAGTATATTACAGATATTAAGAACAATTAGAAAAAGAAAAATATATGAAAAGATTCAAATTGTATTTTTACTTATATTTAGCTATATATATACATGTTTTTATGATATAAGATTTTGTATATGTTTAATACTAGTAACTCTATTTACATATTTTTCAGCTTTATTAATTGAAAAAAAAGAAAAGTTTAAACGAACTATACTGACTATTAGCATATTGACTCTTATAGGAACATTAGCATATTTTAAATATAGTGAGTTTTTTATAAATAATATAAAGAAAGTTCTTGGACAAGACAGTGTCACATTAAAAATAATTTTACCTATTGGTATATCCTTTTATATTTTTTCAACGATATCATATTTGATAGATGTATACAGAAAAACATATAAAGCAGAAAAAAATTTTATAAATTTTGCCTTATTTGTTAGTTTTTTTCCAAAATTAACAGCAGGGCCTATTCTTCGTGGGAATGTATTTTTGCCACAAGTAAAAGAATACAAAGGAATTAATTTAGAATCTTTTAGTAAAGGAATACAGATATTTATATTTGGACTTTTTAAAAAAATAGTATTAGCGGACCGACTGGGAGTATTTGTGGACAATGTATTTAATGCACCAATAGCATTTGACACTTTTACTGTATTTTTAGCAGTATTGAGTTATTCTATGCAAATATATTTTGATTTTTCTGGTTATTCAGATATGTCTATAGGAATTTCCAAAATATTAGGTTTTGAATATCCAGCTAATTTTAATTTGCCATATATTTCAAAAAATTTTTCAGAATTTTGGAAAAGGTGGCATATTAGTTTATCTTCGTGGTTCCAAGATTATATATATATACCTTTAGGAGGAAGCAAAAAAGGTGAAATGCGAACATATATTAATCTGATTTTAGTAATGTTAGTAAGTGGAATTTGGCACGGTGCAGGATGGACATTTATTATATGGGGTTTGTTTTATGGTATAGGAAGCTGTGTAAATAGAGTGATGAAAAAGCATGGCAATTCTAGTGCCAATAAAAATAATATAAAAGAAGTATGTAAAATTTGTATAACTTTTATTTTTGTTACATTATTTTGGGTAGTGTTCCGTGCGACAGATTTTAACAATGCAATACAATTATATAAACAGTTATTTACAATTCATGGTGGAATAAGTCAACCATATACTTGGAGCTTTTTTGCATTAATTGTATTAATGATAGCAACAATTTCTGCAGTGATTACGTCACGTAAAAATGATGAAGAAAAAGTTAGAGGTTATTATCCAATATTAAATTTAAATAAATTTAGTAGTTTAATAGTATTCTTTACTTTTATAGGATTGACTATTATGATGGGGTATTTTGGAAATACGGCATTTATATATGGAAAATTTTAATAAAAGAAAAATAATAAAGTGAGATATAGATGGCTAAGAATAAAAAGATAATTAAAGAGAATCAAGAGTGTCGAATATATCGCAATATTTTGATATTGAGATTATTACAAATTAAAATTTTGTGAATAGATTTTATATGGTCTTAATAATAATAACAAAAAACAGAGTTGATTTCATCTGAAACCAACTCTGTTTTTTATGTAATTTTATATTTTAATTCATTTTAAAAGGGAATAAAAAAAAAAATAAAAATAAAAAAAAATATAAATGGAAGAAATAAGTTTAAATAATTTTATAGTAACGAGTTGATAAATAAAACAATTTATGTAGTAATGAAATCTAATTATAAAAATTTTTTTACAAATGAATTTATAAGAAATGTTTATGAACCATACGTATTTATAATGGATAACATATTAAATTGTAAGGATACGATGTATACTAGTTAATTAGTATATAAGTAATAATAAAAATAGAGAAATTTGTTTAAAAATTATTGCAATAATAACAGAATTGTTATCAGCATAGACTTTAATGAGGTGAAAGCAATGCAAGTTAATGAATTAGAAATAGATGGTACTGTAATTAAATTTTTTGATGATTATATAGTAGAAAATGAAATTGAAACAGTGAAGAAAAATTTAGAAATAACAGCAGTAAATGCTATAAAAAAAATGATAAATACGGAAGAATTATGATTTTCAATATATAAGCATATAGTTTAAAGATAGAACTGAGAATTGTAAGAAAGGAGGAACTAGTGAATGGAACTGATGAATATGCGATTTATTTAAGAAAATCACGTGCAGATATTGAATTAGAGAAATACAATAATAATTTAGATACATTGGCTAGGCACGAAAGAATACTAAAAAACTTATGTGCTGTTGAAGGATATAATGTAACTAAAACATATAGAGAAGTTGTCAGTGGAGAGACAATTAGTGAAAGAAAAGAAATGCAAAATTTAATTACAGATGTTACATCAAACAAGTATAGAGGTATTCTAATAGTTGAACTTTCAAGATTGACTCGTGGTGATAAAATTGACCAAGGACGTATTCGCAATATATTCAAATACACAAATACATTAGTAGTAACACCAGAAAAAGTATATGATTTATCTAATGAAAAAGATGAAGAAGCATTTGATGATGAACTTACTAATTCTGGTAAAGAATTAAAAACAATAAAAAAGAGATTAAATCGTGGAAGAAGAGCATCTGTGCTAGAAGGAAAATATGTAGGTAATGTCCCACCTTATGGTTTTAAGAGGGTAAAAATACTAGATGATAAAGGCTATACCCTAGAAGAACAACCAGAAGAAGCAGTTGTTGTTAGAAAAATATTTAATTTATATGTTTGTGATAATTTGACTAAAAATAAAATAGCAAGTGAATTAACTAGATTAGGTTTTAAACCTAGAAAAGCAACAAGCTGGTCTCCATCTACAATTAAAGATATATTAAGAAATCCCGTATATATTGGCAAAATAAGATGGGACCACAGACCAGAGGTGAGGTCTTTAAAATCAGATAACGTATTGAGCGAGGAAATTATAGTTAGAAGACCAAGAAATTTAAAACCATTAGTTGTTGAAGGTATGCACAAAGGGATTATAAGTAATGAGGTATGGGAACTAGCACAAGCAAAATTAAGTAAAAATACAGCACCAATCCAACATAATAATATTATGCAAAACCCATTAGCACATATTTTGATTTGTGGTAAATGTGGAAGATATATGCAGAGGCGACCATATGCAAAAAGAGGTGAAACAACAGCGGTTCAATGTAATAATACGGCTTGTAATAATATAAGTTCTAAGTTACATTTTGTCGAGGATAAAGTAATAAAAGGTTTAAAGTTCTGGTTTAAAGATTATAAATTGAGTGAAGATTGTTTTAAACAGAATAAGAATATGGATAATATCAAGTATTACCAAGATATGATAAAGCAATTAAATGATAATATTATTACACAAAAAAATAGATTAAACAAAGTTTGTGAAGCATATGAAGATGGAATATATGGTCCATATATATATCAAAGTCGCTATGTTGAGATACAAGGTACCATAAATCAAATTGAACATCAGATTATAGAATGTCAAGAGCAGATGAATAAGGAACAAAAACTAGTTAATGAAAAAGAAATTGTAATTCCTAAAATTGAAAATGTTTTAGATATTTATGATAAGTTGGAAACGCCGGAAGAAAAGAATAGATTACTAAAAACAGTAATAGAAAAAGTTACATATATTAAGGAAAAGAAAGCTCTCAAAAAGACAGATGACCCAACAGATTTTGATATACATATATACCCAAAGTTACCAAGATAAATTTAAGGTTATCAATAGTTTAAAGATTATAATTTTTTATAATCTTTAATTAATGATAACCTTACGGTTCTCACGAGTTAGCTCACTTAGAAATTGTTGGAACTATAGTTCATCAATTAACAGATGGATGTTCAGCAGAAGATATGAAAAAAGCTGGAGTAGGACCATATTATACAGACCATGGTTTAGGAGTGTATCCACAAGCAGCAGCAGGTTGGCCATGGAACGCAGCAACTATAGCTGTTAAAGGAGATCCAATTGCAGACCTTCAAGAAGACTTAGCAGCAGAACAAAAGGCAAGAGCAACTTATGAAAAATTAATAGATTTATCTGCAGATGAAAAAGATGTAGTAGATGTATTAAGATTCTTAAGAGAAAGAGAAGTAGTTCACTTCCAAAGATTTGGAGAAGCATTAAGAGGAGTACAAGACAAATTAGCTGAAAAGAAATATTATATGAATGATAATAATTGTTAATAAATTTAAGAGGTTCCCGAAGGGACCTCTTTTTATGGTATTTTATATTGACAAGTTATAGGATTCTGAAACAATCCTATTTGAGGTGGGAAATATGTAAAAAATATAAAACAAAAAAATAGTATAATTAAAAAAGTAATTGCTTTTTTCTTATTACATGGAAATTTAGAGAGCATAAGTTTGTAAGCTAAATATTCTCCTATAATTACTGAAATAAAAAAAGTTGCAATATTTAAAAAAGCATAGTTAGTTCCTAAAATTCCAGAATAAGTATAAAAGAAAATAATTGTAAATAAAATTGCTACAATAACACCTAAGGTCTTAGAACATAAAAAATTAGGAACATTTTTACCTATATAGAAATATTCTATAATTGTTGTTATGAGCATAGGGAAAAATAGTAATTTTAAATGTTCCCATGTACTTTCATTCACAGAAGAAAAAGCTCCAACAAATAAATTGTTGTTTGACCAATTATATGTAAAATGTAGTAATGTTCCAAGAATTATTACAATAATAGCACTTATAATTTGAAATTTTAAAATTGATTTTTGACTATTCATAAAAACCCTCCAATAATAAAATATATGAACATTATATGGAAATAGAAGGGAAAGAAATTTTAAAATTGTTATTGCAAAAAAAATATAAATATTGTATAATAACAAACACGTTAATATATGCCGATGTGGCGGAACTTGCTGAGGCTGTTCGAGCAAAGCGAGTTACAGCATCAGTATGTGTAGCTAAAATAGGAAAAGAATATTTTATGCCGATGTGGCGGAACTGGCAGACGCACATGACTCAAAATCATGCGGGAAACCATGTGGGTTCGAGTCCCACCATCGGCACCAAAAGATTAAATCGTCGCACCAGACGAAAAACAAGAAATCAACTGTAAAAGGTTGATTTTTTTGTTGCCTTTTTATTGAAAAAGAAAGGATGGTGTGATATGATAAGTATTGTAAAAAAAGATTTTCCAATAAGCAGAGATTTAATCTCTAAAATTGAATGGGCTTGCCGTTTGAATTCTATAAATTTTGAACACCAAATGAAATTAGAAGGTTGTTTAAGAATTGTAGAACATACAAACTTGGCATATGTAGAGCCACATAGGGTAATTATTAAGAATAATTTATATTTATTCTTTAATGAACATGATTACTTTTATGTGGGAGATTTAAGGACTAAATATCCTTTATCTAAACTACAAGAATACATAGCAAGGCATTATTTTTAGAGTTTTTAGAATTGCTTTTAATATAGAATATAAAACTTTAAAAAGTGCCAATAGTTATGTAATTAACTAAAGGCACTTTTTGTTATTAATGCCTACCCATTCAAAGTGAAGGGAGGAAATTATGAATGAAGAAAGAAAAGTCGCAGGAATATATATTCGTGTAAGTACAGAAGATCAAGCTAGAGAAGGGTTTAGTTTAGGAGAACAAAAGGAAAAACTATTACAGCTTTGTAAATTTAAAGAATATGAAGTATTTAAAATATATGAAGATGCAGGAATATCAGCAAAAGATATGACACATAGACCAGCATTTCAAGAAATGTTAGCAGATATGAAGAAAGGTAAAATTAATTATATTGTAGCTTACAAGCTAGATAGAGTTACTCGTTCAGTTCGTGATTTAGAAGAACTAATTGCAGTATTAGAAAAACACAACACTTATCTGGTATGTGATAGAGATGATGTAAATACCTCTACTGCTAATGGAAGATTTTTCGTAAGAATGTTAACAGTATTATCTCAGTTAGAAATTGAAATAGTTAGTGAAAGAACAAAGTTCGGATTAAATGGTGCAATTAAATCTGGACATTTACCTGGTACTATTCCATTAGGTTATAAAAAAGATGGTAATAAGAAAACTGTAATAGATGAAAACACAAAAGACATTGTAATAAGAATATTTAATATGTATTTAGAGGGAAAAAGCTATCAACAAATTGCTAATATCTTTAATAAAGAAAAAATATTAACACCTAAAAAGTGGAGAGATTCTACCATACAAAAAATAATAGAAAATCGTCTATATATGGGAGATTATGAACAATATAAAAGAATTGGTAAATCGCAAAGCATTGAACCAATAATATATATGAATGTTGTTGAGCCAATAATAAGTCGTGCTGTATGGGAAGAAGCACAAATACAAAAGGAAAAAAATCAAAGAGCTTATGCTAGAGATAGAATTTATATGTTTTTTCAAAAATTAAAATGTCCTAAATGTAATAGCATAATGAAATGTAAAGGCTCTGGTGGCAAAAAGAAAAAGTATATGTACTACAACTGCGAACATTGCAAAATTTATTATAGAGAAGATAAAATTGAAGAATGTTTAGAAGATTTTATTTTAGATTTAGTTGAATATGATATGGCAGTAAAAAAATATTTCTTCCCTATACTAGCTGATAAAAAAGAAACTAATACAGAAAAGCTAGATAAAGAAATTGAAACTTTGCAAAAGCAAAAAGAAAGAATAAAAAAAGCATATTTAAGTGGCATTGTTGAAATGGAAGATTTCTCTGAAGATTATAAAATTATAGAAGAAAAAATAAACTTGCTAGAAACTAGAAAAATAGAAATACTTAATCTAAATTCTATCACTTTTACTCCACAGCAATTGATGGCAGATAGAGATATTGAAAGAGAAAAATTAATTAGAAATAATAAATTAAATGAAACAATAAAAACTGAATGGAATAAAAAATCTAAAGAAGAAAAACAAGAATTTATTTCAAAATTTATTGAGTCAATGAAACTAATTAAGAATAAAAATGGAGACTTTAAAATTGAAAAAATAAATTTTAGAAAAAGTTATATTGAACAGCTAACTAAGTTTTTTCAAAGTGGAATTTTTGATATTTATGCACCTATTGAAGTTGGTGATGAAGAAAAATTTATTAGGACAAGTGTTAATATAAATCAGAAACAATTAGATGAATATATAGAAAGACTTAATAAAGAATTTGAAGTAGAATTTTATGAAGTTTTTCCAGAAAATATGAATGATAAATCAAAAATAGTTGAACTAGAATTTAATAAAGAAAAACAAAAATTAATTAGATTAGTTGCAGTAAAAAGTGATAAAAAATTTTATAAATCTAGTGAAGAAAATGTAAAAATTGGAGCAATAATTTGTAATCAAAAATAGAAAATGATAGGAAAAATTTATGGGTGAAATGATTTTTGTACTTCTACTGAAATCCTAACAAGCAATGAATTTTTCCTCCCTAGTCAAAATTCGAATTATGGGACTAAGTCCCAAACCCTATATTAAAAATGAAAGGAATGAAGAAAATGATATTTAAAAATTATAGAAAGGATATAACAAATTTATTAATATATTTTAGAAGTTTAAGTGTAGAAAATAAATTAAAATTAAGTATAAAAATTTTAGAAAGTAATTGTATAAAATTTAAAATTGATAAAGAAAAAATAATTGAAATTTTGAAAAAATTAGTATATATTTTTGATAAGAATTATAATAAAGATATCAAATGTTTATGCACAGATACATCTGAAATTTTTGTGTTGGCAAAAGTTATGGAAATGTATAAAGAAGAACAGAAAAAGTTTATTTATGAAATTTTATTTGATATTTATTGTAATATTTTTGAAAAAAGATAGAAAAAATGTGTTATAATTAAAGAGATAAATTAAAAGAAATATAAGTGAGGTATATTTAATATGACAAGTAAAACAACAATACAAAGTGGAGTATATGAAATAAAAGATATTTCAGTAAAAGAAAAATTTTTACCTTTAATGTTTACATATATAAAAGTAAATAAAAGAACAGTAATTTTATCTACAATATTAATTATTGCAATACTTATATATTTACAAGTACAAAAGATAAATACAGTAAATATAATTCCATACTTATTAGGAATAACAATTTTATTATTTTTTATGCTATTTGCAACGAGTAGATTATTAATAATTAAAAACGCTAAAAAACAATATATAAAAGTATCAGGAAATATAATTAAACTAATAAGCGATGATTTTAAAAGAATTGAAGCATTTGATTTATCTCAAAACCATGTAAAAGATAGTATACTTGCTACAGGAAATATTATAACAATTATTTTAGAATCGCATCGTCTACAAAGAAATAGTAGTTCAATAAAATGTGCTCTTACTTTTCCTAAAGAATGTATTGAGTTTCCAATATTGGATGAAACAATAATAAATAATATAAAAGAAACAGAAAACGGTATATATAAAAAATATGTAAATGACGATATAAATCTTAATAATATTAATATTAGAGAAGCAACTGCAGTTAAAGACATTATAGAAAATGAAAGACAAGAGTTTAATAGAAAATATAACATCAAATAATTTTTGGGGAGGTGTTTAATTTGAAAAAACAAATTGTTAAAAACTTTATTATTGTAATGCTATTTATTATCTTAGCGCTAATAGTTGTTCCTAAAATATCATATGCAACTTCTGTAAATCCTGGAAAATATAAACCACAAATGCCTACTAGTTCATTTACAGATAAAGATGAAATAATCAAAGAAACAAATGAGCCAATAATATCAACTAAATCAAAAGTTACATCATTAATTTTTATAATAATTATAACAGCTTTGATATATTTTATTCCTACAACAATATGTTTAATTAGAAAACATACATATAAACTATATATTATATGCTTAAATATAATTTTGGGTTGGACTTTAATTGGTTGGGTAGTATCTTTAATATGGTCTTTCATAGATAATAAAACAACAGAAAAATAAAAAAAGACAGTACACTTTTTATAAAATATATGTTATACTATTTTTGCAGTTGATTGAACGGAAATTTTTTTGTACTAAATGTGGGAGTATATACAGAAAAAATGAGCTATTTTTTCGCAAATAAGTACCGCTAACGCACCAAAAATAAGCATAGCAAAAGCTATGCTTAAAATATGTGAAAAAGTGGGACTCGAAAAGGAGCGTACCGAAGTTTCAGGCAAGTTAAAGCTTGCATGGAACGAGGGAAAAATATCCAGTGGATATTTTTGCGACGCGGCCGACAGGGAGTCCCACCATCGGCACCAAAAATAAGCATAGCAAAAGCTATGCTTAAAATATGTGAAAAAGTGGGACTCGAAAATAAAAAATAACAAAAGAATTAATAAAAAATAGTAGAAATATAATTTAATTATATGTATAATAGTTATTGAAGTATAAAAATTTTGTAAGTAAAAACATTTAATATATTTACGAAAGGAGAAAAAATTATATAAATGAGATATAGTGATTTTTCTGCAGATCAATTCACATCTCCTATGTACAAGGAAGTTGCTCAAAAGCTCTTAACCTTAGTTAAAGATGAAAATACTAAAAGGAAAATGGAACGGCATATTATATGAAGGTGGATTTGATGATTTTTCTGTAAATGGATCTTTTTATATGGAAAAAGAGGTTTTATATAAAAACAACCCAATAATTGAATCTAGAAAAAGATTAGATATGGCTTATTTATTATTAAAAAACCCACAAATGATTGAAACAATACAAAAAAACAGTGCTTGTTTTTTTCATGGTACAAATGCAAATGCTCTTCCAAGCATATTAAAATATGGAATAAATAGTGTAGATACATCTAGAGAAAACAATATAGATGTGACAACTGGTGAAGAATGGTCTAGGATTAATGGGAAAAGAAATTTTATAAGTTTAACAGATTGTTTTAATGTAGCATTATCATATGCTAATGTTGGGCCAAATGATAACTCAACGAATGCATTATTAAATTTTGGGGTTTTAGTAGGTACTTCATTGAAGGATATGGATGACCTCAAATTTTCTAGAGTACATTCAGATATACCAGAAATTGGAGTTGTTGGAAATTTGCCGATACAACATGTGAAATTTTTAGCTGTTCCTGAAGATAAAGTTGAATTTGTTAAAAAAATGGTAGGAGAAAAAGATATAGATGTTGTATCAATGGATATGAGAACTATGTATTTTACAAGTAGTTTTAGAGACAAGCGAAATTTATTAGAATTAGAAGAAATTAATGAAAATATGGAGTTGCCAAAATCACCTTATCCAACATATTTCAAAGATGATGTTAAACCACTAGTAAATGAGAGAAAGACCTCAAAAATTAAAGAAATTTTTGAGGCGCTGAAAGCAAAAATACATACAAAAACTAAACAAACAGATGATAAAACCATAAGTGAGAGGGGTTAAAACAGATGGAAAATGTTCAAAATATTAGTGATATCTCAAAAGAAACACTTACTTTCTTAGCATTCTTTGATAATAAGATGATTGAAAATATTCCAGAATATATTATTACAAAATTATGCGAAGAAGCTGCTGATTCAAAGTTAGATTTTTATATTGATGTAAATAAAAGTTTTCAAGAACAAAAAATTTCTGAAAAAAGTAAGGATTTAATATCTCTTATTTATTATGATTACATTGCTGATGAAGACGAAAAGAAAGAAATCTTAAAGCAATGGAATTTAAATGAGAAAGATTATCAAAAGGCTCAAAAAGAAAAATATAACTATGATAATATTTTTAAAAAGGAAAAAGCAAATACTACTTGTGTTGAATTAATTGAAGTGAAAAAGGATACAATATTTCAAAAAATAAAAAAATTAATTAAATTACTTGCCATGAAAAAATAAATAGTGTATAATGTCTTAGCTTTGAGGGAGTAGTTGGCATAGTAAAAATGTAATAAAGTCAACAACCGATAGAAATATCTGGCTTTATTTTAAATAACGAGACTTGTTTGTAGATATAAAAGCAATCGAGGCTCTTTTTATTTGCAAATGTAAAGAAGAAGGAGATAAAAATGGAAGTGTTATTATGGATAGCTCTAATAGTGCTAGGATTTATTTTATTAATTAAGGGAGCAGATCTTCTAGTAGAAGGTGCAAGTAATACTGCAAAAAAATTTCATATACCAGAAATTATAATAGGATTAACGATAGTATCTATTGGAACATCGTTGCCAGAATTATTTGTTAGTATAAAATCAGCAATTGATGGATATCCAGATATGGCCATAGGAAATGTTGTAGGAAGTAATATTGCAAATCTACTTTTAATATTAGGAACATCAGCAATAATTAAAGCAGTTTCTTTTAAAAGGGAAACTAGATTAATAGAAATACCAATATGTTTAGCAGTATCTATTATATTCATAATACTATGTAATATAGGACAAGACGTAACAAGAATAGATGCAACAATTTTAGTAGTGCTATTTATATTATTTATTATTTATACAATAGTAATGGCAGTTAAAGGTGAAGAATTTGATAAAGAAGATGAGGAAACGAAAGAAGTAGAAGATAAGCCAGCAGGTTCTACAATAAAAAATATAATATATATGATTCTGGGAATTGCTTTATTAAAGTTAGGTGGAGACTTTACAGTTGATAATGCTGTTAATGTTGCAAATTTCTTGGGTTTAAGTGAAAAATTAATCAGTGTTACAATACTTGCAGTTGGGACAAGTTTACCTGAATTTGTTACAAGTGTTTCTGCTGCAATAAAGGGAAAGAGCGATATTGCAATTGGAAATATAATAGGTTCAAATATATTTAATATGCTATTAATAATAGGTGTATCTGCACTAATTAAGCCAATTATATATAATGTAAGCTACAACATAGATATGGTATTTGTGCTTGTGGCAACAACAGTTTTAGCATTGTTTCCATTAATACCACCTAAAAACAAAATGTCTAGAGGAAACGGAATTGTATATGTAATTTTATATGCTATATATTTAGCAACTTTATTAGTAAAATAAAAATCATGCAACAATTTTTTAAAAAATTGTTGCATTTTTAATATTCATTCTGCTATAATAGTAAAAATACAAAAAGAGGTAGAAAAATGAAAAACTATGTAAAAAAAGCTAATTTAATATATGTTTCAACAGTTTTTTTAATAGTTTTTCTATTTTTGTTTTTATAATAAGGGATTTTTATTCCTTATTTTTTTATGTCAAAATTAACAAGAAAGGAAGAATTATATGGATAACTTTAACAAAAAAATAGTACTAGAAGATGGAGAAGAATATTTGGGATATGGATTTGGAGCAGATGTTGATAGCATATGCGAAATAGTATTTAATACATCAATGGTTGGCTACCAAGAAATAGTATCAGATCCATCGTATACAAATGAGATGGTAGTTATGACATATCCATTAATTGGAAACTATGGAATAACAGATGAGGATTATGAAACAAAACAGCCTACAATAGGAGGATTAATTGTAAGAGAATATAATGACATACCAAGTAATTTTAGATATACAAAAACCTTAGCAGAATATTTAGAAGAAAATAATATACCTGGAATATATGGATTAGATACAAGAAAACTAACTAGAAGCATTAGAGAAAAAGGAAGTAGAAAAGCAATAATTACAAGTATAAATACAACTAAAGAAGAAGCATTAAAGAAAATAAAAGAATATGAAATAATAAGTAAAAGAGTAAGCAAAGTAAGTTGTAAAAAGAAATGGTATTCAAGAACTGCAAATGCAAAATATAATATTATTGTAGTAGATTGTGGAGTTAAATTAAGTATAATAAAAAGTTTAAATAAAAAAGAATGTAATGTAACAGTAGTTCCATATAATACTACAGCTGAACAAATTATAGATTTAAAACCAGATGGAATACTTGTATCAAATGGACCAGGGAATCCAGAAGAAGCAGAAGAAATAATAGAAACTGTAAAAAAACTGAAAGGAAAATATCCAATATTTGGAGTAGGTTTAGGGCACCAAATAATAAGTTTGGCTTATGGTGCAAAAATTGATAAACTGAAATTTGGACACAGAGGTGGAAATTATCCAGTGCTAAACTTAGAAACAGGTAAGATAGAGATAACAAATCAAAACCATAGTTATGTTATAGATGAAGAAAGCTTAAAAAGAACAAAGTTAGAAGTAACACATAAAAATATTTTAGATAACACAATAGAAGGGGTAGAATGCAAAAAAGATAAAATATTTAGTGTGCAATATTATCCAGATGAAAATAATTATTTATTTGAAAAATTCATAAATTTAATGAATTAACCTGTAGGGGCAGGGTTCCACCCCTGCCTGCATAAAAAATATAACAAATAAATGTAGGGGTCGCACCCCAGGGCGACCCTCATACAGGATATAAATATAGGAGGAATAGAAATGCCAAAAAGAGAAGATATAAAAAGTGTATTAGTAATAGGTTCAGGACCAATTGTAATAGGACAGGCAGCAGAATTTGATTATGCAGGAACACAAGCATGTTTAGCATTAAAAGAAGAAGGATATAAAGTAATATTAGTAAACTCAAATCCAGCAACAATAATGACAGATACAAGTATAGCAGATAAAGTATATATGGAGCCATTAACATTAGAGTATGTTGCAAAAATAATAAGATATGAAAGACCAGATGCGATACTTCCGGGAATAGGAGGACAAACAGGTTTAAATTTGGCAATGCAACTTTATAAAAAAGGAGTATTACAAGAATGCCAAGTAGAATTATTAGGAACAAAGGCAGAAGCAATAGAACGCGCAGAAGATAGAGAGCTATTTAAAAAGCTATGTGAAGAATTAGGAGAACCAGTTATAGAATCAGTAATAGCACATTCTATAGAAGAAGGATTAGAGGCGGCAAAAACAATAGGTTATCCAGTAGTGCTAAGACCAGCCTTTACTTTAGGAGGAACTGGAGGAGGATTTGCAGATAATGATGAAGAGTTAAAAGAGTTAATGAAAAATGGGTTAAAACTTTCACCAGTAAGTCAAGTATTAGTAGAAAAGAGTATTAAAGGATATAAGGAAATAGAGTTTGAAGTAATAAGAGACAGTAATGATACAGCTCTAACTGTATGTAGCATGGAAAATTTGGACCCAGTTGGAATTCATACAGGAGACTCAATTGTTGTTGCACCAAGTCAAACATTAACTAGTAAAGAATACAGTATACTAAAAAATAGTGCTTTAAAAATAATAAGAGCTTTAAAAATAGAGGGAGGGTGCAATGTTCAATTTGCATTAGATCCACATTCTTTTAAATATTATCTAATAGAGGTAAACCCAAGAGTATCACGCTCATCAGCTTTAGCTTCAAAAGCAAGTGGTTATCCAATAGCAAGAGTTACAGCAAAAATTGCAATAGGTATGAGATTAGATGAAATAAAACTTTCAACAGTACCAGCAAGTTTTGAACCAGCAATTGATTATGTTGTTTCTAAAGTTGCAAGATTTCCATTTGATAAATTTGTACTTGCATCAAATAAATTAAGCACTCAAATGAAGGCAACAGGGGAAGTAATGAGTGTTGGTAGAACTTTAGAAGAAAGCTTACTAAAAGCAATAAGGTCGCTTGAAATAGGTGTATGCCACATTTACATGGGCAAATTTGATGATATTGAAACAGAAGAACTAATGGATTACATTGGAGATGCAAGAGATGATAGGATTTATGCAATTGCAGAATTAATAAGAAGACATATAGATTTAGGACTTATATATAACAAAACAAAAATAGATATGTTCTTCCTAGAAAAAATAAAAAACATAGTAAAGATGGAAAAACAAGTTGTTGAAAATGTAGGAGATATTGAAGTTCTAAAACATGCTAAAAAGATGGGATTTAGTGATAAATATATTGCAAAATTATGGAATAAAACAGAAGAAGATATGTATTTGCTAAGAAAAGAAAACAATATCTATCCAGTATATAAAATGATAGATACATGTAGCAGTGAGTTTGAAGGTTATGTACCATATTTATATTCTACATACGAAGAAGAAAATGAATCAATTGTAAGTGATAGAAAGAAAATAATTGTTTTAGGTGCAGGACCAATAAGAATAGGGCAAGGTGTCGAGTTTGATTATTCAACTGTTCATGCAGTAAAAACAATAAAAGAAGCTGGATATGAAGCAATAATAATAAATAATAATCCAGAAACAGTATCAACAGATTACACAACAAGTGATAAATTATATTTTGAACCTTTAACAGTAGAAGATGTAATGAATATAATTGATTTAGAAAAACCAGAAGGAGTTATTGCATCACTTGGCGGACAAACAGCCATAAATTTAGCTGGACCACTTTCAAAACTTGGAGTAAAATTAGTAGGAACAGATGTAGAAGCAATAGAAAGAGCAGAAAATAGAGATAGTTTTGAAAAAGTTATGGAAGAATTACAGTTATTACAGCCAAAAGGTCAAGCAGTAACAAATATAAAAGATGGAATAAAAGTTGCAGAAGAAATTGGCTACCCAGTTTTAGTTAGACCAAGTTATGTACTAGGTGGAAGAGCAATGCAAATTGTTTCTGATAAAAAAGCCTTAGAAAAATATTTAAAAACAGCAGTTGAAATAAATACAGAGCAACCGGTTTTAGTAGATAAATATATAATTGGTAAAGAATTAGAAGTAGATGCAGTATGTGATGGAAAAGACGTATTTGTAGCTGGAATAATGGAACACGTTGAAAAAACAGGTATACACTCAGGAGACAGTATAAGCATTTATCCAACATTTAGTGTAAGTGAAAAAGTAAAACAAACAATATTAGATTATACAGTAAAATTAGGTTTAGGAATTGGAATTGTTGGATTATATAATATACAATTTATTGTAGATAAAGAAGAAAATGTATATGTAATAGAAGTAAACCCAAGATCTTCAAGAACAGTACCATTTATATCAAAGGCAACAGGATATTCTTTGGCAGATATAGGAACACTTGTAATGATAGGAAAAACATTAAAAGACCAAGGAATAACTGAAGTGTATCCAAAAGAAAAAGAAAAATGGTATGTAAAAGCACCAGCGTTTTCGTTTTCTAAATTAAATGGAATGGATACATATTTATCACCAGAAATGAAATCAACAGGTGAGGCAATAGGATATGATACAAAATTAACAAGAGCTTTATATAAAGCACTTCAATCATCTGGAATGAACTTAGCAAATTATGGAACAATTTTAGTAACAATAGCAGATAAAGATAAAGAAGATGCACTTCCATTAATAAGAAGATTTTACAACTTGGGATTTAACATAGAGGCAACAAGAGGAACAGCTATGTTTTTAAAAGAACATGGAATAAGAACAAGAATAAAAAATAAAATAAGTGAAGGAAGCGAAGAAATACTAGAATCAATGAGAAAAGGCTATGTAAACTATGTAATAAGTACAAGAGATGTAGATGCAATAGACCAAGAAACAGATGGAAGCATGATAAGAAGGTGTGCGGTAGAAAACAATATAGCAATGTTCACAGCATTAGATACAGTGAGAGTGTTACTAGATGTCCTAGAAGAAATAACACTTTGTATATCTACAATAGATGAATAGCTAAAAAATTGAAATTAATGAAGAATTATGGTATAATTATATTGATTAACTCGCTACTGCGAGATTTTTGGAGGTAATACATCATGGAAGAAAAAAAATGGGGCGTATTAGACTGTTTGCAATTGATTTGGTTCGATTTTTGGATCAAATCAGCTGTAAGAAAAAAAGAAAGAGAGATGTACTCTGGAATTAAAATGCGGCCCAAAGTTGCAAAAAAGCTAAAAGAACTAGGATATGAAGTTTACATCTATAGTTCTGGTGCCACTGCAATTAATTGGTGATACCCAGGTAAAAGTAGAGAAAAATGAAGATTTTCAAATTTCTCTACTTTTTACCATTTTTACAAAAAAATATTTTTTACTAAATATAGACATAAAACAAATAAAATGGTATATTATACTTGGTGGGTGATATTATGAAATTTGAAACAAAAAGGATGCTTAGAAAGATAAAAAGCATTAATTATAAAAAAATGGATAAAATTGTAGATATAATATCAAAAAACAATAATAACAAATCTAAACTATATATAAAATTTGATATATTTAGAAATTTCTTAAAAAGAGGAATTGGTTACACAGACTATTTTAGAGGGGATTATATAAATTTAAATAAAGAAGAAAAAAATACTTATGTAACAGCAAAATCTTTTTATAGAGTAATACATTATTTAAATAATTATGATTATGTTTACATTTTCCATGATAAATTAATATTTAATAAATTTTTCAAAGAATATATAAAAAGAGATTATATAAATTTGAAAAAATGTACAGTAGAGCAATTTAAAGAATTTTTAGATAAGTATAATGTTGTGTTTGCAAAAGACCCAATTGGTGAATGTGGACATGGTATAAGGAAAATAGATGTTGAAAAAGTAGAAGATAAAGACATTCTTTATGAAGAACTAATAAAAAATAAACAATTCTTAGTAGAAGAAGAGATTGTTCAAAGTAAAGAATTGAACGAAATAAATCCGAATGTTGTAAATTCATTTAGAGTAGTAACACTTGTAAAAGATGGACAAGCATATATATTAAACAATGCGCTTAGAGTAAATCAAGATAATAGTGATGTAATAGGATGTTCAAATGACTTATATTTTAGCTTTGCAGAAGACGGAACAATAGACAGTAATGTAATTGATGATTATGGAAATATTTATGAAAAACATCCACTAACAGGTAAGAGATTTAGTGATGTAAAAATAAAAGATGTAAAAGAGGCATTTGAACTTTGTAAAAAAGCAGCATTAGAAGTACAAGAAGTAAGATATGTAGGCTGGGATGTGGCTTTTTCAAACAAAGGACCTGTAATTGTAGAAGGAAACGAATACCCAGGTTACGGAATACTTCAATTCTATAAATTAAAAAATAAAAAATATGGACATTTAAAAGAAATACAAGATGTAATTGGTGATGAAGTAAAAAATATGAACTTACCATGTGTTAATTAAAAACAAGGGCCCCATATTCCAATTGGAACATGGGGCTCTGTTTTTGCTTAGAAGAACTGCTGAATAATTTCCAGAACCTTGGAGGAGATAAGCTCTAAAACCTTCAGAACCAAGTCGATGAACTGGTAAAAGTTAGGGAGTTGCTCCCGAAGTCCAGGTGCTAACTTTGCCATGAAAGCAAAGATGACGGCGCCTGCAAGGGCCTTTGAAAGGACTTTGATACAAATCTTCAGCCACTTCCAAAGAGTTCTTCCAGCATTGCTGATTTTTACCCGGATTTTAGGCCATTTAAGCTTAAACCAGGTTTTGATCTTTTGGAACACGTTAGTGGTGTTCTTCTGGGTGAGGTCGGTGGTTTTCAAAGTAGGCATTTATATTTCTCCCTTCTAAATTGTGCAAAATGCACTTAATACTCTTATATTATACCATACTTTACATAAAATCGCAAATTATACATAGAATTAGAAAAGCGTATTAATAATAAAAAAATATTAAAAACCCCTTTTATTTTATATATATTTTATGATAGAATAACAAAAGTAAGATTTACAAGGAGGAAATTATGGAAATAGCATATAAAAGAGTTCTACTAAAACTTAGTGGAGAAGCACTAGCAGGAGCACAAAAAAACGGTATAGATGTAGATACATTAGGAAAAATTTGTGACAAAGTAAAAGAAATTGTGGATATGGGAGTAGAAGTAGCAATAGTAGTTGGAGGAGGAAACTTTTGGAGAGGTAGATATGGACATCAAATGGAAAAAACAACTTCAGATTACATGGGAATGCTTGCAACAACTATTAATGGATTAGCAATACAAGATGCATTAGAATCAAGAGGAGTTTATACAAGAGTGCAAACGGCAATAGAAATGAGACAAATTGCAGAACCATATATAAAAAGAAAAGCAATGAAACATTTAGAAAATGGAAGAGTTGTAATATTTACTTGTGGAACAGGAAGTCCGTTTTTTACAACAGATACAGGAGCAGCACTTAAAGCTGCAGAAATTGATGCAGAAGTTATTTTACTTGCAAAAACATGTGATGGAGTATATTCAGCAGATCCAAAATTAGATCCAAATGCAGTAAAATATGATGAAATTACTTATTTAGATGTATTAAATCAACAATTAAAAGTAATGGATACAACAGCAACATCATTATGTATGGACAATAACATACCATTAATAGTATTTGGAATAGATGAGCCTGAGAATATTGTAAAGATAATTAAGGGAGAAAAAATAGGAACATTAGTAAAATAGAAGTGTGATGTGCGAAGTGTATAATAGTAAAATTCTTGCGAAGTTAAACTATAAAAGCCCACTTCCAACTTCCCACATTTTACTTCTATAATATAAGGAGGAATTTAATAATGGAATTTAACCATATTGAAGAAAAAATGAACAAAACTGTAAATGCTTTAGCAGAAAGCTTAGCAGAAGTAAGAGCAGGAAGAGCAAATCCTGCAATATTAAATAAGGTAAAAATAGATTACTATGGAACACCAACACCAATTAATCAAGTGGCAGGAATATCAGTTCCAGAGGCAAGATTAATAGTAATTCAACCATGGGATGCTAGTATTTTAAAAGAAATAGAAAAAGAAATTTTGAAATCTGAGATAGGAATAAATCCAAATAACGATGGAAAAGTAATAAGACTTGCTTTCCCAGAATTAACAGAAGAAAGAAGAAAAGAATTGGTAAAAGACATAAAGAAAATGGGAGAAGAATCTAAAGTGGCTATTCGTTCTGTAAGAAGAGATGGGATAGATGAAGCAAAAGCTAAACAAAAAAATAGTGAAATAACAGAAGACGAACTAAAAGGAGCAGAAGACCAAATACAAAAATTAACAGATAAAAAAGTTGCAGAAATAGACAACATGGTAGCTGCCAAAGAAAAAGAAATAATGAGTGTGTAAATAGAAAAAAAGAAGAAGCAAAATATTTTTGTTTCTTCTTTTTTTTATTGAGAGATTATTATGTGTTTTGTGTTTCGTATTTTTAAATTATGAATTATAAAAATTCCAAATCCCCAAAAACCAAATACATACAATTTTTTTGTCATAAAAATGTAATATTACATTTTTCATGTTTGTATTGACAATATAAAAATCATAATATAAAATAATTTTGATTTCGGACAAACTTCAAAAAAAGTTTAAAAAACGAAAAAAGAAAGAAATAACAAAAGATACGAAAAACCAGTTGACTGTAAGAAAAATAAGCAAAACACCAAAAAGACAATGGAATCAAATAAAATTAAAATCACGAAAAAACCATTTTTTGGAAATTGCTAAAAAACTAAAAACCTTACAACACTAACCTTTCAAGAGAAAATACTAATGAAATATAATGAAGAAGAAACAATAAGGGGGATTTTTAAAATGCAAGTTATCAAAAGAGATGGAAGAGTAACAGATTTTAATGAAGAAAGGATTGTTAAGGCAATAACACTAGCTATGTCGCATACAACAGATGGTGTTGATATGGATTTGGCCGCAAAAATAACAGAGAGTGTAAAGAATCAATTAAAGGATAGAATGCAAGTATCTGTGTATGAGATCCAAGATTTAGTAGAGAAAAAATTAATGGGCTCATCAAGAAAAGAAGTTGCGCAAGAATATATTACATATAGATATAATAGAGATGTAGCAAGAAAATCAAAAACAAAAGATGTTTTTTTAGAGATTATAGAAACAAAATCTAATGATGTAACACGTGAAAATGCAAATATGAATGCTGATACACCAGCAGGAATGATGATGAAATTTGCAAGTGAATCAACAAAACCGTTTGTTGATGATTTCCTACTATCTACAGAGTCAAGAAATGCTATAGCTGGAGGATACATTCACGTTCATGATAAAGATTATTATCCTACAAAAAGTTTAACATGTATACAACACCCTTTAGATAAAATATTAACAAATGGATTTAGAGCAGGACATGGGAGCTCAAGACCAGCAAAAAGAATAGAAACAGCAAGTATTATAGCATGTATTTCTTTGGAAACTGTACAAAATGAAATGCATGGTGGACAAGCAATACCAGCATTTGATTTCTATTTAGCACCATATGTAAAAACAACATTTGTAGAAGAAATTAAAAAACTTGAACAAGTTTTAGACATGGATTTATCAAAATTATATGATTATGATGTAAAAGACTATATTAAGAAAGATGCAAAAGACTTAAAAGGAGAAGAAAAATACATTCAACTTGCAATAAATAATACTGTAAATAGAGTACACCAATCAATGGAAGCTTTTATACATAATATGAACACAATACATTCAAGAGGTGGAAATCAAGTTGTATTTAGTTCAATTAATTATGGAACAGATACTTCTGCAGAAGGTAGATGTATAATTAGAGAAATGCTTTTATCAACTGAAAGAGGAGTTGGAAACGGAGAAACACCTATTTTCCCAATACAAATTTGGAAAAAGAAAAGAGGAGTTAATTACTTACCAGAAGATAAAAACTATGACTTATATAAACTTGCATGTAAAGTTAGCGCAAAAAGATTTTTCCCCAATTTCTTAAACTTAGATGCAACATTTAATAAACATGAAAAATGGGATCCAAAAGATCCAAATAGACATTACTATGAAGTTGCTACAATGGGTTGTAGAACGAGAGTATTTGCTAATAGACATGGAGAAGATACTTCTGTTGGAAGAGGAAATTTATCTTTTACAACAGTAAACCTAGTAAGATTAGCAATAGAATCTGCAAGAGAAGCTCAAAGTAATTTGAGAATGAATTTTGACCTTGGTAAAGGTAGCGAAGAATTCATGACAGAAAAATATAATAAAGAAGTTAAAAAAATATTCTTAAATAAATTAGAACAATATACTGATGTTGCTGCAAGACAATTATACGATAGATATAAATTCCAATGCACAGCAGTTGCAAAACAATTCCCATTATTAATGTCTGGATTATGGCAAGATAGTGAGAATTTAAATCCAATAGATAGAGTAGAAGATGTTTTAAAACATGGAACTTTAAGTATAGGTTTTATAGGATTGGCAGAATGTTTAACAGTATTAACAGGTAAACATCATGGAGAAAGTGAAAAAGCTCAAATGTTAGGAATAGAAATAGTTACAAAAATGAAAGAATCATGTGATAGATATTCTGAAAAGTATGATTTGAACTATTCATTACTTGCAACACCAGCAGAAGGATTGTCTGGAAAATTTACTAGAATGGATAAAAAAGATTTTGGAACAATACTTGGAGTTACAGATAAAGAGTATTACACAAATAGTAATCATGTTCCAGTGTGGTATAAATGTACAGCAGAACATAAAGCAAAAATAGAAGGTCCATATCATGCATTAACAAATGCAGGACATATATTCTACATAGAATTAGATGGAGATGCAACACATAACCCAGAATCAGTTGAAGCAGTAGTGGATTTAATGGATAAATATAATATGGGATATGGTTCAATTAACCATACAAGAACTAGATGTTTAGATTGTGGCTTTGAAAATGCAGATGCTAATTTAAAACAATGTCCAATTTGCCATAGTGAAAATATTGATACAATACAAAGAATAACAGGATATTTAGTTGGAACAACATCAAGATGGAATAAAGGAAAATTATCAGAGTTACGCGATAGAGTAACACATAGTGAAAAACAATAATTAAAAAAGAGATGATATAAAATGAATGTAGCAGGATTTTATGATGAAAGTATATCAAATGGACTTGGATGGAGGGCAGTGCTTTTTGTGAGTGGTTGCCCACACAATTGCCCAGGATGCCATAATAAAGAAGCACAAGATTTCAGTTTTGGCAAGAAATTTGATGAAGATGAAATTTTAGAAAAGATAAAAAATAATTCAATTCTAAAAGGAATTACCATAAGTGGTGGCGAACCTTTATGTAGGGAGAATATAAAAGAGGTATGTAATTTTATAAAAGATGTAAAAAAAGAAAAGAAAGATTTTAATGTTTGGTGCTATTCGGGTTATACTTTAGATGAATTGGTAAAAAGAAACGATCCAGATACAATGGACTGTTTAAATGAAATAGATGTACTGGTAGATGGAAGATTTAAAGAAGATTTAAAAGATCCTAGCCTAAAATTTAGAGGTTCATCAAATCAAAGAATTTTGGACGTAAAGCAAAGCCTAAAGACACACCAATGTATTGAAATTAATTTATGATTTTAATCTTCTTTTAATAATTATAAATTATATATAACCCAAATTTATTTTAGAAAGGAAAATGAAAATGGAAGAAAACAAGAAGGAAAATATTATTAAAAAATTTCTAAAAAAGGAAGTAGTTATTAGTTTATTAATAGGATTACTATTAGGTGCAATGGTAATGTTCTTTGTAAATGGAGGAGTTGAAGCATTTGTATCAGGAAAATTCATAACTAAAGGTAAACTATATAATAAAATGAAAGACTATTATTCAATTGATTTAGTTTTAGAAGATGTAGATATGGCAATTTTAAATAAAAAATATGATTTGACTGAGGAAGAGTTAAACGATATAAAGGAAACAGCAGATAAGTATATCGAACAATATGAATTATATTATGGTTATACAGAAGAAGAATTTTTATCAGAAAATGGATTTGGAGACTATGATAGTTTTGTAGAATATTTAAGTTTAGATTATAAAAGAACACTATATGTTTATGACTATATAGAAACAAAATTAGAAAAAAATGCAGTTAAAAGCTATTATGATGAAAATGCATTTGGAAAGGTAAATACAAAACATATTTTAGTAAAAACTTCAGACAATATGGACAAGACACAAGCTCTTGCATTATCAAACGAAATAATTGGCAAATTAAATGGTGGAGGAGATTTTGATACACTTGCACAAGAATATACTACTAACTATGCTAATAATGTAGTTACAGAAGATTTAGGAGAAATTGGAGCATTTGATAATATTGAAGATTCATATATAAATGCAATGAGAGAACTTGAAGTTGGAAAATATACTGAAACACCAGTAGAATCATCTTATGGTTACCATGTAATTTATTGTGTAGATAAAGTAGAAAAAACAGAAGAAATATCATCTAAAGATAAGATGGCAATAGTAGAAATACTTGCATCAGAAGCAGGAGTAGAGATAGATAATGAGGTATACTATAAAGCATTAATTCAAATGAGAGAAGAAGCAAACTTAAAATTCTTAGACAAAGATTTAAAAACAAAATATGAAGAATACTGTGAACCATATATAGAAGTAGAAGATAAAGATACAGAGGGAAATGTAACTGAATTAAATGTTTCTTTAAATAATGCAGAATAGATTTTGATAATGAAATATGGGGCGCATAACTTGCGCCCCTTATAACATTTGGATAAATTGGAGGAGAAATGGAAACAAAAAATAATAATATTAATTTTTTTAAAAAAATATATTTTTCAATATGTAAAACAAAAAAATATGGAGAATTATCAAAAATAAAATTCAGAAAATGTGCATATTATGTAATGGATTTAATGCTAATATGTTCTATTATATATTCTAGTATTATTACTTTTCAAATAAGTAAAAATGCAAATGGATTGCAAGAATATTTAGAACAAAATTTTCCAGAACTTGTTTACGAAGAGGGAACTCTTATAAGTGAAAAACAAGAAAGAATCATATTAAATCACGAATTAGTAAAAGCAAATTTTGGAGGACAAATCGTAATAGACACAGACTCAGAATATGAAGAATTAATAAATGAATATAGTAATACAGGAGAAGCATCAATATTATTAACAGCCAATAAATATGTAACAATAAATTCACAAGGAGCTATTGCTGAGTATGATTATAATGAAATTATAAGTGAAGATACAGAAGGAGAACAAACTACTATTGGAAAAGAATATTTTATAAATATATTTAGTAATATTTCATATTCATATTATTTCTTTTTATATTTATTAGGAGCTTGTATAGGAATGGCTATAATAGTATTTGCATATAATTTATTTATATCTGGAATTGGATTTATTATTTGCAAAATAAAAAAATTAAAAGTAAAATTTTCTGAAATCTATAAAATGGGACTTTATGCACATACATTATCTATATTAGTATATTTTATAATGAATTTTGTTCCAACAAATGTTGCACAATATATGCAAGTAATAGTATTATCTGCTCCGATTGCATATTTATCATATGCAATTTATATAAACAAATGGAAAATGCCAGAAAGCAAATAATATAAGAAAACACATCTTGCAATTTATGTAAATTTATATTATAATATTTCAACATAGGTAAAAACCTATATAATTCCTTTTTTCACTAACTAGTGAAGGAGATAATTTCCTTACTTTTTAGTTTTATCTATAATAAATTTTTAACAGCAATAAAAGGAGGAAAAATTTATGGAATATCTTCCAGAGATAGTCTTATTAGGTAGTATCATTGTAAACATTATATCTATTTTAGTATTTTGTTTATTAGATACTAGTACATTAAATAAAACAGCGAAAAAAAATATGATTGCAGGTACTATCCTGTTGTCAATTATTTTTGTTCTTGATTTAATATGTACAGTATACTTTATAATTAATGGAACAGCAGAAAATGCATTGGTTTTTTTACTGTTTTTTCCGTTAATAGGTATTTTCTTGTATGAAAGTATAAAAGAAATTATAATGACTTCAAGATAAACCATAATATAAAAGGACCTTGAAACACAAGGTCCTTTTAGTATGAGATTTTTTATTGTAAAACAATAAACAGTATGATAAAATACGAAGTGAAAAAAGGAGAAAAATTATGCTAAATATAAATATAATATGTACAGGAAAAATAAAAGAAAACTATTTAAGAGATGCAATTACAGAATATTCGAAAAGATTATCTAAGTATTGTAACTTAAATATTATAGAGTTGCCAGATGAAAAATTACCCAATAATTTAAATGAAACATTAGAGGAAGGTATTAAACAAAAAGAATGTAAAAATGCCATAGCGCATTTGAAAAAAGATTCATATATAATTTGTTTAGATTTAAAAGGAAGACAATTATCATCAGAGGAATTTTCTAAAAAAATAGAAGATATATCTTTAAACTTAAATAGCTCAATTACATTTATAATAGGTGGAACATTAGGATTAACTAAAGAAATATTAAATATTTCAAATGAAAGTATATGTTTTTCAAAAATGACATTTCCACACCAATTAATAAGAGTGTTTTTATTAGAGCAAATATTCAGAGCATTTAAAATATCAAAAGGAGAGACTTACCATAGGTAATATGTAGGTGTCGCACTCCTAGGTGACCCGAATGAAAAAGGAGATGAATTACATGTATGGAAAAATAAAAGAAAGCAGATTATTAAATATTGAAGTTTATGAAGGAGAAAATTTATTATATAAAGGAAAAGTGGAAGATGCACCAGAAAAAATAAAAGAAAAAAATTATTTATCTGTAGAAATAAAAGATGGATGGGTAATTTATAAAATATAATACAATTTGCAAAAATTATGTAAATGTGGTAAAATATAACTATTCTTCGTTAAGAAGGAAAAAATAAAAGGAGAAGTGTAAATGAAACCTTGTGACATCGAGTTTTATGAAGAACTCATCGAAAGAAGACAGAAAGTAAGGATACACTTAAAAGGAGGCAAGGAAAATCCTGAAGGAGTTGTCCTGAAAGAAAGTGAACGGGTAATTATCATGCAGGTAACTGATGAACTGGACCAAGTAACAAAAAAAAGGTTGATTTACAAAGCAGCCATTTCCATGGTGGAAGAATTGTAAAAATCTCCTACCGCCCCAGATTTCTGGGGCGGTTTTTGTATATTTAAAAATATTTTTATTTTATAGACCAAGAGGTTAAAGGTTGTTTTTTTAACTAATGTGTGATAAAATGCTAATGTCAAAACAAATGAGGTGAAAGAAAGTGGGATTTTTTGATAAATTAAAAAGTGGTTTAGGAAAGACTAGAGATAATTTTAATGAAAAAATAAACAATGTATTTAGTAGTTTTAGAAAAGTAGATGAAGAACTGTTAGAAGAATTAGAAGAAATTTTAATCATGTCAGATATTGGTGTTGATACATCAGTTGAAATAATTTCAAAATTAAGAGAAAGAATTAAAAAAGAAAAAATTGAAGACGAAGAAGACGTTAAAAATGCATTAAAACAAGAAATGCAAAAAGTTTTAGATGAAGTAGATAATTCTTTAAAACTAAACACTACACCGTCAATTATATTAGTTGTTGGAGTAAATGGAGTTGGAAAAACTACTACAATTGGAAAAATTGCAAATAAATTAAGATTAGAAGGAAAAAAAGTTGTAGTTGCAGCAGCAGATACATTTAGAGCAGCAGCAGTTGAACAACTAGAAATATGGGCAAGAAGAGCAGAGGTAGATATTATAAAAAAAGAAGAAGGAGCAGACCCAGCGTCTGTAGTATATGATGCAATTAGAAAAGCAAAAGAGACAAAGGCAGATGTTTTAATTTGTGATACTGCAGGAAGACTTCATAATAAAAAATATTTAATGGATGAACTTTTAAAAATAAATAAGGTGATTTTAAAAGAATTGCCAGAAGCATCAAACGAAACATTAATGGTTATAGATGCAACAACAGGACAAAATGCAATAGAACAAGTAAAAGCATTTAAACAAACAGTAGATTTAACAGGATTAGTACTTACAAAACTTGATGGAACAGCAAAAGGTGGAGTAGTAATAGGAATAGTAAATGAAAATAAAATACCGGTTAAATTTATTGGAGTTGGAGAAAAAATTGATGACATGGAGATTTTTAACTCACAAGATTTCGTAAATGCAATTATATAATATGTAGGGGCAGGGTTCCATCCCTGCCCGCAAAATAATAAATTTTTACTTGGTAAATATAATAAAAATGGAGGTTAAAATGAAGAATAAAAAGAGAAAAATATTTGTTGTACTATTGTTAATAATATTTTCCTTGATTATGTATGTTTTACTAAGAGGTGAATACTTACATATATTAGGAATAGGACAAGAATATGTAGAAATATTTAAAGAAAACTTAAGACAAAAGGTATTGGTTTTTGTATGTGGTTTTGTTATTGCATATATTGCTACATATATCACAACAATATTTATAAAGAAAGGACTTAAAAGATTCTTCGAAGAAGATAAAAAAGCAATGCCAAAACTACTTAATAAGTCTATTTCATTATTATTTGGTATAGTTGGAGGATTGTTTTTAACAAACACAATAACACAAAAAGCAATTTTAGCATTCAACAATACTTGGTTTGCTAAAACTGATCCGGTTTTTGGATTAGATATTGGTTATTTTGTATTTCAGAAACCATTTATTGAAACTGTAGTTTTATATTCAATTGGATTAGTAGCTATTTTAACATTATATATAGCTGCATATTATATTTTTGTTTTCAATAGATTTTTTGATGAAGGAATAAATATGGAAACATTAAAAAAGAACACTTTCATAAAACAATTAATAGTAAATATAGTGATTGTAGTTGTGTTGTTTTCAATGTTTACATTAATAAAAATACAAGATACAGTTTTTGACAAATTCATGACGGTAGGAAAAACCGTAGAAATAACAGGAGCAGGACTAGTAGATGTTACAGTTGAAGTTTGGGGTTATAGAATATTTGCAGTATTAATTTTGGTTTGTTTAGTATTTGCATTAGTATTTTTTAAACAACGTAAATATAAAAAAATGAATATTACAATAGCAATCATTCCAACATATTTAGTGTTATTATTTTTATTAATGGTTGGAGTGGATTTAATATATGTAAATTCTGATGAGCTAGACAAGGAAAAAGATTATATAGGTTACAGTATAGAATACACAAAAAATGCTTATAACATAAATACAGAAGAAATAGAGATTGAAAACAGTGGAACAATAACAGCAGAAGACATAGAACAAAATAAAAATGTAATTAATAATGTAAACATATTAAATGAGACTACTGTTTTAACACATTTAGAAGAATATCAAACAAGTTTAGGTTATTATACATTTAAAAACACAAAAATAGGACTATATGATATAAAAGGTGAAAAAACTCTAGTGTATATTAGTCCAAGAGAAATATTAAGTAATGAAACAAGAACATATAATTCAAAAACATATGAATATACTCATGGATATGGTGCAATTATTACTTCTGCTTCAAATACTGAGGGAGCAGGTCATTTAAATTATATAAAAAGTGGATTTGTTGAAACTGATGAAGGAATAATTATAACACAGCCAAGAATTTATTTTGGAATGCAAACTAATACAAGTATTGTAATAAATAAAGACAAAACAGTAGAATATGATTATCCATTAACAAGTACAACAAATAGTTACAATACTTATGATGGTAATGCTGGATTAAATTTGAATTTCTTAGATAGATTAATATTAGGGATAAGAGAAGGAAACTTAAAATTAGCTTTTTCTAAAGATACAACAAAGGAAAGTTCAATAATTACAAGTAGAAATATAATAGAAAGAGCAAAAGTAGTTATGCCATATCTAATATATGATGACAATCCATATATGGTTGTAACAGATGAAGGTGAACTAGTTTGGATATTAGATGCATATACAGTATCAGAGCAATATCCATATTCACAAAAAACAAACATAGAATTTTTAGATGGTACAAATCAAGAAATTAACTATATAAGAAATTCTGTAAAAGTATTAATAAATGCTTATGATGGAACAATGAGTTTCTATATAACAGATAGAACAGACCCAATAGTAATGGCTTACAGGAATATGTATTCTGATTTATTTGAACCATTAGACGAAAAAATACCAGAAGATATAGCAAAACACATTGTATATCCAAAATTCCTTTATGATGTACAATCAGAAATATTAAAAGTATACCATGATGTACAAGCAGAGGTTTTATATAGAGCAGATGACATCTGGGAAGTTGCAACAGAGAATACAAGCAAACTTACAAGTTTAAATGGAACACCACTAGATAGCTATTATACAATGGTAAAAACAGTTGATAGAGAAGAAGCAGAAGTGGGATTAGTAGTGCCATATACTATCAAAGGGAAACAAAATATAAATTCATATTTAGTAGGGACTTATAATGCTAATTCTCAAGAAGCAAAACTAACAGTTTATAAATTTGAGTCAGATACAGCAATACTTGGAACTATACAATTAGATGCATTAATAGAACAAGATGAAACAATATCAAATGAAATACAGTCTTTAAATGTTACAGGAGCTAAGATAACTAAGAACATAATAGTTGTACCAATTAATAATACATTGTTATATGTAGAGCCTATTTATCAAATAATGTTAAATGAAACAAACGAAACCCCAGTTCCAGTGCTAAAAAAAGTTGTAGTAGCATCTGGAGATAAGGTGGCAATTGGAGATAATTCACAAGAAGCGTTAAATAATTTATTATCACAAGAAGCGGTAAGTATAACAGTAGAAACAAGTGACTTAGATGCTTTAGTTGCAGAAATAATAAAAGCAAATAATAACTTAGAAGAATCAAACCAAAGTAATAACTGGGAAATGATAGGAAGAGATATGGCAAAACTACAATCACTAATAAAACAACTAGAAGAAACATATGAACCAGTAGAAGATGAAGAAAAAATAAGTATAATAAAGGACATAGTTAATAATATAGAAAATAATTAATAATATTTGTATATTGTAGGGGTCGCACTCCAGGGCGACCCGCAAATATTTGTCGAATTTGGTCAATAAAATATTATTGAAATATTAATAAAAACATGTTTAAATAATCATGGGGCAGAAAAATCTGCCTCATTTTTATATTGGGGGAGAAAGGAATTATATGAAAGAAAATTTGCCCCAAAGAAAAGAAATTAGATTAAAATATTATGATTATTCGTTAGAAGGATATTATTTTATAACGATATGTACAAAAAATAGAGAATGTAATTTGTCAAAAATAATTCCAGGTGTTTGTAGGGGCGGGGTTCCACCCCCGCCCGAAAATACAAAAATAGGAAATGAAATAATCAAATCATTTAATTTCATTATTAACAAATATAAATGCATAGAAATTAATGATTACGTTATAATGCTCAATCATATTCATTTAATAATAGAAAAAACGGGCGGGGGTGGAACCCCGCCCCTACATAGAATAATACAAGAAATAAAATCATTTACAACAAAAAGATATAATCAAATGAATAATGTACAAGGAATAAAATTATGGCAACGAAATTATTATGAACATGTAATTAGAAATGAAAAAGAATATTTAATAATAAAATAATACATAATAAACAATCCATACAATTGGGAAAAAGATAAATATTATTAAAAAAATACAAATTTGCATTAACATAAAAAATGTGTTAGAATACATTTTGAAAAATTTTATAAATATCCCTGAATTTACTAAGTTGGGGAGGAATTTATATTTTCACCCTTTTGGGTTTTACATATATTATCACACATCAATAAAAGGAGGGAAAATATGGAACTGGCAAAATTGTTTGTTCAAATAATGATGATTGTCATTACGATTGCAGGAATTGGTGGCTATGCGGCTATGAATATTTTTTACTACCGTAAGAGTAAAAAGATGAGCCAAAAGCTAAAAAAAACAGTAATTATTGCAAAACTCTTTCTGGCAGCCGCTTTAGTCTGCTTAGCTTTTGTATTAATTGTTCATTTTAGTGCAGGAGCACAAATAGAGAACGTAATTATTGCTTTACTTGCTGGAATTTATTTAGTTGAACAAATGGATTTCTTACTGAAAGTAGATGATTAACCAGTTTACAAAAAACACCTTTTAATAAAAGGTGTTTTTGTTTTGCAGTAATAACTTGAGAGAAATTTTAAAAAACCCTTGCATATTTTTGGAAAATATAGTAAAATAGATACGTTCGAAAAGAGCAAACCTTTTACTTGACTTAAAGAATATCCGACTTTTCGTTCAGTTTAAGGCAATATTTAAAATAGGAGGAATAAAAAATGACAAAGGAAAGAAAACAAGAAGTTATTAACGCTTTCAAAAGAGAAGAAAACGATACTGGATCTTCAGAAGTTCAAATAGCTCTTTTAACAGAAAGAATTAATGAACTAACAGAACATTTAAAAGTTCACAAAAAAGATAATCACTCTAGAAGAGGATTATTACAAATGGTAGGTAAAAGAAGAAACTTACTAAACTACTTAGCTAAAAAAGACTTAGAAAAATATAGAGAAGTAGTAGAAAAATTAAATCTAAGAAAATAAAACATTAGGGGCGGATAGATATATTCCGCCTTTTTTGTAGGGGAATTGTAGGGGCTAGTCTTGACTAGCCCGCCGGTCGGTCAAGACCGACCCCTACAGTATTAAAAAAACCGAATAAATATGTTAATTAAATACAATATTAGAAATATAGTAGCTTGTATAATATGTTTAAAAAATAAACATATTATAGAGGTTACTAATTCGAAGATTGTATTTGAATTATAAAAAATTTAAGGAGGAATTAATTATGTTTAAATCTTATTCAATGGAATTAGCAGGAAGAACTTTAAGCATAGAAACAGGAAAATTAGCAGGACTAGCTAATGGACACGTATTAGTAAGATACGGAGAAACAGTTGTAATGGTAAATGTTACAGCATCTAAAGAACCAAAAGAAGGAATAGACTTTTTCCCATTATCAGTAGATTATGAAGAAAAAATGTATTCAGTAGGAAGAATACCAGGAGGATTTACAAGAAGAGAAGGTAAAGCAGCAGATAAAGCAATACTTGTATCAAGAGCAATAGATAGACCAATAAGACCATTATTTCCAAAAGACTTCAGAAATGATGTAGTAGTTGTTGCAACAGTATTATCTGTAGAACCAGATAATGAACCAGATTTTTGTGCAATGATAGGAGCATCAGCAGCACTTTCAATATCTGATATACCATTTGGAGGACCAACAGCAGCAGTAAAAGTAGGATGTGTTGATGGAGAACTAGTTATTAACCCAACACTAGAACAAAGAGAAAAAAGCACATTAAGACTAACAGTTGCAGGAACGGTAGACAAAGTTGCAATGATAGAAGCTGGTGCAGATGAAATGCCAGATGAACAAATGTTGGATGCAATAAAATTTGGACATGAAGAAATCAAAAAAATATGTGAATTTATTGCAAAAATTAGAGATGAAATTGGAAAACCAAAATTTGAATATAAATCATTTGAAGTTGACCATGATATTTATGAAGAAATTGAAAAAGAATTCTATGATAGAATGTATGTAGATGTACAAGCAGTTGACAAAGAAGTAAGAGACGCTAACATGGACAAAATTGCTGAAGATGTAAAAGCATATTTTGTAGAAAAATATGGAGAAGAAAAAGCAGAAGATGAAAAACAAAATATAGCAGATTCTTTATATAAATTAGAAAAAAAATGCGTAAGAGCAATGATTTATAATGAACATAAAAGACCAGACGGAAGAGCAATAGACGAAATAAGACCACTTTCATGTGAAGTTGGATTACTTCCAAGAGTACATGGTAGTGCAGTATTTACAAGAGGTCAAACTCAAGTAATGTCAATTGCAACACTAGGAATGACAAGTGAAGAACAAATACTAGATGGATTAGACGAAGAAAAAACAAAAAGATATTTACATCAATATAATTTCCCTGGATATAGTGTAGGAGAAGCTAAAACATCTCGTGGACCAGGAAGAAGAGAAGTGGGACATGGAGCATTAGCTGAAAAAGCATTAGTTCCAGTAATTCCATCAAAAGAAGAGTTCCCATATACAATAAGAGTTGTATCTGAAGTTGTAAGTTCAAATGGTTCAACATCACAAGCAAGTATATGTGGAAGTACTTTGGCATTAATGGATGCAGGTGTTCCAATTAAAAGACCAGTTGCAGGAATATCAACAGGACTTGTTACAAGCCCAGAAAATCCAGATGATTATGTAATGCTTACCGATATTCAAGGATTAGAAGATTTCTTTGGAGATATGGACTTTAAAGTAGCAGGAACAGAAAAAGGTATTACAGCAATACAAGTAGATATTAAAGTGGATGGATTAACATACAAAATTATAGAAGAAGCATTTGCTAGAACTAAAAAAGCAAGACAATATATATTAGACGAAATAATGTTAAAACAAATTGCAGAGCCTAGAGCAGAAGTTTCAAAATATGCACCAAAAATGTTAACAATGCAAATTAAACCAGAAAAAATAAAAGATGTAATTGGTTCTGGTGGAAAAGTAATAAACAAAATCATCGAAGAAACAGGAGTAAAAATAGACATAGATGAAGACGGAAGTGTGTTTATTGCTGGAATGGACAATGAAATGGCAAAAAAAGCATACTCTATTATTGAAAAAATTGTAAGAGATATAGAGGTGGGAGAATTCTACGAAGGAACTGTAACAAAAATAATGCCATTTGGAGCATTTGTTGATTTAGGTGGAGGAAAAGAAGGATTACTTCATATATCAAAAATATCTAAAGAAAGAATTGAAAAAGTAGAAGATGTTCTTTCAGAGGGAGATACAATTATAGTTAAAGTATTAGACATAGACAATCAAGGAAAGATTAGCTTAAAGAAAGTGGGAGAACAAACAGAAGAATAGTTTATTATTGTAAAATATGTAGGGGCTAGGCATTCTCAGTAACCCGTAAAATAATGTTTTATTTGTTTTCGGATTATCTTAGGGATGCCAGCCCCTATGTTATTTCATAAAAATAATTTTTGATTTATTTAAACAAAAAATCTTCCAAATCTTGCATAATTTGTAAAAATATAGTATAATACAAAATGGACATTAAACGGGAATAAAATACATATAATAAATTAAAGGAGTAAAAAAATGAAATATTTAAATGTATTGCAACAAGCAATAGTATTTATAATAACAATTTTTTGGATTTATAATATTGGAATTAGTGTATGTTCTTTAATAAAATTTAAAGATAAACCTTTAAAAATTAATAAAAAACACAGATTTATGGCTATAATACCAGCACATAACGAAGCAGCAGTTGTAGCAAATTTAGTAAAGAGTTTAAGAGCACAAAATTATCCAAAAGAATTATTAGATATTTATGTTATAGCAGATAATTGTACAGATAATACAGCAGAAATTGCAAGAAATGCAGGAGCTATTGTATATGAAAGATTTGACTCTACTAAAAAAACAAAAGGTTATGCAATGCAATGGTTTTTAAAACAAAAAATAGAAGAAGATGCACCTTATGATGCTTTTTGTGTATTTGATGCTGATAACGTTGTAATGCCAGATTTTATAAAAAATATGAATAAAAAACTTTGTCAAGGTGAAGAAGTTGTTCAAGGTTATAGAGATATAAAAAACCCAACAGACAACTGGATTACAGCAGGATATGCACTATTCTACTGGACAATGCATAGATTTTATCATTTGGCAAGATATAATGTAGGGCTTTCTCCACTATTAAATGGAACAGGCTTCATGGTTAAATTTGATGTAATAAAACCAAATGGATGGCAAACAGAGACTTTAACAGAAGATATTGAATTTTCATTAATAAATATGTGCCAAGGAAGAAAATTAGGTTGGGCAACTGATGCAGTGGTTTTTGATGAACAACCAACAGGATTCAAACAATCTTGGACACAAAGAATGAGATGGTCAGTAGGGCATATTCAATGTTTCAAAATATATACAAAACAATTAGCAAAAAATGCAATAAAAAATAGAAAATTAGTTACATTTGATGGATTTTTGTATTTAATGGGGATGCCATTATTAGTAATAACATTATCATTATTGTTATTAAATTTTGTAATATTTTCAGGTCATGGAATGACAGGAGTAGAACTTGTATGGAGTATTGGAAGATATTTATTTGCAACATTTTTAATGACACCACTTTCAGCAGCATTTGCAATGATATTAGATAAAAGAAAAATAAAACCAATGTTAAAGGGATTGCTTTGTTATCCAGCATTTATGGGCTCATGGATATTGATAAATATCAAAGCTTTAATAAAACCAAATACAACTTGGGAAAAAATAGAACATGTAAGAAGTATAGATGTAAAAGAATTGTCATAAAATTAAAACCTTCGTTTCTTTTTGAAATGGAGGTTTTATTATGTTTGTGTAGGGATCGCACCCCAGAGCGACCCGAATAAAGGTTTAACATATTTGAAAGCTGCGTCCCCTACAAGAATAAAATAAATTTAAACACATAAATCATTTAATAAAAACTAGTGACATTTTTATTTTTAAATGATATAATTTGTTCATTAATTAAATAGGTGATGAATATGATAATAGATAAGCTTGTAGAAGCGAGAATAAAAACATATGCATTTGTTGGTCCATCTGGAACAGGGAAAAGCTATAGAGCTCAAATGGTTGCGGCAGAGAGAGGTATAAAATATATTATAGATGATGGTTTGCTTATAAATGATACCAAAGTAGTTGCAGGAGAATCTGCAAAAAAGGCTCCAACAAAAATTGAAACAATAAAAAAAGCATTATTTACAAATGAAAAAGATGTACTAGAAATAAAAAAAGCATTTGTGAAATATATGCCTGACAGTATTTTGATTCTTGGGACATCTGATAATATGGTAGAAAAAATCAGAATAAATTTAGGACTTCGTGAATTTACTGAAATTATATATATTAATGATGTCGCAACAGAAGAAGAAATTGAAGAAGCAAGAAGAATGAGAAAAGTAGAAGGAAAACATGTAATTCCAGTACCTACTTTTGAAATAAAAAAAGATTTTTCAGGTTATATTTTAGATCCTTTACAAATTTTTAAGTCTAAAGGAAAAAATAGCAAACCATATATAGCTGAAAAATCAATTATAAGACCAACATTTAGTTATTTAGGTAATTATAAAATATCAGATACAGTTTTTAAACAAATCATAGAATATTTAAGTGAAAAAGCAGAATTTATATACAAAATAAATAGAACGAGAGTAGAAACAACTGAAGTGGGAGTTAGTATATATATAGAAGTTATAATAAACTATGGTTATGATATAGTAAAATGTTTAACAGATTTCAAGAAAAAAACTAAACGTGAAATTGAAAATTTAACAGCTATGAATGTAGATAATATTGAAATTGTGGCAAAAGGAATACAAATGCCAGAAGAAGGGGAGAAATAGAAATGTCATTTATTGTAGGAATTGATGGACCAGCTGGAAGCGGAAAAGGAACAGTAACAAAAATTATTGCGAATAAATTAGGATTAACGAATATTGATACTGGGATAACATATAGATGTGTTGCTCTAAAATGTTTAAATAATAAAATAAAATTAGAAGAAAAAGAAAAAATAATTGAAGTGGCAAATAATATAAATATTTCAATAGATAATACAATAGATGGAGACATAGTATACTTAGAAGGTAAAAATGTCACAAAAGAAATAAGGTCAAAAGAGGTAACAGGCATTGTGTCACAAGTGTCATCTATAAAAGAAGTTAGATTTGCAATGGTAGAATTACAAAGAAAACTAGCAGAAGGTAAAGACATAATAATGGAAGGAAGAGATATTTGTACATATGTTTTTCCAAATGCAGATGTAAAAATTTATTTAGATGCTTCAATAGAAGAAAGAGCAAATAGAAGATATAAAGAAATGCAAGAAAAAGGTGTGAATATAACATTTGAAGAAGTAAGAAATAATATAGAGATGAGAGATGCAAACGATAAAGCAAAAGAAGTAGGTGCTTTAAAGCTTGCACCAGATAGTATAATAGTGGATACAACAGATAAGACAATTAATGAGGTTGTGCAAGAAATTATTAATGTAATAAAAGAAAAATATTAATTACCAATAGTCCGCCAAATCTCGTCGGTGTTATATATTTTATTTTTGTCGCTGCCCCATCCAAGAAAATGTAATTCACTTACGTTCAAACATTTTCTAAGGCGGTTACCCCGGAGTTGCTCAAAAAATAAAATATATAAGCACCTGCGTTTGGCTACAATATCACATTATTGATATTATTTTTTGAAAGGAATAGAATGGTTATGAGAAAATTTTTAAAAGGGATTTTTTGGTTTATTTCAATACTTATATATAGAATAAAAATAAATGGAAAAGAAAATATTCCAGAAGAAGGAGCTGCGCTTATTTGCCCAAATCATGTTCATGGGTTAGATTCTGTAGTAGTTGTTGTACATGCAAAAAGGAAAATAAATGTACTTGCTAAGGAAGAATTGTTTAAAAACAAAGTTCTAAATTGGCTTGGAAAGGTTTTTGGAGCTTATCCTGTAAAACAAAATAGTGCAGATTTAGGTGCAATAAAAACATCTCTAAAAATATTAAAAAACAAGGAATTACTTCTAATTTTTCCAGAAGGAACAAGAAAAGGATTGGAAAAAGGAAGACCTGTAAAAAATGGATCAATTACAATTGCAGTAAAAGCAGGAGTTCCAATAGTTCCAATTGGTATAAAAGGAAATTTTAAAATTTTTAGTAAGATTATTCTAAATATAGGAAAACCAATGTATTTTAATGAATATAAGGAACAAATAAGTGATAAAGAAGTGCTATCAAAATTAACTAAAGAATTAATGGATGAAATTGTTAGATTAAGAGATATGTAAAAAAAGGATAATACCCCTAGCGTTAGCTAGGGGTATTTGCACCAAATATGGTGACATGTGTGAGGTTATTCTTCCTCTTCATTTTCCGGTTCCGGTGCTCTAGGAATGCCTCTGGAGAACCGACCTGCAAACCATATGGTATAGCTAATTGCCAATACCGCAATGGTTCCCAGTGTAGCCAGCTTCCAGTCCACCGTCAGGTGGGTGCTGCCTACCCATGCGCCTGCAAAGAATAAAATTACCAAGCAGACGAAGATAAGGATGGCCCGGGAAATTTTGTAAAGGGGTGTGTTTCTCATGTTGTATACCTCCAAATTTTTTTTTAATCTTTCGATTAAACTAAATATATTATAGCAAATACTCATATAAAAGTCAAATTTTGCTTGACATGAAGCTTTAAAATAGAGTATAATTAATTGTTGCTTTAATATAAATTATAATAATTAATAAAAGGGGAAAATAGAAATGATTAATGAAAAAATAAGAAATGTTGCTATAATTGCACACGTTGACCATGGTAAAACAACTTTGGTTGATAGCTTACTTAAACAAAGTGGTACATTTAGAAGTAATGAACAAGTAGATGATAGAGTAATGGATTCAAATGACATTGAAAAAGAAAGAGGAATAACAATACTTGCTAAAAATACATCGGTTATGTACAATGATATAAAAATAAATATTGTAGATACTCCTGGACATGCTGATTTTGGTGGAGAGGTTGAAAGAGTATTAAAAATGGTTGATGGTGTTTTACTTTTAGTAGATGCTTTTGAAGGTGCAATGCCACAAACAAGGGAAGTATTAAAAAAATCTTTGGCAATGAATTTAAAACCAATAGTTGTTATAAACAAAATTGATAGACCAGGAGCTAATCCGGCAAAAGTTATAGACGAGGTTATAGAATTATTTATTGATTTAGGAGCAAATGATGATCAATTAGATTTTCCAATTATCTATGCTTCTGCAAAAAATGGAATAGCAAAAATGGATTTAAACGAAGAATCTGATAATGTAAGATGTATTTATGAGACAATAGTAAATATAATCCCAGCACCAAAATGTGAAATAGATGGAACTACTCAAATGTTGGTATCTAATATTGATTATGATGACTATCTAGGAAGAATTGGTATAGGAAGAATTGAAAGAGGAACAATTAAATCTGGTATGCCAATTATGATATGTAAAGCAGATAAAAATATACAAGGAAAAGTTGCAAAATTGTTTACATATTCAGGACTTAAGAAAGTAGAAGTAGAAGAGGCTAAGGCAGGAGATATTGTTGAATTAACTGGAATGGCAGAAGTTCATATAGGAGATACTTTGTGTGATATAAATAATATAGAAAAAATTCCTTTTGTAGATATAGATGAACCAACTGTGTCTATGACTTTCTCTGTAAATAATGGCCCATTAGCAGGAAAGGAAGGAGACTTTGTTACATCAAGACATATTCGTGATAGATTATTTAAAGAATTAGAGAGAAATGTAAGCTTAAGAGTAAGAGAAACAGATTCTGCTGATAGTTTTGAGGTTTGTGGACGTGGTGAATTACATTTATCAGTTTTAATTGAGAATATGAGAAGGGAAGGATTTGAACTTTTAGTTTCAAGACCAAAAGTTATAATAAAAGAAATTGATGGTGTAAAATGTGAACCAATAGAAAAACTAGTAGTTAATGTGCCAGATGATTCTATTGGAACAGTTATTGAGAAACTAGGTAGACGTAAGGGCGAAATGGTAAATATGGAACCGGCTGAAGCTGGACATACAAAAATTGAGTTTAAGATACCTGCAAGGGGAATAATTGGTTATAGAACAGAATTCTTAACAGATACTAAAGGTGAAGGTACAATGAATAGCATTTTTGATTCATATGAACCATATAAAGGAGATATTTCTTCAAGAACAAGAGGTGTTTTAGTAGCATTTGAAGCAGGAACATCTGTAACATACGGATTATATAATGCACAAGAAAGAGGAGACTTGTTTATTGGAGCAGGTGTTGAAGTATATGAAGGAATGATAGTTGGATTAAATGCAAGAAACGAAGATATTTCTATAAATGTTTGTAAAGAAAAACATTTAACAAACACAAGAGCATCTGGTTCTGATGATGCACTAAGACTTGTACCACCAATGCAAATGTCATTAGAAAAAGCAATAGAATTTATTGCAGATGATGAATTAGTAGAAATAACACCAAAAAGCTTAAGATTAAGAAAGAAAATATTAGACTCAAAAACCAGAGAAAGATTAGCAGCAAGAGCAAAAAAGGAGTAATTTAACTATGTATTTGGTGTTGTGTGTTTGGTTTTTGGGAATACATTAATGTAAAAGAAAATAAAATCCAAATACCAAATTCCAAATACATTAAAATTAATATTAAAATTGTAGGGGGTTATCCCTACACATTTTTTATATATATAAAAGGATGATAAATTATGAGAACAATAGAACAAATAAAAGAAAAAGCCTTAAATGAACATATTCCAATAATAATGGATGATACTTTGGAAGTTGTAGGAGAAGTTCTAAAAGAATTAAAACCGAATAAAATATTAGAAATAGGGACAGCCATTGGCTATTCTGCTATTTGTTTTTCAAAATATTTGTCTGAAAGTGGAAGAATAGATACAATTGAGAGAGATGAAGAAAGAATAGCCGAGGCAAGAATTAATATAAAAGATTTGAAACTAGAAGATAAAATCAATATAATAACAGGAGATGCAGTAGAAATATTACCTAGTTTAGATGAAAAGTATGATGCAGTTTTTATAGATGCAGCAAAAGGCAAATATCCATTCTTCTTAAAAGAGGCAATAAGAATGCTTTCGCCCAAAGGTATAATTATTGCAGACAATATTTTGTATAAAGGTTATACTTTGAGTGATTATAATAAACATAAACAAAGAACTGCAGTAAGAGGACTTAGGGAATATTTAAAAGAGTTGGAAGAAAATAAAAAACTAGAAACTACACTTTTAGAAGTAGGAGATGGACTAACAATAACAAGAAGAAAGAAAGGTGTATTTTAATCGTGACATCAAAATTTAGAGAAGGCTTAAAAGTAGTTGAAAATGAACAGAAACAAAAGAAAGAAAGGGAATTAGATGCATATAGAGTTTTTATATCTGAAGCTTTACCAGGATATATAGGTTTTATGGAAGCTATAAATTCTACGATTACAATGTTAAAAAATAATGGTATAATTGGGAAAACAAAACTTAGAACTAGATTAAAGGCAGTTGACAGTGCAATAACTAACACGCAGAAAAAAATATTAGATGATGTGTTTGGATTTGAGATTGTAGCTGAAAGTGAAAGAGACAAAGAAATTTTAATGCTTATAATACATAATTTATTTGAAGGAAAATATATTAGAGAAAAAAATTTTAATAAATCTAATGGATATTTTGCACATCATTGTACTGGCGCAGTGAAGAGAAACTTAAATGGAACAGAATCTAAAGAACTTGAAAATCATATTTTGGATTCTGAAACGTGGGAATTAAAACCAGAATATAGAGATTTGTCAAGAAAAGAGCAAAAACAATATAAAAAAAGTGAAATTTATTGTAAGAAGCCAAGATATCCAATTTTAATACAGGAAATATTAAATAATGGACAATTAGATATTACATTACAACAAAATTTTGAAAAATCTTTAAATTTTATCAATCAATATTTAAGTAGAGATAGTGAATTAAGAAAAAACATGCCTATTTTTGAAATTCAATTTAAAACATTAGATGTAGAACAAGAAATAAAATGTGGGAGAGCACAACATGTTAAGTATAAAAGTGTAAATGAAGAAGAAGTAGAAGCAAAATATTTTCAAAGAAAACTAATAAGAGGTGTAGATTTTCCGTTTACATTTATTAGAAATGATGAGGGGGAGATAGAATTAGAACACTCTAGTAGAACACTAATTAGTATGTGGCCATTCTTAGAAAATGCTATAATGGAATATAAAGCAATACATTCTTGCCCTGTAGCAAATTATGATATGTATTTTGCCAAAGCATTTCCTTCTTTAGAACCATATATACAAAGAAATCTAGTTAATGAACCAAGTTTACCAGTAATTAATTGTAAAGAAGAGGCGTGGGGGATTTTAAGAAATAAAATAATTAATAATACTTTTGTATTACCACAATCTAATGAAATAGCAAAAGTAGTAGGAAGGGATTAATTTATGAAGAAACCAGAATTATTAGCTCCAGTGGGTTCGTTTGAAAAAGCAAAAACAGCATTTAAATATGGAGCAGATGCAATATATGTAGGAACATCAAATTTATCATTAAGATCTAGAGTAGATATGGATGATGATGAACTTGCTAAAATTGTTAAGTTTGCTCATAGTATAAATAAGAAGGTATATGTAGCACTAAATATATATGCTAGAGATAACATTTATGAAGAAATAAAAAAACAAGTAAAGATACTAGATGAAATAAAAGCAGATGCAGTAATTGTGTCTGATGGCGGAGTGGTAGAAGCTGTAAAAGAAGTTGCACCAAATTTAGAAATTCATATAAGTACTCAGGCAAATACTGTAAGTTATCATACTTGTAAGTTTTGGTACAATAATGGAGCTAAAAGAGTAATATTAGCAAGAGAACTTAGTAAAGAAGAAATAAACGATATAATGACAAATAAACCAGATGATTTGACAATAGAAATGTTTGTACATGGTGCAATATGCTATGGATATTCTGGAAGATGTCATTTGAGTGATTTTCTAGCAGGAAGAGGAGCTAATTTAGGTGATTGTGCTCAAAGCTGTAGATGGGCATATAATTTATATCTTGAAGAAAAGAATAATCCAGGCCTTATGATGCCAGTGGAACAAGATGAACATGGTACATATATATTATCTTCTAAAGATATGTGTTTAATAAAAGAATTGCCAGAATTAATTACAATGGGAGTAGATAGTCTAAAAATAGAAGGAAGATTAAAAACAGAGTATTATTTAGCAACAGTAATTAATACATACAGACATGCAATTGATGAATGTTTTGAGGATGTAGAGAATTATGATTATATAAAATTCTTAAAAGAATTAGAAAAAACAAAGACTAGAGGACTTACAACATTTTATTTTAATGATAAAAATAATAAAGACTTTCAAGAATATGAAGGAAAACAATATAATCCAGATTATGAATTTGGAGGAAAAGTTGTACAAGCTGAAGAAAAAAGTATAATTGAAATAAAAAACAGATTAAATGTAGGAGATACATTAGAATTAATTGTTCCAGGAAAGTTAGAGCCAATTAGTTTTATCATAGATAAACTATGGGATTGTGAAACAGATGAACAAATAGACCATGTAAATCCAGGCAAAGAAGGCCAAAAGGTAAAAATGGTATTACCAAAAGAAGCAGAACAAGGAATGATATTAAGAAGAAAGAAATAATAATTTGTATTTGGTTTTTGGTATTTGGAATTTGGAAATTAGATTAAGAAAATTTAGTTTTACAAATTCCAAACACAAAATACAAAACACACAATTATTATTTTTTTTATTTCTCTTGAAAAACAATCTATTTATATATATAATTAGATAGAAAAATAGGAGAAAGAGGATTTTCATATGGATGACAATTTATTATTACCAGAAACTCAAAACCAGGAAGAAGAGTTTGCTGAAGTTTCATTAAGGCCTAAACTTATAAAAGAATATATTGGACAAACTAAAGTAAAAGAAAATATGAAGATATACATTGAAGCAGCTAAAAAGAGAAAAGAAGCTTTAGATCATGTGTTGTTATATGGACCACCTGGACTTGGAAAAACAACTCTTGCAAATATAATTGCAAATGAAATGAAATCAAATATAAAAATTACATCTGGTCCTGCAATTGAAAAACCCGGAGATTTAGCAGCATTACTTACAGGACTTCAAACAAATGATGTTTTATTTATAGATGAAATACATAGATTAAATAGAAATGTAGAAGAAATTTTGTATCCTGCTTTAGAAGATTATAATTTAGATATAATCATAGGAAAAGGAACTGAGGCAAAATCTATAAGAATTGATTTGCCAAAATTTACATTAATTGGTGCAACAACAAGAGCAGGTTCTCTTACTACTCCACTTCGTGATAGATTTGGAATAGTACAAAGATTAGAACTTTATGATGAAGAACAATTAAATACAATAATAAGAAGGTCAGCAGATATTTTAAATATAGAAATTACTGAAGAAGGAAGTTTGGAAATAGCTAAACGTTCAAGAGGAACACCTAGAATTGCAAATAGACTTTTAAAAAGAGTAAGAGATTATGCAGCTGTACTGGGAGATCGGAAAAATAACAAATGAAATTGCAAAACTTGCTTTAAAAAAACTAGAGATAGATGATTTGGGATTAGATAATATAGACAGAAAAATATTAGAAACAATAGTTTACAATTATTCACGGTGGTCCTGTTGGAATAGACACCTTGTCATTGACTATTGGGGAAGAAGCAGAAACTATAGAGGATGTTTATGAACCATATTTAATGCAAATGGGATTTATTGCCAGAACACCAAGAGGAAGAATTGTAACACCAAAAACATATGAACATTTAGGAATAGAAAAAATAGGAGGAATATAAAATGAAAAAAATCACAATAATTGTACCATCTTATAATGAAGAAGAAGCATTGCCATATTTATACGAAAGACTAAATACTATGATGAATGATTTAAATCAATATGAATTTGAAGTTTTATTTGTAAATGATGGAAGTAAAGATAAAACATTAGAACTTATAAAAGAAATGAGAAATAAAGATACTAGAATTTCATATGTAAACTTTTCAAGAAATTTTGGAAAAGAAACAGCTATGATAGCAGGTCTTGATTATGCAACAGGAGATGCAGTTATTTTTATTGATGCAGACTTACAAGATCCACCAGAATTAATACCAGAACTTATAAAATGGTGGGAAGAAGGATATGATGATGTTTATGCTAGAAGAAGTAGTAGAAAAGGTGAAACTTTCTTAAAGAAATTTACATCAAAACTATATTACCAAGTGTTACAAAGTCTAACAAGAGTAGAAATCCAAAAAGATACGGGAGATTTTAGATTATTAGATAGAAGATGTGTTAATGCATTAAAGAAAATGAGAGAATCTCAAAGATGCTCAAAGTCAATGTTTAGCTGGATAGGATATAAGAAAAAAGAAGTAATGTATGATAGAGACCCTAGAGTTGCAGGACAAACTAAATGGAATTATAGAAAATTAATCGATTTAGCAATTGATGGAATAACAGCATTTACAACATCTCCATTAAGAGTATCTACATTCTTAAGTATACCAACATTTTTATCATTTGTAATATATTTGATTTATATAATAGTAAAATGTATTACTAAAAATTGTGGAGTAGAAGGTTATCAAACTCTTATATTATTAAACTTATTCTTTTTTGGAGTAATAATATTATTAATAGGAATTATTGGAGAATATTTAGGAAGAATTTTCAATGAAACTAAAAATAGACCATTATATTTTGTAGATGAATATAACGGAGAAAAGGAACAAAATATATGAGATTATTATTACATACTTGCTGTGCGCCATGTAGTATATATTGTATAGATAGTTTACAACAGGAAGGAATTGAACCAACAGTATATTGGTTCAACCCTAATATACATCCATACATGGAATACAAAGCAAGGAGAGATACCTTAAAAGAATATACTAAAAATATAGGTATAGAAACAATATTTGAAGAAGATTATGGACTAAAAGAATTTTGTAAAAATGTAATAGATGATTTGGAAAATAGATGTACGAAATATTGCTATAGAGTGCGTTTAGAACAAACAGCAAAATTTGCAAAACAGAATGGATATGATGCATTTACAACTACACTGTTAATAAGTCCATATCAAAAACATGAGGAATTAAAAGAACTTGGTGAAGAAATTGCTAAGAAATATGGTTTGACTTTTCTTTATAGAGATTTTAGACCAGGTTTTAGAAAAGGACAAACAAAAGCAAGAGAACTAGGAATGTATATGCAAAAGTATTGTGGATGTGTGTTTTCTGAGGAAGATAGATATTATAAACAAATTGAAAAGGAAAAGAATAATTAATAATTGTAATTAAAAATGTAGGAGTAGATGTAGTATGAATATTTTTGAAAAGGTTCTTTACATATTACAAGTAGAAATGCAAACGCCTAAAGCTTTTGGTTGGTTTCATTTAATGTGGATATTTTTAATTATTATAACATTAATGATTTTATTTAAGTTTAAAAACAAATATAGTGATAAGCAACTGAAAGTAGTTTTAGGTATATATGGAATAATTGCACTTTTACTAGAAATTACAAAACAATTAATATGGTCATTTAATTATAATACAATTACCAACACTGTTACTTGGGATTATCAGTGGTATGCAGCACCTTTTCAATTATGCACAACTCCAATATTTATATCTATAATATGCCTGTTTTTAAAAAATAATAAATTAAGAGATTCTTTATTATCATATATGGCATTTGTAACTATTTTAGGAAGTATTGTTACAATTTTAATTCCAGATAGTTGTTTTACAAGTGATGTATTAATAAATATTCATACTATGTGGCTTCATTGTGGTAGTTTTGTAGTATCAGTGTATTTGCTAATAAGTGGTGCTGTAGAAATAAATAAAAACAACTTAAAAAAAGCTTTTAAGATATTTTTAGTATTTGTATTATTAGCAGAATTTTTAAATATATTTGTTTATAATATAGGAGTTCTAAATGAAGAAACATTTAACATGTTTTACATAAGTCCATACTTTACAACACATCTACCTGTATTTAATACAATACAAAAAAATGTTCCGTTTATAATATATTTACTAATATATATTTTGGCAATAACTTTAGGAGCAACGTTGGTTTATTATATGGCTCATTTTATAACAAATATTATATGTAAAAAAGAAGGGAAAACAAAAGATGGAAAAAATTATTGAAATAGATTTAATAAATAAAGATGATTTAGTAGAAAAATATAATAAAAAAAATGTCTCTACAAAGTTGATAAATTATATTATAAAAGAAGCAATCTTTGCAAAAAGTTATGAAAAAATACAAATTATAATTAATAAGAATTGCAATATAGAAGATGATGCTATACAAATGATAAAAAAAGGATTACAAGAAGAATATGACAGAAGTATAGAAAAACGTAATATAAATAATATGAAACAATTATGGCTATTAGCTTTAGGAATAATACTTTTGTTTTTATCGACTTTAATAAAACAAAATAATATATGGAAAGAAATATTATTAATTAGTGGTTGGGTTCCAATATGGGAAATGGTTGAAGTAGAACTCTTCCCAGATGTAGAAGGTAGAAAGAAAAGAAAAAATATTAAAAAATTATTAAAAAGTGAAATGATTGAAAGAAATGTTGAAATAGAAGAAAAAACTTCATTAAATAGTTAATAATAGGAGAGAAAATTGAAAAATAGATTTTTAAGAGATATTTTAATTATATTAGTAATTTTTTTATCAATTGCATCTGTTATATTCCCTAAGGAACTTAATAATTTAGATGAAATATGGAATTATAACTTTGCAAGAAATATTGCAGATGGATTACTTCCATATAAAGATTTTAATATGGTAATAACACCTCTGGTTTCTATAATATGTGGAATTGTTTTAAAATTAACATTTAATGAATTAATAGTAATGAGAATACTGGCAGTATTGCTAATTACAACAATTTTGTATGTTACATATAAAATACTTAAAATTTTAAAAATCAACCAATATATTATAAATATATTGGTAATAGGTATATACCTATTATTCTATGAACACTTTTGCATAGACTATAATTTTGCAATATTATTAGTAATATTGATTACAGTGTATTATGAACTTAAAAATATATCAAAAGGAAAACAATTTCTAAATTCAAATAAAAAAGACTTTTTTCTAGGATTATTAGTTGGTACAAGTATATTATTTAAACAGACAACAGGTTTATTTGTATCTTTAATATTTATATTTTATAAATTGCTTCTTTCTTCAAAAAAAGAAGATTTTAAAAAAGCATTTAAGATAATATCTATAAGATTATTAGGTGTTTTAATTCCAGTAATTTGGTTTATAATTTATTTAAGTATAAATAATATTTGGACTGAGTTTTTAGATTACGCAATTTATTCGTTAAATACTTTTACAAATAAAATTTCTTATTTAAATTTAATAAAGGGAAACTATGGCATTATAATATCGTTATTAAGCATATTAGTACCTTTAACAATTATAGCAATGTATTTTATATCTGTTTGTAAGAAGATAAAAACAGATGAACAAAAAAATATATTTATATTATTTTGCTACAGTGTAGCAGCATTTATAGTAGTATATCCAATTTCTGACAGTATACATTTTCTAATTGGAAGTTTTCCTGCAATTATTTCTTTATTATATATAATATGGTTATTTACAAAAAAGGTAATAAGTAATAATAATATAATTATATATATTAAGTATTTTTTACAGGGATTTGATATTATAAGCACAGCAGTTATAGTGGTTTATTCAATAATTATTATAGTTCAGTATTTTAATAATTGTGGACAATATAAAGAGCTTACTCATTTTAAATATATACCAGCAGCTAGTGAGGATATACGAGAAATTGATAATTTTATATTACAACAAAATAATAAAGTATATGTATTAGATGCAACAGCAGCTCTATACATGATACCAATAAATAGATATAATAAAGATTATGATATGTTTAATAAAGGTAATTTGGGATCAAAGGGTGAAGAAGGACAAATTGAAAAATTAGAAAAAGAGGAAGAAAACACAATTGTACTAATAATGAATGACAAGTATAAAAGAAATTGGCAAAATCCGGAGAAGGTAAGAGAATATATAATCAATAACTGGACAAAGGTTGGAGAAATAGAAAATTTTGATATATATGAAAAATACTAAAGAAAGGGAAGAGAAAATGAAAATTAAATTTAAAAAAGAACATATTATCGTAATCTTAATATTTATTATTGCAATATTTTCTCGAATATATTTATGGCCAAATACAATAAATGATGTAAATTGTGATGAGGCGATGACTGCTATTAATGCCAAAGCCATAACAGAAACAGGAAAGGATATGTATGGAACAAGCTTACCTGTTTATTTTGAAACTTGGCTTTATGGAGGACAAAGTGCATTACTTACATATTTTATGGCATTATGTATTAAAATATTTGGATTTAATATTTTTGCTATAAGATTACCAATGTTAATAGTAAGTATTGTATCTATATTTATATTTTATAAACTTATAGAAATTATTTTTAATAACAAGAAGATAACAATAATAACTACAGCAATTTTAGCAATAAATCCATGGCATATAATGCAATCAATATGGAGTTTAGATTGTAATATGTTTCCACATTTTTTATTACTGTCGATCTATATACTTACTAAGGGACTAAAAGATGGTAAAAATGGATTAATATATATTTCAATGTTGTTTTTTGGAATAACAACATATTCATATGGTATAGCGCTTTATGTTGTACCAATCTTTTTGGTTACATATATGCTTATTTCTTTAAAATATAAAAGAATTAAATGGAAAACTGTAGTAATATCAGCTTTTATAGTAATATTAATTTCATTACCATTAATAATAATGACAATTATAAATTTCTTTGATTTACCGGATTTAACAATAGGAAAGATTACTATACAGAATTTTGAGTATTTCACTAGAAAAAGTGATATGATTATTTTTTCTGAAAACATACCAAAACAATTACTTGAAAATATAAAAACTCTTTTTAAATTGATTATAATAAATGCTGATGGCCTAGTTTGGAATGCTATACCTACTATTGGAACAATATATCATGTAAGTATAATATTTGTTGTATTTGGTTTAATAGAATTAATAAGAGATAAAAATTCAAACAAAAATATAATTATATTATGGCTAATAGTAAGCGTTTTAATAGGTCTATTGATTAATGATGTTAATATTAATAGACTTAATGTAATATGGTATCCTGTTATAATTTTAATAGGATTAGGAATATATAATATATTAAATATAATTAAATTTGACAAATTTTGTGTATTTATTTTAATTATAATATATGCATTTGGTTTTACTAATTTTAATATAGAGTTTTATAATAGCCATTGTGAAACAATAAAGAATTCATTTACATGGTCTAGAGGTTTTTGTGATGCTGTAGAATATGTTACTAGCTTAGATAAAAATGTAATAATTGATTCTCAAATAGTTAAAAATGATAAAAACATAATTTTTTGTTTGTATTCATTGAAATATAATTTTGCGGACTATAGTTTTCTAGATAGAGAGATTTTATTAAATTACTATTATAAAATATCTAATAATAACTTTATAAATATAATAAATAAAGATGATAAAATAAGAGTTCAAGATTTTGATAGAAATATTTTAGAAAATCATGTATATGTAACAAGTAAAGATAAGATAGAAGATGTAGAAGATAAAGAAAATTATGAAATAAAAATATTTAATAATTATTATATGATAAATAGAGGGGATTAAGAATGAAAAAAATATCAATTGTTGTACCATGTTATAATGAAGAAGATGTTTTAAAAATGTTTTATACAGAATTAATGAAAGTAATTAAAATGGTAGAAAAAGATTATGAATATGAAATCATATGTGTTGATGATGGAAGTAAGGATAAAACATTAACTGTATTAAAAGATTTACGACAAGAAGATAAAAATGTAAGAATTATAAGTTTTTCCCGAAATTTTGGAAAAGAAGCAGCAATGTATGCAGGACTTAGTAATTCAGAGGGAGACTTAGTAGTTTTAATTGATGCAGATTTGCAACATCCACCAGAGACTATTTTGACAATGTTACAGGAAATTAATAATGGGTATGATATGGTTGCGACAAAAAGGAAAAATAGAAAACGGAGAGTCATTTGTAAAAAGTGCTTTTTCAAAATTATTTTACAGCATTATGAAGAAATTTATGCCAATGGAACAAGGGGTTCAAGATTTTAGAATAATGACTAGAAAAGTAGTTGATTCTATAGTATCTTTAAAAGAATATAATAGATTTTCTAAAGGAATTTTTAGTTGGGTTGGATTTAATATAAAATATTTAACTATTGATAATATACAAAGACCTGTTGGAAAGACTAAATGGAGTTTTAAGAATTTGTTTAGTTATGCAATTGAAGGAATTGTATCATTTACAACAGCACCTCTTAGGATATCTACTATAATAGGAACAATAATATCTATTATATCAATTATTTGTGCACTAATAATTGTATTTCAAACAATATTACTAGGAAAAGATGTTCCAGGATATGCATCTATAATTACATCTATATTATTTATGGGAGGAATTCAGTTACTAACGATAGGAATAGTGTCAGAGTATATTTCTAAAATGTATATAGAAATAAAAGAAAGACCTAAATATATAATTAAGGAAAAAATAGACTAAAAAAGAAGGAAGATGAGTTTTTTTGAAAAAGTTAGTTTTAATTGATGGAAACAGTATAATAAATAGAGCTTTTTATGGAATTATGGGAAGTAAAATGCTTATGACTGAAGATCGGAACATATACAAATGCAGTGTATGGTTTCCTTACAATACTTTTTAGAATACTAGAAGATATAAATCCTGAATATATGGCTATTGCCTTTGACTTAAAAGCCCCAACTCATAGGCATAAATTATATGATGGGTACAAGGCTAATCGCCATGGTATGCCAGATGAATTAGCTATGCAATTGCCAATTCTAAAAGATGTTTTAAGAGCCATGAACATAGAAATAATTGAAAAAGAAGGTTATGAAGCAGATGATATTTTAGGAACACTTGCAAAATGGGGACAAGCACAAAATTTAGAAGTAACAGTAGTTACGGGAGATAGAGATAGCTTTCAATTAGTGGATGAACACATAAATGTAAGAATACCTAGAACTAAAGCTCGGAAAAACTGAAACGGAAAATTATGATGTGAAAAAAATAATAGATGAATATGGCCTTAATCCAAAAGATTTAATTGAAGTAAAAGGATTAGCTGGAGATACATCAGATAATATACCTGGGGTTAGTGGAGTTGGAGAAAAAACAGCAATTAATTTAATTAAAGAATATAAAACAATTGATGGTGTATATGAGAATATCCAAAATATCAAAGGGAAATTAAAAGAAAAATTAGAAAATGATAAAGAAGTGGCTTTCCTTTCTAGAACTCTTGGAACTATTGATATAGAAGCTCCGATTGAAAAGGATTTAGAAAAAATAAAAGTGGAAGAGTGGGATAAGGAAGCGGTTCTAGATAAGTTTAAAAAACTAAAATTTAATCGCTTTATAGATAGATTTGATTTAAATAATGTAAGTACAAAACAAGAAGAAAGCTCTATTATTATTGATTATGAACAAATAGATAATATAGAAAAAATTAATGATTTAATTAAAGAAATAAAAGAAAGTAAAAAGTTATTTTACTATTTAAATACTGCAAATATAGATAATGACAAAGTAATTCAAAAACAAATATTAGGAGTTATTATTTATTCTGAAAAAGATAAAAAGTCTTATTTTATAAAAAATATAAAACTATTTAAAGAAATTTTTGAAAATAAAGAAATAATAAAAATTGGTTATAAACAAAAAGAAGATTATATCTTATTAAAACAAGAGGAAATAAGCCCTAAAAATTTAATGTTTGATATAGAAATTGCAGGTTATATTTTAAACTCTACAATTAGCAAATATACTATTGAGTATTTAGCTAATGAATATATGGGATTTGATTTAGAAGAATATTTAAATCAAAATAATGTTAAAGGGGAAGAACAATTAAGCTTATTTGATACTGGAGAGAAAGAAGATTTAAAACCATATGCTTATGTTTATGTAATAAATAAATTATACCAAGTATTAATAGAAAAAATGAAAGAAACAGACACTTTAAACTTATTTAATACAATAGAAATGCCTTTAGTAGAGGTTTTAGCAGATATGCAATATCAAGGTATTTATGTTGATAAAAATGAATTAGTAGAGTTTGGTAATGAGTTAAAAGAAAAAATTATTATTCTAACAAATGAAATTTATGAATTAGCTGAAATTGAATTCAATATAAATTCTACAAAGCAACTTGGTGAGATTTTATTTGAAAAATTAAAATTACCTGTTATTAAAAAAACAAAAACAGGATATTCAACAGATAGCGATGTTTTAGAAAAGTTGAAAAAAACACATCCAATAATAGAAAAAATATTAGATTATAGACAACTTGTAAAGCTAAATTCGACATATGTAGAAGGAATTATTCCATATATAAATAAAATAACAGGAAGAATTCATTCTAGTTTTCATCAAACAGTAACTGCAACAGGTAGAATAAGTAGTACTGAACCGAATCTTCAAAATATACCTACAAGATTTGAACTTGGTAAAAAACTAAGAAAAGTTTTTAAACCAGAAAACAAGTGTATTTATATAGATGCAGACTATTCACAAATAGAGCTTAGAATTTTAGCACATATTTCTGAAGATGAAAATATGATAGAAGCATTTATTTCAGGAGAAGATATTCATAAACAAGCAGCTGCAAAGGTTTTGAGTATTCCAATAGAAGAGGTAACAAAAGATGAAAGGTCAAAAGCAAAAGCTGTAAACTTTGGAATCGTATATGGAATAAGTGATTTTGGTTTAGCAGAACAAATAGGAGTATCAAGAAAACAGGCAAAAGAATATATAAACCAATACCTAGAAAAATATTCTGGAATTAAAAGATTTATGGATACAATAGTTGAAGAGACAAAAGAGCAGGGATATGTAGAAACTTTATATCATAGAAGAAGATATGTTCCTGAACTTAAATCAAATAATTATATGGTAAGGCAATTTGGACATAGAGTAGCAATGAATACACCAATTCAAGGGACAGCAGCAGATATAATGAAAATAGCCATGATAAATGTTTTTAATAAATTAAAAGATAAGAAATCAAAATTAATTTTACAAGTGCATGATGAGTTGTTAATAGAAACATATCCAGATGAAGTAGAAGAAGTTAAAAATATATTGAAAAAAGAAATGGAAAGTGTTATAAAATTAAAAGTACCATTACTTGCTGATTTGTCAGAAGGAAGAGATTGGTTCGAAGCAAAATAAAAACATGAGATAATTTAATAATATGTAGGGGCGGTCTTTCACGTCCGCCCGAGGGCAGGGGTGAAACCCTGCCCCTACAAAAGGATAATAAATGATAGGGGAGATTTGATATGTCAATATTAGTTACAGGTGGTGCAGGATTTATTGGAAGCCACACAGTAGTTGAATTATTAGAAAGAGGGGAAGAAATTATTATAGTAGATAATTTTTGCAATAGTTCTCCAGATGTTTTAGATAAAATTAAAGAAATAACAAATAAAGATTTTAAATTTTATGAAGTAGACTTATTAGATGAAGAAAAATTAGAAAAAGTTTTTCAAGAAAATAGGATAGAATCAGTTATACATTTTGCAGCACTTAAAGCAGTTGGAGAGTCTGTAGAAAAGCCTCTTGAATATTATCATAACAATATTACAGGAACAGTTAGCCTTTTAAAATTAATGAAAAAATATAATTGCAAAAAAATAGTATTTAGTTCATCTGCAACTGTATATGGAAATCCGGCAAGCTTACCAATAAAAGAAGATTTTCCATTATCTACAACAAATCCATATGGAAGTACAAAACTTATGATGGAACAAGTTCTACAAGATGTATGTGTATCAGATGCAGATTTTAGTGTGGCAATACTAAGATATTTTAATCCAATAGGAGCACATGAAAGTGGGTTAATTGGAGAAGTGCCAAATGGAATTCCAAATAATATAATGCCATATATATTAAGAGTTGCAAATGGAGAATATGAAACTCTAACGGTATTTGGAAATGATTATAACACACCAGACGGGACAGGAGTAAGAGATTATATACATGTTGTAGATTTGGCAAAAGGTCACTTAAAAGCTCTAGACAAAATAAGAGCAGAAAAAGGTGTAAAAATTTATAATCTAGGTACTGGAAATGGATATTCAGTATTAGATTTGGTAACAAACTTTGAAAAAGTAAATGGAGTTAAAGTAAATTACAAAATAGGAGAAAGAAGACCTGGAGACATTGCAGCATGCTATGCAGATGCAAATAAAGCAAAAGAAGAACTAGGTTGGGTAGCAGAAAAAGGAATAGAAGAAATGTGTAAAGATGCATGGAGATTTATAAAGAAATAAAATAAAAAACCGACATTTTGTCGGTTTTTTATTTTATTTCTTTAATAATTTATTCTTTAAATCCCATAGAGGTTTTGAAAGGTCCATATAGTATTTGTGTGGATTTTTTAAACGTTTTATTTCTGGCCATAATGTTTCTAATTCTTTTTTAGATTTTTCACATATTTCTGATAAAGAAGGAATGGTATATACAAGTTTTCCGTTTTTAAATATTTGTTCTTGCAATGGGCGAACTATATAATTATTTAATTTTTTTTCTTTCCATGGGTTTTGTGGGTCGAAAATTTTATAATTATTTTCTGGAATGCTTTCATCATGTAGAGTAATTACATCTGCTAATGCTTTGTTAGAATTTTTATCATAAAATCTATACACTTTTTTAAATCCTGGATTTGTAATTTTTGTTACATTTTCAGAAATTTTTATTTTTGGAATAATTTGTCCATTATCTTCTACAGCAACTAATTTATAAACTCCTCCAAACACAGGATCAGATTTTGCAGTAATAAGATTTTCACCAACTCCAAAAGAATCTATTTGTGCTCCTTGTTCTAATAAAGAAGATATAAGGAATTCATCTAAAGAATTACTTACACAAATTTTACAATCTTCAAAACCGGCATCATCTAGTATTTTTCTTACTTGTTTTGAAAGATAAGCTAAATCACCACTATCTAATCTAACCCCTTTAGGTCTAAAACCATTAGGAACAAGCACTTCATTAAAAACTTTTATAGCATTTACTAATCCAGAATTTATTGTGTCATAGGTATCAATTAGTAATGTACAATCATTTGGGTAAGATTCAGCATAATCTTTAAAAGCTTCGTACTCAGAATCAAAACTTTGAATAAAACTATGTGCCATTGTACCAAGAGCAGGTATTTTAAATTCTTTTGCTGTTAGTGTACATGATGTTCCGTATGCATCCCCCGATCATAGCAGCCCTTGCACCTAAAAATGCTGCGTCCATGCTATGGGCACGTCTTGCACCAAATTCCATAACAGGTCTGCCTTTTGCAGAAGATACAATTCTACTTGCTTTTGTAGCAATTAAAGATTGATGATTAACCAAAAGCAAAAGAAGTGTTTCAATTATTTGAGCTTCAATTAGAGGAGCTCTTACAGTAATTAAAGGTTCGTTTGGAAAAACTACTGTCCCTTCAGGAATAGCCCAAATATCGCCAGTAAATTTAAAATTAGATAAGTAATTCAAAAATTCTTCAGAGAATTTATTTGTAGATCTTAAAAACTCAATATCATCATTATCAAATTTAAGATTATTAATATATTCTATAACCTGTTCTAAACCTGCAAAAATAACATATCCACCATTATCTGGAATTTTTCTAAAAAACATATCAAAATATGCAAGCTTATTAGTCATATTTTTAATAAAGAAGCCATTTGACATAGTAAATTCATAAAAATCAGCAAGTAAAGATAAATTTCTACTCATAAAATCGCCATCCTTTATATTAATTCGAGAATGAAATATATTATATCATATAAAAAAACAATATTAAAGATAAAAATAAAATAAAAAAATTATTTAATCGACACATTTCAACAAAAAGCTCAATTAAATTGTGCTATAATAACAACATGGGGGCGATCCATATGATTTTAGATTTGCTCATTAGGATAAATAAAGATAAACTAAATAAAATGATTGAACAAAACGAAGACTATGAAAGCATCTTAATACAAAGCCAAAAACTGGATACATACATTACGAAAAAAACTATTGAAATAATAAACAAAGGTAAAAAACACCAAAGAAAAACGTACCCATATGAAAAATTAATTTAAAAAATATTAAAAAAAACGTAGGGGCAAATGGCTCTGTCTTTCCATTGTTTATGTATTATAATGATGGGGGGATAGATTCGTTCGCCCCTACAAATTTTTACAAAAAATAACTATACAATAAAATATTTTTATGATATATTATCAAAAGAAGTTGTAAAAGGAGATATCATATGAAAAATGAAGATTTAATTTTAGAATATATAGGTTTAAATTTAAAAAGAATACCCAAAAGTATTAAAAATAGTGAGACAATAGATATTAAAAGTACAGAAATAAAAACAGAAAAAAATTATAAAAT